>NZ_JADBEC010000001.1:3491165-3864247 GCF_014873945.1 Rhizobium viscosum | reverse complement strand
GCACCTGTTTCGCGCGTCCTTCAGCACCTTCGGCCGAGCGCGGATAAGCATCGCGGATATGGCGTGTGTAATACCAGCCGGGCGACGTGGCCGTGATCAGGTTCTCATAGACGACCGGCGGCACGTTGAAATATCGGCGGTGGCCCTTGAGGCGAATCTCGATGTCGAGGACCCCTGTCGACGGGTCGTAGGCAACGGATTTCACGAGTTTTGACGAAAGTTCCATCGTTGCTCCCTATGCTGCGTCGCACAATGGAACCATGGTTGGGACAATAGTCAAGCCTTTGTAATGTCTCGGGACACATTACCTCACAAGCCTTGCCTAACGTGAATGTCGCTCTAAAAGGCCGGTTTTCCACGCAAATTGCCGCCCTGCAGCATTTCGCCTCACCCGCTGCTTGCCCCAAAATCCGTTTTCCGTTGTACCCACCCGAGTTCTCCAGCTATATAGGAGAAAATGCAAAATCTCGGAGAAACCATGCGACAGGAAGATATCGAGGAAACCGTTGCCGAGAGTGGCTACAGGCAGATTCGCGCCGATATCATCTTCGGTCGGCTTGCGCCGGGTCAGAAACTGAAGCTCGAAAATCTCAAAGGTGCCTATGGCACGAGCGTCAGCACGCTGCGCGAAATCCTGAACCGGCTGACCTCGGAAGGGCTCGTCGTTGCCGAAGGGCAGCGCGGCTTCGAGGTGGCAGGCGTTTCCGTCGCCGACCTCAGGGAGATTGCGGCGCTGAGGCTGCTGCTGGAGGAACATGCGCTGGAACAATCCTTCGAACAGGGGGATGTGGAATGGGAGGCCCAGCTGGTGTCGGCCCATTACAAGCTGGCACGCATGGAAAAGGTCATGGCGACGGGCGATACCAGCCAGGCCGAAGACTGGAAGCGCTATGACTGGGAGTTTCACCAGGCGCTGATTGCCGCCTGCGGCTCGCGCCTTTTGATGGAAACGCATTCGGCCGTCTTCGACAAATACCTGCGCTATCAGATGGTGGCGCTTTCCTATCGCGGCAGCGTGGCGGAAGAGGAGCACCGGCAGTTGCTGGAGACAGCCCTCAGGCGCGACAGCAAGACCGCCAAGGAGATCCTGCAGCGCCATATCCAGGCGGGCGTCGAACATGCGCTCGGCCGGGGGCTGCTGGCCGCCCTGCCCGCGCAGGCCAGGGGATGACAGCCTGATGCGCAGCGAAAAACCCGTGCCGAAAATGGCAAGCGAAGCCTCCGAGACGATCAGCGATGTCGTCTTCCGGCAGGTCCGGCAGGATATCATCTCCGGCGTGCTGGCGCCGGGCACCAGGATCAAGCTCGAGCAGGCGCGGGAACATTATTCGATCAGCGTCTCGTCGCTGCGCGAAATCCTGAGCCGCCTTGCCATGGAAAACCTCGTGCTCGCCGAGGGCCAGCGCGGTTTCGAGGTGAGCCCGGCCTCGATCAAGGAGCTGGAGGAGCTTGCCGATCTCAGGACCGTGCTCGAAACCCATGCGATCGGCCTTTCCTTTGCCGCCGGCAACCTGGAATGGGAAGGCCGCATCGTCGCCGCCCACCACAAGCTGGCGGCGGCCGAGCGGAAGCTTCTGGCGGGCGATGCCTCAAGGACCGTCGACTGGGTGCGTTATGACTGGGAGTTTCATCAGGCGATCGTCTCCGCCTGCAATTCGGCAACGCTGATGGCGACGTTGTCCTCGGTCTTCGACCGGTTTCTGCGCTATCATATGCTGGCGCAGAGTTTTCGCGGACAGGCTGTGGTGGATGATCACAAGCTGCTGTTCGAGCTGGCGCTGAAGCGGGATGTCGAGGGTGCCAGGGCGGTTATTCGGCGGCATGTGCAGAGTGGTGTGGCGCATGTGCTGAAGAGTGGGCGGATTGGGTGAGCGGGGTTTGTCATTGGCGTCCTGAGTGTCACGGGGCACGCCATGGGGGTTATGCCGTGGGGCACCCCCCTCTGCCCTGCCGGGCATCTCCCCCACAAGGGGGGAGATCGACCCGCGGCCTGACCTCCGCATATCGCTGACGTCGTGCAGTTCTGCAACGTTGGTTGTTTGGGGAAACCGGCGCTCCCAGCCAATCTCCCTCCTTGTGGGGGAGATGCCCGGCAGGGCAGAGGGGGGTGCCGCGAACGCCTTTTATTTCATTGAGTTAAGACCCCACCCTCACCCCGCATCCCTCGGAACGCCCTCCGGCCGCATCTGCTTCTTCAGCGCCGCAATCCTGAAAATCGCATTCGGCGCGCCATAACCGCGATAGCTCCGCCGCTCCACTACCTCGAAGAAGAAGCCCTCCCCGTAAGTCCCGCTATAGAGCTGGAAATACTCGCCCTCCCCATCCCGGTCATAGAGAATGTTTTCCGCCTTCAGCCGCTCCGTCAGCTCCGGCTCCAGCCCGAAGCGGGCTTCCACATCGTCGTAATAATTCGGCGAAATCGGCAGCGGCTTGAAGCCTTTCGCGCGCAGGCGCTCGGCCGTGGCGAAGATATCGTCCGTGGAAAAGGCCAGATGCTGGATGCCGGAGCCGAATTTCTCGGCGATGAAATGGCCGGCGAGCGTGCGGCGGTTTTCGGCGCCGTTCATGGTGATGCGAAGCGTGCCCGCCTCATTCTCGATCACCTGGCTGCGCACCACGCCTGATGGGTCGATAATGTCGACGACAGGGGTTTTGCGGGTTTCGAAGATCGAGGTGTAGAAGAGCAGCCAGGTCAGCATCTCGTCATAGGCGACCGTCTGGGCGATGTGGTCGACCTGCAGAAGGCCGGCATCCTCGACCGCGCCTTTATCCTGCACCGGCTCGAAATCGATCTCGGAGAAGCGGCCGAGCGGGCTTTTCTCGTCGATGAGATAGATCAGCCCGCCGCCCACACCGCGGATCGCCGGCAGCTGCAATTCGCCCTCGACGACCGCCTGGGTGAAGGGCTCGGCATCGAGCGCCAGCGCGCGCGCATAGGCTTGCGCCGCATCCTCGACGACGAGCGCCATCGCATAGGCGAATGTGCCGTGCACGGCATAGGCGGCATTGGCGAAGCCTTCGGGATCGACATTGATGAGGATGCGGATATCGCCCTGCTGGAAGAGCGTCACCTTCTTCGAGCGATGCACCGCCGCCTTGCGGAAGCCGAGCGCTTCGAGAATGCCGACAAGCTCCACCGCCTCCTCGTCATCGGTCGCGAATTCGATGAAGCCGACGCCCTTGACGGCGGCGCGCGCGGGCATGTCGATGCCGACTGAGGTCTCCACCTTGCGGCGGATCTGGTCGGCCAGATAGATCAGCGAGCGATGGCCATCGGCGGCGATTGCCCGTGTCGAGCCGCCGCGGAACTGGTCGTTGAAGATCTCCAGCGAGAAGAAGCCGTCGTAACCTGTGGAGGCCACGGCCTCGGTAAATTCGGTGACGGGAAGATCGCCCTCGCCCGGCATGTTGCGGAAGTGTCTCGACCAGTAGAGCAGGTCCATATCGATCAGCGGCGCATCGGCAAGCTGGACGATGAAGATCTTCTCCTTTGGGATCGAGCGGATGGAATTGATATCGATCTTGCGCGACAGCGAGTGGAAACTGTCGAGGATCAGCCCGACATTCTCATGATCGGCGCGGCGCACGATCTCCCAGGCATCGCGATGGTCGTTGACGAAGCGGCCCCAGGCAAGCGCCTCATAGCCCACCTTCAGTCCGCGCTTGGCCGCCCGCTCCCCGAGCTCGCGGAAATCGGCGGCGGCCCGGTCGATGCCGCCAAGGGCCGCCTGCGAGACATTGGAGCAGACGAGCACCATGTCGGTGCCGAGCTCCTGCATGATGTCGAACTTGCGCTCGGCGCGGTCGAAGGTACGGCTGCGCAAGGCATCCGGCATTCCCTCGAAATCGCGGAAGGGCTGGAAGAGCGTGATGGTGAGCCCGAGGTCGCGCGCCATCTTGCCGACATCGGCAGGGCTGCCGTCAAAGGCCAGGAAGTCGTTTTCGAAAATCTCCACGCCGTCAAAGCCGGCGCGCGCAATCGCTTCGAGTTTTTCCGGCAATTCGCCTGAGAGCGTCACCGTCGCAATCGAGGTCTTCATGGCTTCAAATCCTCCTCGTTCGGGCCGCGATGGACAGAGCCACCGACCCTCCTGATGGCATTATGGCGAATGTCGTGAGGATTTCAATTCAATTGATCAAATGAAAAGTCTCATATGATTTTCAAAAACTATGTTGATTTACGAGCGCCTCTCTGGCAAACATGATGCGAACAGTCGGGAGAGGATGACTGTGAGGCCGTTTTTGACGGCTATCAAAAAGGAGGAGAATTCCAATGCTGAAGTCTTTGCTGACGCGGCGTGGCGCCATGCTGGGTGCCGCCGCTCTCGTGGCCGCCATCGGTCTTGCAAACCCGGCCGCTGCCGTTACCCCCGATGAAATCAAGGCCCGCGGCAAGCTGATCGTCGGCATCCAGGGCGACAACCCGCCATGGGGCTTCGTCACCAGCGCCGGCAAGCAGGATGGCTTTGACGCCGATATGGCGACCGCCTATGCCAAGGAACTCGGCGTCGAGGTCGAGTTCGTGCCGCTCGAAGTCAACAACCGCATCCCGGCGCTGACATCGGGCCGCGTCGACGTGCTCTTCGCCACCATGGCCATGCTGCCGGATCGCGCCAAGGCGGTGCAGTTCAGCCAGCCCTACAATGCCAATGCCATCGTCCTGATCGGCCCGAAGAACAAGTCGATCAAGACCAACGACGATATGGCGAACCTGACCATATCAGTCGCCAAGGGCGCCGCACAGGACACGCAGGTCACCAAGAATGCGCCGTCCACCGCCACCATCCGCCGCTTCGACGGCGATGCGGCAAGCGTCCAGGCGCTGGTTTCCGGCCAGGTCGATGCGCTCGGCGGCAACATTTTCTATATGGACCGCGTGGAAAAGGCCCGCCCCGGCGAATTCGAAAACAAGCTGGAATTCCAGAAGCTCTATAACGGCGCCTGCACGCGTCTCGGCGAAAAGGAACTCAACGCCTCGATCAATGCCTTCATCGACAAGATCAAGGCCAATGGCGAGCTGAAGGTGATCTACGACAAGTGGATGAAGGTGCCGGTTCCGGAATTCCCGAAGAGCCTCGAGGGCATTTCGTTCACAGCCGGCTGATTGGGGTAAGGGCGGGACGAGGCCCCGTGAGAATTCGGCCCGCCTTCCTCTCCTCCGTCATCCTCGGGCTTGTCCCGAGGATCTGCCGACGGCCAATGCACGACGGACGTGAGAGACAAGACCGCCGACAGCACCCGCGTCGCCGTCGCAACAGGTCCTGGACCCTAGCACCTGCCGCGGCCTGATTAGATCCTCGGGACAAGCCCGAGGATGACGACAGAGCGAGGGGCAAAATCCCACAAAACAGCCGGACATTTCGATGTCCGTCCACGGCACCCCTATGCCGATGACCAAGCAACTAGCCCTGCCCCGTTTGAGGTGCGCGACATGACCAGAACCATCTTCGTCCTCAACGGACCGAACCTCAACCTGCTCGGCGAGCGCGAGCCGCATATCTACGGCTCCACCACACTCGCCGATATCAGGCAGATGTGCCTCGCCAGGGCCGAAAGTCTCGGCTTTGCGATCGATTTCCGCCAGACGAATTTCGAGGGCGAGCTGGTGGAAAGCATCCATCAGGCCCGCAAGGAGGCCTGCGGCATCATCATCAATCCCGCCGCCTATACCTTCACCTCGATTGCACTTCTCGATGCGCTCAAAACCTTCGACGCACCGAAGATCGAGCTGCATATTTCCAATGTCCATGCCCGCGAGGAGATCTACCATAAATCCCTGATCTCGCGTGTCGCCACCGCCATCATGATCGGCTTCGGCGCCCGCGGCTACGAGCTGGCGATCGAGGCCATGGCCGGAATGGTGGGAGCGGCAAAAGCAGCATGAATTATCAACTGGATTTCACGCCCGTCATCGATGGCCTGCCGAGCCTGCTGCTCGGCTGTCTCGGCACGTTCCTGCTGGCGCTCTGCGGCATGGTGCTTGCCGTCATCATCGGCATCGGTGGCGTGGCGCTGCGGGATTCCCATATCAAGGCGCTGCGCTGGCTGGTGATCGGCTTCGTCGAGATCATCCGCAACACGCCCTTCCTGGTGCAGATCTTCTTTCTCTTCTTCGCCTTGCCGCTGATCGGCATCCGGCTCGACCCGACGCCGACGGCGATCATCGCGCTCGGCATCAATGGCGGCGCCTATGCGATCGAGATCATCAGGGGCGGCGTGCAATCCATTCCCAAGGGGCAGATGGAAGCGGGCCTGGCGCTCGGCCTGCACAAGGTGCAGGTCTTCCGGCTGATCATCCTGAAGCCGGCGCTGCGCGCCATCTACCCTTCGCTGACGAGCCAATTCGTGCTGCTCACGCTCTCGACCAGCATCTGCTCGGCGATCTCCGCCTATGAGCTGACCTCGGTGGCACAGCGCATCGAATCCGACAGTTTCCGCAGCTTCGAGGTCTATTTCACCATCACCGTGTTCTACCTCGTGATTTCCTGGCTGATGATGCGCCTCTTCGCGCTCTTTTCGGCCCGCTATTTCACCTATCCGGTCAAGTGAGGGCGCCATGGGCAGCGAAGAATTCACCTTCCTTCTGATCGGCCTGAAATGGACCGTGCTTCTGTCGGCCGTCGGCTTCGTCTGCGGCTGCATCGCCGGCCTTGCCGTGGCGCTGGCGCGCACCTCGGGCATGCCGTGGCTGGAGCGGGCGACATCGGCCTACATTGCCATCTTCCAGGGCACGCCGCTCCTGATGCAGCTCTTCGTCACCTATTACGGCCTGGCACTCATCGGCTTCAGGCTCGATGCCTGGGAGGCGGTGGCGATCGGCCTCACGCTCCATGCCAGCGCCTATCTCGGCGAGATCTGGCGCGGCGCGATCGAAGCCGTGCCGCGCGGCCAGACGGAGGCGGCCAAGGCGCTGAGCCTCAAATATGTCTCGCGCATGAAGGATATCATCCTGCCGCAGGCGCTGCGCATTTCGCTGCCGGCCACGATCGGCTTCCTGGTGCAGCTCATCAAGGGCACCTCGCTCGCCTCGATCGTCGGCTTCACGGAGCTGACGCGCGCCGGCAACATCATCTCCAACCAGATCTTCCAGCCGCTCACCGTCTTCGGCATCGTCGGCATCCTCTATTTCCTGATGTGCTGCCCGCTGACCATCCTCGGCGCCCGCCTGGAGCGGCGCTTCAACGCGGCCCACGCGCGCTAAGCACTCTGCGATCGGAAACAACACCATGACCACAGCACCCGCCCCGTCCCCCAATCAGGTCACGATTGGCGAAACCATGATCACCATGAGCCATGTGGAGAAATGGTACGGCGCCTTCCAGGCCCTGCACGATATCAATATCGATGTGCACCGCGGCGAGCGCATCGTGCTCTGCGGCCCCTCCGGCAGCGGAAAATCGACGCTGATCCGCTGCATCAACCATCTGGAGACCTACGAGAAGGGCGAGATCCGCGTCGGCGGTATCCTGCTCGGCAATCAGGCCAAGGCAATCGATGCGATCAGGCGCGAAGTCGGCATGGTCTTCCAGCAGTTCAACCTCTTCCCGCACCTGACGGTGCTGCAGAACTGCATGCTGGCGCCGATGCGCGCGCTCGGCGTCGCCAGGGCCGAAGCCGAAGAGCGCGCCCGCACCCTGCTCGCCCGCGTAAAAATTGCCGAACAGGCGGAGAAATATCCGGTGCAGCTCTCGGGCGGCCAGCAGCAGCGCGTGGCAATTGCGCGCGCGCTCTGCATGCGCCCCAAGGTGATGCTCTTCGACGAGCCGACCTCGGCACTCGACCCGGAGATGGTCAAGGAAGTGCTGGATACGATGATCAGCCTTGCCGAGGAAGGCATGACGATGATCTGCGTGACCCATGAAATGGGCTTTGCCCGCCAGGTCGCCAACCGGGTGATCTTCATGGCGAGCGGCGCAATCGTGGAAGAGGCGCACCCGGCCGAATTCTTCACCAATCCCCGCCACGAGCGCACCCGCAAATTCCTCGGCGAAATCCTGCGCAACTAGCCGCCGAAGACCGGGAGAACCTCCATGTCAAAAGACCCCGTCAAGATATCGGTCATGGGCGCCGGGCTGATCGGCAAGCGCCATATCGAAGGCGTGCTCGCCGAGCCGCGCACCACGCTTGCCGCCATCATCGACCCCTCGCCCGCCGCCCGCGACGAAGCCCGCGCAAATGGCCTGCCCTGGTTTGCAAACCTTGCCGAAGCGCTCACCGAGGCCCGCCCGGATGGCGTGATCGTCGCCACCCCCAACCAGCTGCATGTGGCAAATGCTGACGATGTGGTGGCATCAGGCATCCCCGTCCTCATCGAAAAGCCGATCGCTGACGATGCCAGGGCCGCAGCAGGCCTCGTAGCCCGCGCCGAACAGGCCGGCGTGCCCATCCTCGTCGGCCATCACCGCCGCCACAACCCTATTATCCGTGAGGCCAAAAGCCTCCTCGAAAGCGGCCGGCTCGGCCGCATCCGCTCCGTCCATGGCAGCTTCTGGGTCGCCAAGCCCGATGACTATTTCGAGGTCAAATGGCGCCGCGAACCCGGCGCCGGGCCGATCTTCATCAACCTCATCCACGATGTCGATCTCTTCCGCCATCTCATCGGCGAAGTCGAAAGCGTGCATGCGATGGAAAGCAATGCCGCCCGCGGCCATGCGGTCGAGGATACCGCCACCGTGCTCCTGCGTTTTGAAAGCGGCGCGCTCGCCACGCTGAGCGCCACCGACGCCGTGCCCTCGCCCTGGAGCTGGGAGCGCACGTCAGGGGAAAACCCCGGCTTCCCGCAGGAAGATCAGTTCTGCTACCAGATCGGCGGCACTGAAGGCGCGCTCACGATCCCCGATCTCACCCTCTGGACCAACGAGGGCAGCCCCGACTGGCGCGAGAAGCTGACGCAGGAGCGCCTGCCCGTCACCCCGGCCGATCCGCTCACTTTGCAGCTCCAGCATTTCTGCGATGTCATCGAAGGTACGGCCACACCCCTCGTCAGCGGCCGGGAAGGCCTCGCCACGCTCGAGGTCATCGAGGCGATCAAGGCATCCGCGATCTCAGGAAGGACTATATTCCTAAAAGGCAAATCCCATGATTAGCGGCACCACCAGGCTGATCGCCCATCTCGGTTATCCGACGGAAAGCTTCAAGGCGCCGCTGATCTACAATCCCTATTTCGAGGAACAGGGCATCGACGCCGTCGTCGTGCCGATGGGCTGCCGGCCGGAAGATTACCCCGCCTTCCTGAAACTCGTCTTCCGCCTATCCAACATCCACGGCGCCCTCATCACCATGCCGCACAAGATCCCGACCATGGATCTCTTGGACGAGATCTCCACCAACGCCCGCGTCGCCGGCTCCTGCAACGCCATCCGCCTCGGCGCCGACGGAAAACTGATCGGCGACATGTTCGACGGCGAAGGTTTTGTCCGCGGCCTCAAGCGTAAGGGCCAGACGATCGAAGGCGCCAAGGCCCTCGTCATCGGCGCCGGCGGCGTCGGCTCGGCCATAGCAGCCTCCCTCGCCTCCGCCCAAATCGGCCACCTCGCCCTCCACGACGACAACAAGGCGGTCCTCGACGGCCTCAAAACCCGCCTCAACACCTGGTATCCTGCAACGAAGGTCACCACCGGCTCCAACGACCCGGATGGATTCGACATCGTCATCAACGCCACGCCACTCGGCATGCGCAAGGACGACCCGCTGCCGCTGGATGTGACGCGGCTTTCGCCTGATACTTTCGTGGGTGAAGTGGTGATGAAGGAGGAGATCACGCCGTTTCTGGCTGCGGCGAGGGAGAGAGGGTGTAGGTATCAGGTGGGGACGGATATGCTGTTTGAGCAGATACCGGCCTATCTGGAGTTTTTTGGGTTTCAGACGACGACGGCCGAGCATTTGAGGCGGGTGGCGCGGTTGTGAGGGGACATGGCGTATCAATGATGTCGTCGGCTTTGCACCAATTGAAATCACCGGTCCTGTTTGTCGGACATGGTAGTGATGCGTCTACCGGTCGCCCCAATCCCTACAATTTCTAGGTGATTATCTGAACACCAAGGAGCAAAACGTTCCTGAATCCGGTAATGTGAGCTGAACAAGTGGATTCGGCGTGTAGCCCTGCTGCGAACTCAACTTGCCGTGGCAGGCTCCGGGGTGTTCTTACATGGAAGATTTCGAAAGTGACTATCAGCAAGCCGTCGAGGCAGGCCAAAGGAACCTAAAGACAAAAAAGCTTCTCGATAATTGGTGTTTCCACGCAGAGTTCGCCAGGATGCCAGGCCGAGGAATGATCGAGGAGGCCACCGGTCTTCCGATCGGTCACATGGGTGTTCGATGCAAGTTTTCAAAGAAGAACTCAATGTTCGGCTGGCTTCTAGAGGATGCAGCCTACGACTTCTATTTAAATAACTGCAAAGGATGCGATAAACGGGTTCCGGTAGGCATCCCGAATATCATGGAATTTGTTGGGCCTAGAGAACGAGCTATCGAGCAACGACAGCTCGAACGGGATGCTAAACGGCGGAAGAGCAAGCAGGAACAGCAGGCGCGAAAGGAAGAACGCGCAGAACTGCGGAGCGAATTGTCACTCGAAGAGACCTTTGTTCTCGATTTAATAGACGAGCTAGATGCCGATGATATTCCAAGCGATGATCCCCGGTTGGAACAGCTCGCAAACCTCGCCCCGGAGGCCTTCGGACAGAAGGTGATCGATCATCTGTTGCCCGCGGCAACCCAAGAGTATTTTCCCTATTCCATTCACGCCGCCAAAGCACTTATCCGAGCGCGCCTCGATCCCGACAAAAAGATCGCCGTCGCCGTCAGGTTGCTCGACAGCTATGTAAAATCACCAGAAGCGGTCGATTATGTCCTAGCGAATCCTCACAGACTAGGTCTTGAAAACCTCTCAAAGGTGATCCGCCGTTTCGTATCAATGGCTGTTCCGGCCCCGCCGAGTATGAGAATCGGAAACGAGACGCGGAGTTACGACAGCGCCCCGATCAGGTCTTTGTTCACGAAAAGGCAAGACGACGTCAGTAGGGAGATCGAGAATCTTCTTGCCAGCACCCAGGCTGGTCAGATCGCCGCTGCAACGGAAGCAATCATTGCGATAGACAATGATCAGCTGTTCGCAAAACATGCGCGAAGCATCTTCGCGAAACTGATGCGGAGAAGAACCCTCCTGCCCAAAGAGCGCAGAGATAGTGCAGTCTTATACTACCTACAGGAAGCCGCTTCTAAGTGCCTCGAACTTTTCCCGGATGAAGTGGACACCATCATTCAATCGTTTCTCCGAGATAATGACGATATTGGAAAACGCGAAGCCTATAGGACGTATCGATCCGTCTTGAAACACGGTTATCGAAAAAAGCAAACGATCGGAAAGCCGCAAAGAATAGCGTTTCGTAGGCTACTTTGGGCTGCTGTCGACCGGCCAGAAGCGACCGATGACGCGGCGCAATTTTTTATGCACGCGTGGGATGAACTCGCGGAACTCGCAGCGGAGCTTCTGGATGAACTAATCGGCGCAGCAGCTACATTGAGTGACAAGTATGAGCGGCTTGAGGAGAAGCACTCCTTGGAGGTCGCTAATGAATTCCTTGCAGAGATGGACCGACGCAATAAGCGCACCGCTATAGATCGCTTGCAGGGCGCATTAATCGATTGGGCCGCCATCGGAGCGCGAGCGAAGGGCAACGAGGGCGTAAAAGACTTTCTTACCCTCTACCGCCATCTGCCGGAGAACCAAACCCAAATGCGTGGGAACATGATTGTTCATGTTTCGAAACTCCTGACAGGCGTCGAAAGCCTCAATCAGGTTTTATCCGACTGGTATCGAGCGTTGATGGACGAAAGCGCGCTGGTGCGTGCAAGTGCTGCGCAAGCATGGGAAAACGTGCCCTATGAGATGCAAAAGAATTTCCCGGACCTCTTTTTTCATGCGTTTGCGATACTTTTGAGCGACCCCTACGTTATCGTGCATCGCAGAGCTATCCACGCCTTACGAAGGAGATTTTTTCCAGACGACAAGCGATCACTGCTCAATGCAGCGATATGGAACCTTGTCGTTCATTACGCTCAGGAAGGCGAGGATAAAGAATTCTTGGTCAAGTGTATCGACGTTTTTGCGATACTCTGTCTCACAGATGAACAAAAAAAGGGTGCGCTCGGAGTCTTCCTCTCCGGCCTGCTGTTAAAGCTTGAAGGCCACGCGCTGTATGAGGCGGTTGACCATTTGGTCTATAGCTTCCAGGACGTTCCAGGCTTCGTGAAAGTGGCACTGAAAGCGCTTGCTGACCAATACACTCGTTCTATATCCATCGACGATTGCGTCACGGTCGTTCTGCGAGCTCCGCAGCATGAACTACGGGCATGTGCCGATGACATAGAAGCCGCATTTGATGCCTTAAAGCCATTTCGCCCAGAGGACTTCGCCGAGGCCCTGCTTCTCATTTCCGCGCTGACCAAGGCCGGTCGCTTTTCATTAGCGCGTGATCGCTCACAGGTTCTTTTGGCCGCGATTCCAGCGGAAAATCGGTACGAGAAATGGCGGCTTAAAGCTTCCTTGGTAGAAACCGCCGCTGCGATAGAAGGCGCTGTCGCCGACGGTGAAGACATAACCGCACTGATCGAACATTGGGAAAAGCTAAGCGCCAAGTTGGAGATCGAGAATGAAGAACGAGCCGAAATTCGAGATGTTCCGCCGCGCTTTTTCTTCTCGGATTAGTCTCGCCGCAGCTGTCAAGAACGCGCTAGCGCCATCGCCGCAGGCTGTGGAGCAATTACGAGACGCATGGTCAACCTTCGAGCAGGCTATCGCTCCAATGGCAAAAGGGAACGTTGAGGATCAATACCGCGCATACGGCGCAGCCTCCGGTCTCTTCGTGTCATTAGCTGAATGGAAACGCGCCATTCGAAATGCGGAGCCCGATGCTCAGCGTTTCTTGAGTGCTACGAAAATGAGAGCATCTGAGATTGATCGAACCGCGAGTTTTGCACAGGTTGAGCAGTTGGTTTCAGTTCTCGATCGGGTCAACAAACTCCATGATCCTGTTGACCTTGGCGACTTACAATCGTTGATGGGTGGATGGGCCCTGCCTCTGCTTATGTTCGCCAATGTCGTGGAGCATGACATAGGTCGAGTTGGAATAGCGGTTGGCAGCACAGACAGCTCGGCCGCGGCCAAAAAACTCGACACGACCGTCGCCTTCCTAAAATTCGATATTGACGGACAGCCCGCAAAGCACTGGAATTACCTCAAACCAGAGACAGCCTACGACCTAACGATTGAAGTGCGCGTTTCAAACTGGCCGAAACGGGCTAAAGTGTTGTCACTTATGCCGGTGACAATCGATAGCCGAGAACGCGATTGGCTCCCTAAGTTTAAGTTTCAGAAGCCTGATGGGACTGGTCCATTCACCCTCACGGGTACAGGCCGAGCTGTCCTAGAGATCGCACATTCCTTCGGTTCGAGGCCTTATGAGTTTCTTTACACCGCAGAGTTCGATGACATGACTGCCTACAACGACATCCAGATAGTGGGGCACCGACGTCTGGTTCTAGAAGGCAGTGATATTGCTACAAACCCGCTGACAGGTTTCAGCAACGTAGATCGCCATTTGCTTGCTATTCGAAACCGTCTGAGGTCATTTCCTGGTTTAAACCAGGATGATCTGGCCAACGCCATGACAGTTCTTGGTGGCTTCGGAAGCATTGCAGCCTCGGCTTTGCGCGATGCCACTTTTTCGGCCAACACGTCAGAGCGCGAATTTCAAAAGGAGACAACTAGGTTATTGAGGATGCGCTCGGAGATTGGTGGCGACCTTCATGGCCACCCCGAAGCCGCTGGAGGCATCACGGACCTTACCTTTCGAGACATACCCATAGAACTGAAGGTAGAGAATAATCAGGTATTATACGCAAAAGATTTTTCAAAGTACTTCGATCAGGCTGCAGCCTACGCACTGGGGCTTGGCAAGCGGTTAGCTCTCTTATCGGTGTTAGAGTCTTGTGCCAAATCATCACCGGTGGGAAATGTAGAGGAAGATATTGACGTCTTCCTCCATCGCGTTGGGAATTCCTCCGTTGCGATTGTTGTTGTCGTCGTGCGCGGCGGACTCCCGAAGCCTAGCTTTTACTCCAAGCGTTGATCGAACCGAAGCAACTTCCGCTCTTCGCCTAAAACTTGTACGCATCCGACATAACTCCGCTCACCATCGGCGATTATGTGCCCGTCGACCTCGCCTTCTTCCTTCGCAGAAAACGATCCATTCACAGCACAGACGCGCGATGGCTGGATCTCTGTGACGAGCACAGAGATGACGGCGGGAAGGGTTGCCGCCCCGGTGCTCTTGCCGCCAACCTCCCCTCTCACCCAGCATCCTACAACTTACACCCCTTCGAAAGCGCCGCGCTCTCCATCGCCGACACTTTCCCCTTCGACACCGCAACCTCGCCTTCCTTATCCCCACCGGCCACGCTGCCGATCGGCACGCCCACCAGGAACACCCCGAAAGCATCCCCATTGGCGGCCGAGATCTGCTGCTTCGAGAGATCGTCGAGCTTCTTCTTTTCCGTGGTGTGGAGCTGGGCAATCTGCGGGCAGCCGAGATTGGTGTAGGCCTGCATCGGAATGTCGGCCTGCACGATGGCGTCAGGTCTTTTCGCGCAGGCGGCGAGTGTCGCGGCAAGAGCCACGGCGAGAATGAATTTTTTCATTAGATAACCCCGGTTAGCAGCCGATTTCTAGCATCGCCGCCCGCCTGGCGCGAGTAATGGGAGGGAACAACCACAGGAGAATTATCTGACGCCGCCGGCGGCTTCCCATCCGCCGGCCCCGCCTTTCGGCGCCGCCCCGCCCCTCAAAACGGATTGATGTAATTCATGATCGCGACCTGCCGCAGCACCACGCGGCGGATGATGTGGGTGCTCTTCACGTGGTCGGTGAAGATGGCCGCCGTTCCCGTGCTTCCGGCCGGCAGGCTTGCGGCGAAGGCCTGGTCGTCGAGGCGCACGCGCACGACGAGCGGCGCCGTCAGGATGCCGGATGGCGCCACGGCGCTCCCCGACGTCTGGACCTGGCCGGTCGCCACCGCCTGGATGACCGTTTCCACCTTGCCGGTGAAGATGCGGCCGGGCGCGAACTTGAAGGTGATCTCGACGGCCTGGCCGGGCTCGACATAGCGGGCGTTGATCTGCGCGATCTCGACGCCGATGATCGTATCGGCCGTATCGATGAAGGCCATGACGGGCGCGAGCGGCAGGCTGGAGACGCGCGCGCCGGCCCTGAGCGCCAGATTGGTGACATAGCCATCGGCCGGCGCGCGCACGACCGTCTTGTCGAGATCCCACGCAGCACCGGCAATTTCGGCGGTCAGTTGCTCCACCTCCGCCTGCCGCTGCTCGACATCATAGGCGCGGCCCGCCCCCGTCGTCTGCAGACGCGTGGTCTCCTCCAGCCTCTGCTGGTTGAGGCCGAGCTGCGCCTTCAGCGCATCGAGCTTGGCCTGATAGGGCTGCGGATCGATCTTGAACAGCGTGTCGCCGGCCTTCAGCGGAGTGTTGGCCTTGACCGGAACATCGGTCACCTCGCCCGCGACATTGGGCACGATCGCCACCGAATTGCGCACGACCAGCGCATTGCCCTGCGGTGCGCCCCAGCCCATGGGAATGAACAGGCCGACAAGCAAGAACAGGAAGACGAGGACAGGAGAGATCTTCCAGAACAGGCTGAAGCGGATGATATTCAGCTTCACCAACAGGAAGAGGATCACCAGATAGACGTTGAGCAGGACGACGATCATGGCGCGCGCTCCGGCACCGCCTTGCGGGGAATATCGACATAGGCCCAGATGAGAACGAGCGGCCAGAGCGCAAAGCCGAGAAACAGCGTCACCCAGCCGCCGACGGTGACCGCCTCCTTCCAGGGATGGTCGCGGCGCTTGGCGATCATGCCGGGAAGCATCGCGAGAAAGATGACGACGAAGACCGTGCTGGCGATCAGCACGATCAACACGATCCAGGCAAATATATCGATTCCGCTCATCTCCAGCTCCGTTGACGAATTCAGCCGGCCTGTTTCACCAGGGCAGCCCGGCTCGCGGCTTTCGCCACCGAGGACGATAGCGAAGCCGCCCGGCGCGGGAAGTACGCAACCGTAAATGCGTGGCGCCATTTACGTTGCGAGCGGCTGTTGCCAATGTCCCCGCCGGCGCTCGGGGCAGGCATTTCCGGAGCTGAAATCGCGACGCCCAGCCAGCCGAATGACCGGCTCCCGGCCTAACCCTTTTGGATGAATTGCGAATCGTCTTCACTGCGACGAAAGTAGGTAGGCGGCGGTAGTAGGATTACTTGGACCGAAACCGATGCGGGGGGCTTGCCGAGTATCGAGTGGGAGCCCTTCAATTGTAGACTATCCGCGCCGTGCAGGGCGCGGTTTCATGATCAATGGCCGCTTCCGCCTGAAGCGGCCATTATCGTAAGATGACGTGACAGTGAGGGATCCAGCCACTGGTGACTGCACCGGGCAAGCGCGCCGGCATCATTGGCGATGGTCATGATGGGGCGGGTGTGGCCACGAAACAGGGCCGTGGTGTCGCGAAAGATTCAGGCGGAAGAGGCCGAAACCATCGGGAATTCGAAGTCAGTTATAGGGCCCGCCACACGATACCCCCGCGAGCCACTATACCTGCTCAGTCCGCCAAAACGCGTTTAGCGCGTGAAATAATCATGGATGGAAGCCAGAGTCGCGTGAAAAGTGTGTGACATGGATCGCCGCGCAATATCCTTTCCATCCGGCGATATTTTCCGCCGGCCTATGCAGCCGGCAGCGCCTCCCCGTCATAGCTCCTGTTTGCGGCATCCTGCACCAGCGCGATCGCGACAGGCGGGAAGAGGAAGCTCCAGAAGGCGAGCCAGGCGATGGAGACCAGGCGCCCCTTTCCGCTCTCGCGGCCGCGATCGTTGAGGAGATCGGCGAGCGTGAGCAGCAGTACCGGCAGGCCGAGCGGCACGAGGATGGCGATCAGCACTCCCGCAATCGGCGTGAGCAGCCGCTGCGAGGGCGCGGCACCCGCAAGCTCTCCATGGATGCGATAGCACCACCAGGCGAAATAGAGGAAGGCCGCGAGCGCAATGGCGAGCACCGCGAACGCCAGAAGCAGGGCGACCTCGGAATAGATGCTCGCCCCGGTATTCTCGCCCTGAAAGCCATAGACACCGAGACTGAGGAGAACGATCAGCACCAGTGGTGCGGCGAGGATGACGGCGACCCAAAGCGGCGATCGTTTCTGCGGCGCAATCGGCCTGTGGCGTTCACTCGGCCTGTCGTCGAAGGCGAGAGACCGCGCCGGCAGGAGCAGGAGAATGGCAAGCACCAGGCAGGCGAGAAAACCGATCGCGACAGCCAGGCCGCCTGGAAAGGCCTGATAGAGCCAGGAGGCGGCGACCGGCGCAAAGGTCGAGGTCAGGATCGTGGTCGAGATCAGCGTCAGCGCGCAGCCGAAATCGATCCTGCCGGGCCGTCCGCCGACCAGGAAGATCGCGATCGCCAGCGGGAAAACCGCCCGCGCCGCGCCTATCGGCAATCCGAAGAAAAACAGGAACACCGGCGCGTCCCAGAGCGCCGGCGCCAGGATGAAAATGCTGGTGACAAGGGCGCAGGCGACGAGCGGCGCGATCAGCGCCGGCCGCCCATGGCGGGAGGCGACGACGAAGGCCAGGAAAGCGCCGATGACCCAGCCGGCATTGGAGCCGAGATAGAAGATCGCGACCGTTTGAACGCTGCTTCCGCTTTCGCTCGACATCAGCGGAAAGACCGTCGAAAGCCCCTGCCCGCCGAAAGCCAGAAGCAGCGAGGAGAAAAACAGGGCCCAGTAGCGATAGGTGCTGAGGAAATCGGCGAGCGTCCATTCGGCCCTGCGGGCGGGCTGAGAGAAATTGTCCGTCAATGAAAGCCCCCATTCGAAAATCACCGCTCATCGCCCTCGATGGCGATGCCCGCAAAAATACCGGCCATGGCGGAAATAGAAGCGCGCCGCCGATTTTCGAGAGGCTTGGAGGCCATTCAATCGCGGGCTTCTCATTCGCGCCCCAGCGATCGGCACCGTCAGGCCTGACCTACCCGGACGGACTACTCCCATCAGCGCCTTGTATAACCCCTCGAAAAGCGGTTAGCTGCAACCGCTGGGTACGCTCATTCCTGCACGGCCGGACGAGTATTGGATGAAACGCGTGCTGAAAACGCGCCCGCATCTCGAGGCCCGCATTTTCGAGGCCCTGCATTTCGAGGCCCTGCATTTCGAGGGAAGTCCCGTGCACTGGTCCAGACCCTTAAGAGTGCATCTCGGCGTCCTGGTCGTCGCATCGCTGCTGTGTACGTCGATGCCGATCATCTGGCTGGCCTTCAGCCGCGGCAGCGATGCTGCGGTCAGCGCCGGCGTGCAGCAGATGCGCGGCATGAGCCTGCGGTTGATCGAGGGATATCGCAATACCTTGCAGGGCGGCATGGAGGCCGTGGCGCTCGCCTCCACCCTGCCCCAGCTTGCCTCCTCGCTGCCACAGGATATCAAGGCAAAGCAGGGGTTCTTTCTGGAGGTGCTGCGAAACGTCCCCAACGCGACCAGCATCTATACCGGCTATCCTGACGGCTCCTACCTGCAGGTCATCAACACAGCAAGGCAGGATACCCGCCGCACGCTTGCAGCACCCGATGGAACGGCTTTCGCGATCAGGACGATCGCCGGCAGGCAAAGCGCCGATGTCGTCTCGACGCTGCAGTTTCTCGACAGTGAGATAAGGCCGATCGGCGAGCGGGAGGTTGACTACGCCTCCTTCGATCCGCGCCAGCGCCCCTGGTATCAGTCCGTCGTTCAGGATGGCGTGCCGGTTTCCGTCGGACCCTATATCACGGGAACGCTGGGTGTCCCGACGCTGACGATCGCAGCCCCCATGCGCGACGATGCCAAGGTAGTGGTCGGCATCAACATCCATCTGCGGACCATCAGCCAGCTCCTGGACGCGCGCGGGATTTCGCCGCGCGCGCGCGCCTATATCCTCGATGCCCGTGATGATCTCATTGCCCATTCGGACCCCGATATCATGAGCAGGATCATCGCCATATGGTCGCGAACATCTGGCGCTTTCGGCGCGACGGCCAACGGCTTCGACAGCAGCATCGAGACGGTGGCGAGGCTGAGGCGTGATCCGGCCTTTGCCAATGGCGGGCTGGCGCGCGTCGAGCTCGATGGCGAAAGTCATCTAGTACAGATCGCCCCCGTCAGTGTCTCCGGCCTGTTCAAGGGCAGCACCGCCGCAATCATCGTGCCGATGGAGGATCTGGTGGCGGAGGCCAACCGGCTGCTCCGGCACAATCTGCTGATCGCCGCCGCCTTGGTCCTGTCGGGTGTCACCGCATCCGTGCTGCTGTCGCGCATGGTCAGCCGCTCTCTCAACCGGTTGGCCGACGAGGCGCGCAGGATCGGCGATCTCGATACCAGCGAGAAGGCCGTGTCCCATTCCTGGATTACAGAGATCAATACGCTGGCGACAGCGCTCGCCGCCAGCCGCCATGCCATCAGCCAGTTTGCCCTCTACGTGCCGCGCGAAGTCGTCCGGCGCATCGTCAACCCGGAGGGGCGAACGGTCGCCAAGGCGGCGCGGCAGGACGTGACGGTGCTCTTCACCGACATCAGGGACTTCACCACCATATCCGAACGGCATTCGCCCGAAGATGTCGTCGATACGCTCTCGGCCTATTTCGAGATCCTGAACACCATCGCCGAGCGTCATGGCGGCACGGTCATCCAATATCTCGGCGACTCCATCTTCGTCATGTGGAATGCGCCTGTCGAAGATCCTGATCATGCCGAACACGGCTGCCGCTGCGCGCTCGCCATGAAAGCCGCGGTCGATCGCCTGAACGAGGAAAACAGAGGCAATGGCCGCCCCGAACTCTTCACGCGCTTCGGCCTGCACACCGGCCCGGCCGTCGTCGGCAGCTTCGGCGCCATTTCCCGCCAGCAATATACGGCCATGGGCGACACGATCAATGTCGCCTCGCGGCTGGAGGGGCTGAACAAGGATTTCGGCACGTCGATCCTGGTGAGTGCGGCCATCCACGACGCGGTGGGAGATCGGTTCGCGTTTCGCCCGCTGGGACTGGTGCAGGTCAAGGGGCGGGCCGAGAAGGTGGATCTGTGGGAGCTGGTTGGGGATAGCGCCGCCACGACCGAAGCGGGTCCGGACTGAGCCCGCTCCACTGGCTGCGGGAGGTGAAACAGCGGCGGCCCATCCCCCGCCGCCGCTCCTTTGAGCCGGAAGATCAGAAGATGAAGGGGATCAGCCTGTGGGGCGTCCTTTTCATGAATTCGACGTAGCTTGTATCTTTGCTCAGCACTCTCTCCTCCGCCAGTATCCTGCAGCACTGGGCGGCGAGAGCCGCGGAATAGACCGCAAGGTTCCAGCGCGTCGGATGCGCGCAGAAGAAGCCGATATGCGTCATCAGATAGCCCGCATACATCGGATGGCGCAGGAACCGGTAGGGACCGCCGATCTTCACACCGCGATTGGCCGGCGCCAGACCGAAGCTCCGCCGAAGGGTGAACTTTGCGGAAATCTGCACGACGAAACCCAACATCAGGATCGCTTCGCACAGCACCAATGGAAGAAGCGGCGTTGCCCTTGTCACCTCGACACAGAGCGGCGCCAAAGTTCCAATTGCTGTCACCAGCCAGTCGGCCGGGTTCATCGATGTCGTTCTCGTCGTGCGCCGGGTGACGATGAATGCGGCGCAGGCACCTTCGGACAGAAGGAGGGTGAAATCGACGATCGCCCATTCATCACCCATCCCCGGCACGATGCGCAAGACGATGCGAGCGAAGAGATAAACGATCAGAATTCTCTCGACCATATCGAGCAGAAAATGCCCATCAAGGGAGGGGATCGACGTTGCGTATTTTCTCATTGCGCTTATTCGCACCTTGCCGGTTTGATAATACGGATGCATGCATCACCGCGATCTAAGGTTGCGATAAGAATTAAAGTAAAAATTTAGTTATTGGCCATCGGGTCTTGTTGTTGCCACGTGCATAGCGGCGCCATGAGGGCACGGCGATCCTGCTGCCGATACCCAATCTTTACCGAGACACGGCATCCTTCATCTCATTTGGAGGATCGGATGCGCGACGGTTACAGGACTTCCCAGATCGCCCTGCACTGGCTCATCGCCGGGCTGCTGCCAGTGCAATACCTGACGGGAGGCAGTATCGAGCGGATTCACCATGCGGTGCACATGGGCATGCAGCCGTCATCCTTCGATGTCTTTCAGCACCAGGTCCACAACTATACGGGCATGGCGATCGGCGGCCTCATGGGCCTGCGGCTCCTGCTGCGGATCACGCGCCCGCCCTCACCGGCGGCATCGCCGATGGGTGCGGGGCTGCTGGCAAAGGCCCTCCACTTTGGCTTCTATGCCGTCATCATCGCTCAGGCCACGCTTGGCTTCGTCGCCAGCTACCTGACCTTCTCCGTCGCACCACTCCATGTCATCGGCTCGAACGTCATCCTGGCAATGGTCGCCCTCCACTTCACTGCAGCGGCCTGGCATACGCTTATCAGGCGTGACGCAACGCTCGACCGGATGATCCTGCCGCGTAACGACCAGACCGCGACTTGAAGCGCCGACATCGATAAAACCGCAATCGGACGCGATAAGGATATTGACCTTCCAGTAGGGGGAAGCTCTAGACGCAGATCCGAACAGCCTCTCGACGATCACGAATCATGGGAGGGCCTGTCGAGGATAGTGAAGCGGAGCGGCCTTGATGGCAGCTCCTGAGTTATGGGCAAAATGTATCTGAACGCGCTGAGCAGACTGCTCTTTTTCGTGCGGCTGGTGATCATCGTATCGCTGGCGGGATACACGCTGTCCAATGCGAATGCCGCCATGCACGGTTCGGCTTTCCCCGATCTGCAGCCGCCGGCAATATCGGCAGGCGGGCACGACCACCACGCCATATCAGGCGAGGATCACGCCGCTGCGGGCGATCATGGCGTCGTCCGGAATGCCTCCATAAAGCATGATCACGGCTCGTCCGCGAGCGATGACGGGCAGTTTTCCAAGCAGCAATGCTGCAAGGATTTTTGCGGCGGCTTCGGCATCGTCGGGCAAGCACACGAGATCGGCGGACCGGTCATCTCTTCGATCCGCCAGTTCACCGACGACCAGAGCATCCTCGGCGAACTGCCGCCTCTTCATCGCCCGCCCAAGATCTGAATAGCGATTTCCCGCATCTGCGGGTCCGAAGGCATGCCGTGGTGAAAACCGCGCCTGCCCGTGAGAGTCTATTATTCGGATTTTTAAGATGAAACCTTCCATATTGGTGGTGGGGCTGCCGCTTATTGCGGGCGGCTGCGCATCCACGCTTCCTCCCGATGTCATTGCGCCCGTCGATGTCGGGCAGGCCTATTCCGTCCGGCCGATCCAGTATCGTTCGCCCGTGTCGGGATTTGTCGCCCGCCAGCCGGTCGATCCCAAACCCTGGCGACAACAGAACGACGAGCAGTCTCCCAAAAAGGGAGACGCTTCATGACCGTCATCCGCAAGCTTATTGCTCTCACAGCCCTCCCCGTCCTCCTCGGAGGCTGCGTCAGCAGTGCCGAGTATGCGGCGAAAGAGGCCGGCTTCGCGACCGTCTCCGCCAAGGTCGGCGGTGCTGCCTCCAAACAGACCGTCTGGGTTCAAAACCGGCAGGAAGCCGAACTGGCCTCCGCCAAGGTGAAAGCGCTCCTTGCCGGCAGGAAGACGCTGGACGCGGAAACGGCCGTCCAAATCGCCCTCATCAACAACAAGGGCCTCCAGGCCGCCTATGCCGATCTTGGCGAGAGTGCTGCCGAGGCATGGCAGTCGACCATGCTCTTGAACCCGACAGTCTCCATCGGCTTCTCCGGCATGGGGACGCCGGAACTGGAAGCGTTCAAGACGATCGAGGGCGCGATCACCACCAACCTGCTGGCGCTGATAACAAGGAAACGCGATATCGAGATTGCCGATACGCGTTTCCGCCAGGCGCAACTGAACGCTGCGGTCCGCACGCTGCAGCTTGCGGCCGATACGCGCCGAGCCTGGATCAACGCAGTCGCCGCATGGGAGAATGTGACCCAGCTCCAGCGGGCACAGGCTGCCGCCGATGCGGCCTCCGAGCTTGCCGAAAAGCTTGGCGAGACCGGGGCGATGGCCAAGGGAGCGCAGGCGCGCGAGCATGTCTTCGCAGCCGAACTCGCCGGTGAAACCGCCAAGGCCCGCCTGGCTGCCCGGCTGGCCAAGGAAGAGCTGACAAGGCAGATGGGCCTGTGGGGCCCGGACACCGAATTCCAGGTGCCGAACAGCCTGCCGCCGCTGCCGAAGGCTTTGATGAAACGCGATACGATCGAGGCGGAAGCGCTCGGCAACCGCATCGATCTTCAGGTAGCCAGGCTCGAACTGGAAGCCACCGCGCGTTCCTCCGGCCTGACCGAAGCGACCCGCTATGTCACCGATCTCCAGATCCTTGCCGGAGCCGAGTCCGAGAGGGAGATCGGGGAAGACGGTGACAAGAAGTGGGAGACGACGGCGACCGGGGAGCTGGAATTTTCGATCCCGATCTTCGACACCGGCAAGGCGCGCATGCGCAAGGCCGAGCTTGGCTACATGCGTGCGGCCAATCAGCTGGCGGAGAAGGCCGTCAACGTCCGCTCTGAAGCGAGATCGGCCTATGAGGCCTACCGGTCGAACTACGACATCGCCCGCCACTACCGCAACAATGTCGTCCCGCTGCGCACCAAGGTCGAGGAGGAATCCCTCCTCTCCTACAACGGCATGATCACCAACACATTCGAGCTGCTCACCGACACGCGCGACAAGATCAACTCCATCCTGCTCTCCGTCAACGCCAAGCGGGATTTCTGGCTCGCGGACGCCAGCCTCGCGCCTGCCGTCTATGGCGGCGGCACGGCTGCGGCATCGGCCGGGACCGAGGTCGCCTCGTCGTCCGAGAGCGGCGGCGGTCATTGAGAAAGGATTTTCACATGTTCAACAGAAGACAACTCTTCGGCGCCGGTGCTGCCCTGATGGCGGCCGGAGCCTGGACGAAGACCTCAGCAATGGGCCTGCCGGATGCCCCGGCCATGGCCTCGGCCGACATGCAGCCGCCGCTGCACCCGACCTCCGGGCCGGACTACCAGCCGGTCGTGACGCTGAACGGCTGGACGCTCCCGCATCGGATGAACAACGGCGTCAAGGAGTTCCACCTCGTCGCCGAGCCGGTGGAGCGCGAGATGGCCGACGGCATGACCGCCTATCTCTGGGGCTATAACGGCCAGTCGCCCGGGCCGACGATCGAGGCTGTCGAAGGCGACCGCGTCCGCATCTTCGTCACCAACAAGCTGCCGGAACACACGACCATCCACTGGCACGGCATGATCCTGCCTTCAGGCATGGACGGCGTCGGCGGCCTGTCGCAGCCTCACATCCCCGTCGGCAAGACCTTCGTCTACGAGTTCGACCTCGTGAAGTCAGGCACCTTCATGTACCACCCGCATTCCGACGAGATGGTGCAGATGGCAATGGGCATGATGGGCTTCTTCGTCATTCATCCCAAAGACCCCAAGTTCATGCGCGTCGACCGCGACTTCGTCTTCCTGCTCAACGCCTATGACATCGATCCCGGCTCATACGTGCCGCGGATCATGGAAATGACCGACTTCAACATGTGGTGCTGGAACAGCCGGGTCTTTCCCGGCATCAGCCCGCTGGTGGTCTCAAAGAACGATCGTGTCCGGGTGCGGGTCGGCAACCTCACCATGACCAATCATCCGGTCCACATGCACGGCTATGATTTCGAAGTCACCGGCACGGATGGCGGCTGGGTGCGGCCGGAAGCCCGCTGGCCGGAGGTGAGCATCGACATTCCCGTCGGCGCGATGCGGGCCTACGAGTTCGACGCGAAATATCTCGGCGACTGGGCGATCCACTGCCACAAGTCGCACCACACGATGAATGCGATGGGCCATGACATCCCGACCTTCATCGGGGCGGACAAGTCGAAACTCGCCGAAAAGATCCGCAAGCTTCAACCTGATTACATGCCGATGGGAACCAAAGGCATGGCCGATATGGGCGAAATGGAAATGCCCATTCCCGAGAACACTGTCCCCATGATGACCGGCTGGGGCCCGCACGGCCCCATCGAAATGGGCGGCATGTTCTCCGTCGTGAAAGTCCGCGAGGGTATCTCGGCGGACGATTACGCCGATCCGGGCTGGTACGAAAACCCGCCCGGCACCCAGGCCTGGGAGTGGACCGGCGAACTGCCGGACGCGACCAAGGCGAAAGACGCAAACACCACCATCACGCCGAAGCCGATGCAGCACGGCTGATGCAAATCCCCAGCAACCAAAGGAAATGAAATGAAAATTCATACTCTCGCACTGGCTCTTGCGGCCATCGCCGGCCCAGCGCTTGCTTCCGGCAGCCACGCCGGCGGGCACGGTGAAAAAATGGCGGTCGGCGAGCCCGGCGACAAGTCGAAGGTCACCCAGACCATCCGCGTCAGCATGAAGGAAACCGAGGACGGCAAGATGCTGTTCCAGCCCGCCGTGATCAAGGTGCGCAAGGACCAGACGGTGAAGATCTCCATCAAGAATGCGGGGCAAAGCGACCACGAATTCGTGCTCGACCAGGAAGACAAGATCCTGGAGCACAAGAAGGTCATGGAGAAATTCCCGGAGATGGAACATGCCGATGCGAACTCGCTCCGCCTGACGGCCGGCCAGTCCGGCGAGATCGTCTGGAAGTTCACCACCGGCGGCGAGTTCAAGTTCGCCTGCCTGATCCCCGGCCACTACGAGGCCGGCATGCACGGCGACGTCAGCGTCGCTGCCGAATGACACATCCGCAAAGGAGACCGAAAATGAAGAATGCAATCAGGATCACCCTCGCCTTCCTGCTCTCCCTCGGCACTGCTGCAGGCGCCATCGCGCAGGAATATACCAGGGGCATCGTCGACAAGGTCGACGCCAAGGCACAGAAGGTCACCATCAAGCATGAAGACCTCAAGAACCTCGACATGCCCGCCATGACCATGGTGTTCCGCGTCAAGGATGCCGCGATGCTCGAGAAACTGAAGGCAGGCGAGAATATCGAGTTCGTCGCTGAACGCGTCGACGGCAAGCTGACCGTGACTGCGGTCAAGTAGTTGGATCAGGTCCGGGTCCATCGCGGACCCGGGCCGTTTCCATTGCGTTTCGGCGGTGCATGGATCAAGGAGTTGGGGCGTCCGAACAGACGCAGTTGGGGAGAGTGGCGGCTAGCGCTGTCGAGCAATATCACGATCAGTCGCAAACGATGCCGTAATTGAGGCGATATTCTTCCAACTGCTCTTTCGGACCGGCCAACAGCAACGGGCAAACGGTGTAATTTCCCTTTACCTTCCCATTCTCCACATAGAGCCAGTCGAAAATATCGGACTTCTCAAACTCGACGCGATCACCAGGCTTGATGTTGTGGACATATTCCGGCGTGTCGCCAAGCAGAGCAGTGAAATGATCCCCTGACGCCTCTATTTGATAGACCCACATGAATTCCACGCCCTGCGCCATCTGATCCGTGGTTATCGCCACGTCCTTGCCCTTGTCCGCAAAGCCCAGTTTGATGTTGTAATTTTCCGTTCCCGGCGGTGGATTGCTCAATTTCTCAAGGAAGGCGTCCAGGCCCTTCTCGGATTTCTCGTGAGCTCTGGCCATGGCCGGATCGCCACGCGGGATTATCTGAACGTTTGGATTGTCCTGGGCCAAAGCCAATTCGGTGGGGATTACTTGTATGGCCAGGCCAAAAACCAGCGAATTCAAAAGAACGTTGCGCAACATCCGATAGATCCACAATTGTTGTTTAATGGGGAAACATAGCTGCCCGACTTCAATTGCCAATTTCCCGTTTCGAATATCAAAAATCTTGAGGGCGGGGCTTAGCAGGCGCGGCCCGGAAGCTCACTCTCTACCCCACCTTCAAACTGGCTTCTTCACTTCTGTTTTACGGACGCGGCGAGACTTGTTTCCGCGCATCGTCCTGAACTTTCAAAGGGTTTCGCCACCAGCAGCTTTCGGCGCAATCCTGACGGCCTAACGCGGAGTCTTACGCTTCTTCTTCGTCACGGCACGCCACGCTTTGAAATCATTCATGACAAGCCTGAAGCCTTCTTCCAGGGCACGCGCAACAAGCATGTTCCATTTGCCATAATACACCGGCTGTTCAAGCGGCGACTTTTTATCAATCCCGGCCCTCGAGCCGTCTTTGTCTTGATCTGCTGTCGACTTGTCCATCCCGGCGACCCCTTCACTGCCACCACTTGGCTTTTTCAAGCGTGACCTTGCGCAGCACATTGTGGCTGTCGCGAACCTGGATCTCGATAACCTTGCCTTTGTTTCCTTTTTTTACCTCAGCACACACTGCACCCAATGCCGGAAACAATGGGTCGTGAAGATCGCTCATTCCAAGAGTGGCTGCAGCTTTTTTTGCCGATTCTACCGTCATGTTGAAGCCGCATGTCGATTTCGTAAAAGAGTGAAAATAAAATGCCGCTTGATCTCTGCGATCGTCAGCTCGAGCATGGCCCGCGGCAGAAAGAACGAGCGCCAACGCGCTTAAAATACGCAGATTCATTACATCATCCCTCCAAAATAATTTCTGGGCGCAAAACAGCCGGCGAGACCCGCTCACCCACCTCAAACAAGCTTCTTCGCCTCTGTCTTCGTATGCTCGTGATACTTGTTCTCACGCGCCTTTCCGAACAGCTTCAGGCTCTCCAGATGCTCGCGCTGGGCGCGATAGAAATCATTGAGGAACAGCATCTCCTGGCCGGGCTTCACGGCATCCTCAAAGCGAATCCTTCTCGTAATCGTGCGCACGATCTTGATGATCTCTTCGGTGTTCGGCTTCTTCGTCGTGTCACGCAGCACATCCTCCAGCGTCTGCAGCTCGTATTTTCCGTAGATATCGAGATGCTCGGGCAGGAATTCGAATGCCGGCTGCGACGAAGCCTTGGCAGGAGATGACAGCGCGAGGTCTGACAGCAGCACGGAGCGCGGATTGTCGACTACGAGCGTGCCGGCGATCACGTCGCCGATGCGTTGCCGGCGGCGGTTGGCGAGCGGAACGATGACCACCGCCAGCAGCCAGAGCACCGTCAACCACGCTTCCAGCGCCGATTGCGCGCCGATCGTGAAGAGAAGGCCCATGGGAACGAAGATTTCCACCTCTTTCATGAGGTTGCGTGCGGTCACCTGATGCGGGGTCAGGCGCCGTCCGTCCACGTTGATGACGCGGATGCCGGTGATCCTTTTTCCGAGCGTGCGCCCGTTCCAGATGAGCTCCGAGAGAACGTAATAGGGGGTGCGCAGCAGGAACCCCAGGAGGATGATCAGGATCGTCGCGGCGTTTTCCGGCAAGCCCCCCGTAAAGACGATCGCAAATGCGCAGACCAGGATGAAAAGCGACGTGAAGATGATGTCGAGGATCTGCGCGCCGAGACGGCTTCCGAGCGAGGCAATGGCGAGCGTGATCGGAACGCCCTCCGGCGGAATGAACTGCTGGAGGCGCCTGCCGTCCTTGCCCTCGCTCACGGACTGGTTTGACTGCTTTGGCTGTTTCATCGCACCGGCTCGCGCGAAGCCCTGCCCTCGCGCCCTCCAAGCATAAGCCAGCCGACCCAGAAGACACCCATGCCCCAGCCGATGACGAGCCGCCAGGTCGGATCCTGCACCAGCTGGCGCAGGAAGCCTTCGATGAATGCCGCCACGACGAGCATCAGGGCGGCCAGGATCGCGAGCTTGACTGCATCATGGGCCTGATGGCGCAGGGCGTCTTTACGCGTTCGCGCGCCGGGAAGAAGCACGGCAAGCCCGAGCCCTGCCCCGCCGGCGCAGGCGATCGAAATGGCCGCAAGCTCCGTGACGCCGTGAATGGAAAGCCAGGCGAAAACGTCGTAGCCCATCCCCTTCTGCCGAAACATCGCGAAGAAGGCGCCGAGCATCAGGCCATTGTAGAAGGTCAGGATGAAGCTCGGCACCGACATGAAGACGCCGAGCGCAAAGATCAGCACGGCAATGCCCGTATTGTGGGAGAAGAGAAATGCCGAAAAGGCGGCTAGCCCGTCTCCCTCATGCCGTTCATCGCCATAGATCGTCGAGCGCAGATAATCCGCCGAAGCATCCGGTGTGCGCAGATCGGCCATTCCCGGCGGCACGAACGTATAGAACCAGCTCGGATCGCTGCTGCAGAGCCTGTATCCGGCAAAAGCGCCGAGAACGAGCGCGAGGAAGCCGATGAAGAGAGGCAGGCCCGAGCGGCGCACCGCCTGCGGAATGCCGCGCAGCAACAGGCGGCTCATCAGCCCGCCGAGGCTTTCCTGCGGCGCATAGGCGACGAGATAGGCGCGCGCGCAGAGGCTTTCCAGATAAGCGACCAGCGCCCGATCAAGCGAGATATCCCGCGCCACGCTCAGCGAATTCATCGCTTGCCGGTAGCCGGCGGCGAGATTTCGCACCTCGTCATAACTCAGCGCCGCCGCCCCACCCGCTTCCGCCCGTGTCACCAGTTGGTCCAACTGGCGCCAGTGCGCCTCGCGCTCCAGCCGGAAGCGCGCCGAGCGCAGCAGATCGTTCGGCACCCCGCCGGCATAGGGTGTCGTGCCGCTATCCATCCTGGGGTCGATGCGCAGATCCGTCATATCATCTCGCGGGATTTGATTTCGATGTAGCGGGCAATGAGATCCGATGTCAGCGCCTCGGGTGTGCTGTCGAGGCAGAGCACGCCGAGACGCGCGAGCTTTTCCATCACGGCCCGTCGCTCCTGCACGATCTGCCGCGCCGCGACCGAGCGGGCGATGGCATCGAGCGTCGTCTCCTCCGGCTCTGTCAGCTTTGCCAGCATGGGATCGCGCAGAGCAACATAGACGATGAAATGATGCCGCGCGAGCACCTGGATGTTCTCGATCATCAGTTCCGCCGTGATGCTGTCGACGAAATCGGAGAATATCACGATCAGCGAGCGTCGCTTCAGCCGGCCCGACAGATGCGTCAGCCCCAGTGTATGGTTGGTCTCCTGCGTTTCATAGCGCAACTCGGCGCAGACCGTCTGCAGGCGCTGAAAGGCGGTGCGTCCCGGCAGAGCCGGCACGAAGAGACGCGGACGGCTGTCGAAACTGTAGAAGCCGACGAGATCGCCGGCGAGCCCTCCCGCCCAGCACATGGCGAGCGCCGCATTGATGGCGCGGTCGAGCTTGGTGAAGCCGCCGAGCTGCTCGGCCATCAGCCGCCCGGAATCGACGCAGAGAATGATCTGGTGGTTTTTCTCCGCCCGCATCTCGCGTACCACGAGATTGCGCATGCGCGCCGAGCGCTTCCAGTCGATGCTGCGCGGATCCATGCCGGCGGCAAATTCCCGGAGCTGATGGAATTCCGACCCCTCGCCGCGCAGCCGCAAATCCTTCTGGCCGGCTTCGAGCGGCAGGATCTGCGTCTTGATCGCGCCTGACAGCACCGGCGAGATATCGGGAATAACTGAGATCTCGCGCGCCACCGGCAGGCGCACGATCCTGTCGATAAGCCGGAGGTGCGACGGCCATTTCAGCCAGAGCTCGCGCACCGAAAACTGCCCCCGCCGCGTCAGCTGCAGATCGAAGGATGCCTTCACCGGTCCGGATTCGGCGCGCTCCATGCGACGCTCGCCGATGACAAGCTCCGGCGCGGCATCGAGCCGGATATCGATCCCCTCGGGCAGCTTGCCCTTCTGCCTGTTGATGACAACAGTGAAAGGAGCCGCGTGGCCGACAAAACCCTGCGGCGGCAGATCGACATCGACGGCCATCCGCCCCGACAGCGCCGTGAAGACGAGATCGCCCGCCGTAACGACCGCCAGCACCACCCACAGGAAGACGAGCGGCATGCTCATGTCGCGCCACCACACGCTGACGATGACCGTCAGCGCCGCCATGGCAAGAACAAGCGCGATCAGGTGTGAGGACGGCCGCATTTACCGGGGCGCATCCACGCGGTTCCTGAGGCTGCGCAGCACATCGTCAGGCGTACGCCCGTCGATCTCCGCCGAAGGCGACAGCACGATGCGATGGCGCAAAGCCGGCGTGAGCAGCGCCTGCACGTCGTCAGGCAGGCCGTAATCCCGCCCTTCGAAGGCCGCCTTGACGCGCACGGCCGCAGCAAGCGCATCGGCGGCACGGGTGGAGGCACCATAGAGAATATCGGCATCCGAGCGCGTCGCGCGCACGAGATCGACGATATAGGTCAGGATCGACTTGTCGAGATGGATCGCGTCGATCAGCGCCCGGCCAGCGGCAAGCGCCTCGCTGGTGACCAGCGGCCGGATGCCGGCTTTGCTGATATCGGCTTTCAGCGCCTGATCGGCATGGCGCGACAGGATCGAGATTTCCGTCTCGCGATCAGGAAAATCGACAACCAGCTTGAACAGGAAGCGGTCGAGCTGCGCCTCGGGCAGCGGATAGGTGCCCTGCTGCTCGATCGGGTTCTGCGTGGCGAGCACGAAGAAATCCGGCCCGAGCGGGTAATCAACGCCGTCAAGCGTCACCATGCGCTCGTTCATCGCCTGCAGCAGCGCCGATTGCGTCTTCGGCGGCGCGCGGTTGATTTCGTCGGCAAGAAGAATGTCGGTAAAGACCGGCCCCTTGGTGAGGTGGAACTGGTTGGTCTGGAAGTTGAAAAGATTGACGCCCAGCACATCGCCCGGCATCAGGTCCGGCGTGAACTGGATGCGCCGGTAATCGAGCGCCATGGCGGCCGAAACCGAGCGCGCGAGCAGCGTCTTTGCCGTGCCCGGAGGTCCCTCGACAAGGCAGTGCCCACCCGAGAAGATCGAGATCAGGACGAGATCGATGATCGCATCCTGTCCCTGCACCACCTTGCCGATCTCGCCCCTGACAGCGGCGATGAGATTGCGAAATTCACCCAGATCCAAAGTCGACGCTCCCTAGCGATTTCCTGAATGTCTCGAGATTGCGGTGCAGATCCGCAGATTTCATCAAATGCCCACGGTCGATCAGCGCCTGGGCCGACGAATGCAGCGCCTGCGCCGCCGCATGGTCGCGGCGCGCCAGGCGTTTGAACAGCCGATCTATGCCCGCCTCGTTTCCGGCTCCGGGGCCGAACAGCAATTGCGCCTTGTCCGCAAGCAGATGGAGCACGAACTGCGACACCATCCGCCCGTCATTGCCCGACAGGCGAAGCAGGCGGGCCGTTGCTTCGATCGCCGCAGATTTCGATAGCTCGATATTTCCCGATGCGTCCTTCAGCGGCGGCCCGAAACGCCAGAACCCGCGCCAGAAGCAGATCGACACGACGACGAAGAGCGTGCCCCAGATGATGGAGAGCGGATAGGCGAAGAAGCGCTTGAGATCGGAGCCGGAGCGCTCATAGCTGCGCCCCTCGTCCTCGGGTTTCGTATCATCCAGCGGCGCCCCGGTCGCATCGAGGTAAACAGGCCCCTTGTCATTGAGGGCGCGCAGATTGTTGATCAGCAGGATTGCAAAACCGGCGTTCTCGGCAAGCGCCAGTCCATGATTGTTCAGGAGATCCGGGTCCGACAGCAGATCGACATATTCGTTGTCCTCGCACCGGATGATCAGCGCACCCGAGGATAAGCCCAGGATCTGCCGGCATCCCTCTGGCAGGCTCGCTCGGTCGAAGGTCTGTGCCTGATAAAGGGAAACCTCGCCCGACCGTTCGGGGCTCAGGCCCAGCTGCTCGCTTTCGAAAACCGGCCCGTTGCGCTGCAGGCGAAGCCCCGAAAAATTGATCTTGTCGAGTTCGCCCTGCAGGAGAGAGAGATCCAGCAGATCCGATGGCCCGGCAATGCCGTCCCTCAAGAGGCTGGCACGCCATTTCGGCATTGCTATCAGCGTTGGAAGCCCTTGCTTGAGCGCCTCGGAGGCCCAGTCTTCAAAACCCGCGTTGCCCTTTTCTTCGTCTTCCGCAGGTGTGGAAGCCGCTCCTTCTGATGTCGGCAGGGAAAGGATGCGCAGCGAGAGCTCCGAACCCGCCCTGACGACATGCGGATCGGAGCGAACGACGGGAATGCCCTTGGCTTCCAGCCAAACCTGCAGCCCCTTGTTGCCGAGCGGCGAATGATCGAAATCATTGTCCCGCGACAGCCCGAAAAACGCCAGCGCCGCAAGCCCGACCAAAGCTAGCAGGATCAGGATGGGGCCGGCCTTACGCATGGCTGAGCCTGCCTATCGACAGCAAGGCCCGCGCCGAGACCAGAAGTGCACTGAAATGCCCTTCCTGCACTGGGCGACCGCCATAATGAACGAGCTCCGCCTCGCTCAGCAGATTCTCCAGCCGCTCGCGATCGGGCATGGTTGCCGGCAGACGCGCAAAAACCGCCCGCTCCGTATCCGAGCGGAAAAGTCGTGTTCCCGTCACATCGGCCGCGTGCAGCAGGCAATGCCGCAGCAAAAGCACCAGCGCCTGCCGGCGATCCGCCATGGCGGCAATGCGCTGCAGGACATCATTGGGCCTTTCCTCGGTCCCGGCATCCGATGTGCGCCAGCTCTCCGGCGCCTCCCCCTGCCGCTTCTTCACGTCACGCGGTGCAGATGAGAGCAGCACGCCGCCGTTGCCGAAAAACATTGCAAGCCCAATGACGACGACAAGGGCGACAAGCACCAGCACGACCCCCACGGAACCGCCGATGGCTGGCTCCTGCGTGGAAAACGAACGATTCTCACGCGAAAGCGTCGCGTCCGGCACAGCCTTCCGCTTTTCGGAACCATCACCATAGGTGAGCTTGCAGCGCACGCCATTCAGCGCGCATTGCGTGGCATATTCGCTGCCGACAGAGCTGAAGGGACGGTCGCCCTTCCCGCCCTGCTGACTACTGCCGTCCTGCGCCAGCGCAGGTGAAAATTGGGCCGAGGCGGCCAATGACAGGGCCACCAGCAAGCCGGCATGACGAATGGCTATGCGTCTCAGGCAAAAACCTCCGCTCTCATCTCGGGCCGCAGCGGGTCCGGCCCGTATTTGTTCGGACCTACCGTGCCCTTGAACGACGAAAGAGCAATAATTCCGCCGATTACGCCGCGACCCAAAAGGGGAATAAAGCTTAAGATCAACGCCGCGAGATACAACCAACCGGACGTGTTGCGATCATGGAAACGGCGAATCTGAAGGGCCGTATGCGGCAAGAATGTTGCAAGAATAAACAGCCCCATGACGACGACCACAACATTAGAGATTGACGGGGATTCGTCAGGTCCACGCGCCACGTCGGAGACCACAACGTACAGCGCAAAAAGCACAATCAGTACCGCCCAGAAGAACAGCTGAAACCACCAATATTCCGACCGGGAGGCCCGACCGGAAAAGGTTATATATTTCTGCGTCAAAACGGTCCTGACAGATTCTTTAAACCCCATTGAAATTCCCCATTTCAACATGCTGCAAGCGTGCCGGCAACTCGCCACTCAACTGGCACGAAAGCCGTTCCTCATGAAAAGAGCTACAATTCAAACGCGGAGATTGCAGCGATACAGTTGTATCGGCTCGCCCTTTCACGAAAATGACGATCTTGCGTTGATTTTCCGCATCGCCGTCAAGCGAGACGGATTTGCCGGGAACGGAGCTCTCGGTAAGCCGATATTGCAGGTAAACTAACGCCCTAGGCAAAAACCTCCGCCCTTACCTCAGGACGCAACGGATCCTGGCCGAACTTGTTCGGGCCTTCCGTGCCCCTGAGCACGGTAATCACGATCATGGTGATGATTGCGATTATGTTGATCAACGGAACGAAACACAAAACGATCAGCCCGAGGATCCACCAGCCGGAAATATTGCGATCATGAAAGCGGCGAACCATGAGGGCGATCATCGGCAGGATAGTTGCGAGCGCATACAATCCGCCGATAATCGAGAAGAAGTTGGTCAGTGACGGAACACCATTTCCACCCGTCAAAATACCCAGAACTGAAAATACGACACCGACCAGCCAGTTGAACAGCTGAAACCACCAATATTCCGAGCGGGAAGCCCGGCCTGAGAAAGTTATGTATTTCTGCGTCAGTACAGTCCGAACAGCTTCAGTAAACCCCATCGAAATGCCCCCATTTCTACTTTCTGCCAGAGCGGCGGCGACTCGCTACCGCTTCAGAACGACAGTCGTTTCGCATGAGAAAGAGCTACAATTCAAACGCAAAGATTGCAATAAGTCAGTTGCATCGGCTCTCGATTTGAGAAAAGCAACGATTTTGCGTTGAGTTTTTTATCTCAAGGCCCGGCGTCGGACGTTCATCCCATCAGCCGCCGAGGGCGATCGCGATTGCGACCAGGAATAATCCAAGGCAGGTCATCGCCATACCTGCATAAAACGGCCGGCCACCTGAAAAACCTGCCCATGCATAACCCGTCACGAACAGCAGGACGATCAGAAACAGGTTGCTCGCCCTCAGCGCCAAGTTGGCATGGTCGATCAGAAAGAAAGGGATGACGGCGGGAAGCGCGGTGGCCGAGACCAGCAGAAAGATTGCGACCGCAGCGCTGAGATCGGATTTCGTCAGGGACAGTTTTACCGGCTCAGAGCGACGTGTGAGCGCAAGCAGCGAGCGATACAGCGCCTCCGCATCGGCGGGTTTTGCCGAAAGCGGTGCCCCTTCGACCGGAAACTCCTTTGTGAGGACGGCGAGCGCAGTGGCTTCGTCCCTGGCCGCCCTGATCTGCCGAAACAGCCGAAGACGTCTGCTCCTGTAAAATGTCGTCCCCAGGATGAACAGGACGGCGTCAATGATGCCCCAGGCAACGTTGCCTCCGATTGTCGCAACGACGAGGCTGCGGACATCCAATCCTTCCTCGTCCAGCACGAGCCGAGAACCGACCGTCCATGTCAGCGCCATGATCAGCCCGAAAAGCACCTCGCCGAGGGCATCGCCGGGATCGAGGTCGTCGAAGATGGAGCTCGCAGGCATATTCATCATCTGCGCCCTTCTCTTCTGCGGCCTTCTCTTCTGCGGCCTTCTCTTCTGCGGCCTTGTCTCGTTCGCGGCCGTTTCACTGCTCGCGAGCCCGCACGACCTGAAACGTCCGGCCCTTTACGACAGCGCGAAAATCCTCACCTCGCGCGCGATACCCTGAAGCTCCTCCATACGGGAGGCCGAGGTGACGCCGCTGTCACGCAACATCTCCGAAACCTGCTCATTGCCGACCACCGCCTCCGTCGTGAGGATCACATGCGGTTCGGCCAGCTCCTGCACGCGCGAGGCGATGTTGACGGTCTGGCCGAAATAGTCCTGCCGGTCGTTCATGCTGACGGCAAGGCATGGCCCCTCGTGGATGCCGATCTTCAGGAGCAGATCCTCAGCTCCGCGTTCAGCGTTTAGCCGCATCATTGCTTCGCGCATCCTGAGGGCTGCCGCGACCGCGTGGTCCGGGCTCGGGAAGGTCGCCATCACCGCATCGCCGATGGTCTTGACCACGGCACCTGCCTCGGTGGCGACGATCTCGTGCAGGACACGGAAATGCGTGCGCACCAGATCGAAAGCGGCGAGATCGCCCACGCGCTCGTAGAGAGCGGTCGAGCCGCGCAGGTCGGTGAAGAGGAAGGTCAGGCTGGTGATCTTCAGGCGCTGGTCGACGTCGAGCGTATCGGTGCGGTAGATGTCGCGAAAACTCTGATTGGTCAGCAGGCGCTTGGCCGTCAGGAACGGCCGCCTGTGGCCGAGGATGTCGTGCATCTCGTCTGACGCGATGCAGACATTCGGCAGCACGCGGCGATCGGTGTGATTTTCCAGCGTCAGGCGCAGCGGACCGGGGCGCAGCGTCAATGTTTCATTCTGCGCATGACCGTGGCTCAGGACCATCGACAGGTTCTGGCGTTCGCCGGTCGGCTCGCCCTGCACATCGATGAACTGCGCCGAATGCGTCACCGCATCGAAGATGATGATGAATTCCGCCGGCAGTTGCAGCGAGACGAAGGCTCGCTCGCCGGGGTCCAGCTCGACCATTTCGAGCAGGATGCGCGCAAACTTTTCCTCGAGATCGTCGGGCAGGTCGACCCCGGACGAGAAGAAGATCTGCCGGTAATATTCGAGCGGCGGCAACCGGTCGGGATCGTGGGCAGCGATCCGGCGCACGCGCGGACTGATCGTGAAGGTGACCTCGACCATCTCGTCGAGCGTCGGCTCGTATCCGGCCGCACAGAGCGCGCAATGATAGGCGTCCCGGTCGACCGCTTTCAGCGTCGCGCCGGTGTCGAGCACGCCGCCGCATCCTGGACAGAGCACATTCCAGGTCATCTCGAATGCGCCGATGCGGGCGGCATGCAGAAACGCCGCGATCACCTTCTCTTCATCGAGATAATGGGCTTTGGCGAAGGCCAGCGCATTGATGCGGTTGAGATCGCGACCGGCGCCATGCTTGACGACATGCTCGATGCATTCGACGGTCTGTGGGTCAGCCGCCTGACGCAAAGCGGTAAAAAGAACGTCCACTTCGCTCATGGGACAAGTCTCCGTGCACGCAACGCCACGGCGGATAATCCGTCGTAGAGTGGAATTATATCACGAAATCTCCTGATAGAAATCTGGACAGCCGTAAGTTGCATTGCGCTCGATCGAACGTCGATTTTTGTAAGGCCGCTGATCTCAGCCGCTTGCCCTACAATTGATACGGGAATAATTCCTGAGCACTTTATTGATGGCCGGGCACCCGATCGGGAGGGACAATGCGGAAATTCAAGATTCCTCACAGTATGAGCCTTGTGATCTGGCTGGTCCTTGTTCCGTCTCTGCTCTTCGGTCTCGGGCTATGGCAGGCCGAGCGAGCCGCCGGGACGGCGGCGCAATCGCAGGAACAGTTGCAAGAGCTCAAAGCAACGCTGGCCGAGATCAAGAAAATCGCCGCCACCGAGCCGATGACCATGCTGACCTTCCAGACGGCAGCGGGGCAAAAGACGCTTTCGGCGACGGCCGCCGTCTGGCAAATCGGGGCGGCGCTGAAGCAGGCGGAAGAGGATCTGGAGATTTCCCCGATCCGCCGGCCGCTTGCCTGGGGCACGATGGGCGGCGCGATCCTTGCCTTCGCCAGCGGCATCCTCGGGCTTGCCACCGCTGCTGTCAGCGGTTCGAGGGCGCGGAGATCCCAGGAGCAGCTGATCGCAAGTTTCGGGCGCCTGCGCGTCATACTGCCTTTCATCCTCGCAGCCCTCGTCATCGGCTTCTGCATCGGCATCGTCTGTGCGGCCCTGTTCGAGGCGATCAGCATGGGCCTCTGGGCGGACTTCTCGGCCGGCAGCGCCAGGCTCTTCGTCCTCGCCCTGATGCTGGCCGGACTGGCCGCCTACAGCGCCTTCCTTGCATTGCGCGGCCTCAAGAACGTCTTTGCGCTTTTCGTCGTCCAGCCGATGGATGTTTTCGGGCGCAGGATAGAAGAGCCCGATGCGCCCGGGCTTTTCCGCTTCGTTCGCGACCTTGCCGACCGGCAGGACGCCGTGCGGCCGGACACCGTTGTCGTCGGCCTCACCAAGGGCTTCTTCGTCACCGAGAGCGAACTTCGGCTGCTGCCGGAAGGCGAAGTCATCCGCGGGCGAACACTCTACCTGCCCGCTCCCTATCTCGACCTGCTCGACGAGCCGGAAGTGGCTGCGATCATCGGCCACGAACTGGCGCATTTTTCCGGCAGGGACACGCTCTACAGCCAGAGGTTCACGCCGATCTATGCCGGCCTCTGGCGATCGCTTTCAGCCCTGCAGCGTGGCGACGGCGGCAGCTTCGTCCTGTATCCGGCAGCCATGCTGGGCTTTCATGCCCTTCAGCAGTTCGACCATGCGGTGAACCATTGGAGCCGCATTCGCGAATTCGATGCCGACCGAAACGGTGCGCGGTCCAGCTCCGTCGTTGGCGCCGCCTCTGCCCTCATCAGAACCGGGCTGATCCCTCCAGCTCTCGATCACGTCTTCAGCCTTGCCGCCGATCGGGTGCCGGCTGCGGAAAATTCGGAGCCGGCACCTGACCTGGTTGCCGAGACTTCGGATCTCGTTCGTGCCCACGGCTGGTCCGATCCGGTCTCCCTGCTCGAAGATCGGCAGCCGCATCCGACCGATACGCATCCGCCGACCCTCCAGCGCATTCAGGCAATGGGACTGACAGCCGATGACCGGCTGCTCGGCATCGCCACGCGCGCTCCGAAACCAGCCGGCCTCACATTCGCCTTCGAACTCTTCCCGGATTGGAAAGCACTTTGCCGGCAACTGAGCGGCGACTACCTGGAAGAGGTGCGCAACCTGCACACGGCCCGCCGACAGGCGCTCGAAGCACTTGCCGCCGCCGCACCCGGCGAAACGATCCTCTACGACAATGTCAGGCCCATGATCTGGACGATGGCGATCGTTGCGGCCATTTTTGCAGGCTTCGGGTTGATGGTGACGGTCTTTGCGGCGGAGATCGGCTTCGCACAGGATTATTTCGCCAGGGCGTTGGTATCCGGCATTGCCGCAGCCGGCGTCGTCATTTGCGGCCTGTATGCGCTCTATCTTCACAAGTCGGCCGCCCAACCCCTCATGATCCTGACGCCCGCGGGGTTGCGGGCCTCGATGCTCGATGGGCCGGTTGCCTGGACCGATATCCACGCCCATCAGGTCTTTGCCTCCAACCGCTTCGCGCTGCGCCTCTGGCTGGCTCCATCCGCCTCTCTTCCCGCAAAGAAGCGGCGGGCGATTTACAGCAAGATCGACCGCAAACAACGTGTTGTCACGATCGGGGCAATGGGCATCCGCGGCATGAAGGCGGCGGAATTCAGCGCGCTCGTCGAACGCTACCACAGCGCGGCCCACGCACTGAAGGAGCTTTCCCGCTCTGCCTGAGGGGCGGATCTGCGACTGGCCGAGCGCCGCAGGCGCGGCAAGCTCTGCATCATGTCATGCTCTTGAAATCAGTGGCAAAAGGCTGTCGCTCGCCGCAAGCCCGGCTGGAAATTTGGCCGGAGCCGTGGGATGGAGTGACGCCAGAGATCAGAAAAGGGAGACACAGAGTTGCAGCAGCGAAAATCACCGATGGCCGCGCCCGCCCTTGCAGTCGTCGCATCCCTGTGGTGCGCGTCCCCTCTGCAGGCGCAGGACCCGGCGGGCGGCCTGGCGTGGTCCAAGGATCCGGCCAGCCATTGCGAATTCGTCTCTCCCGTGTCCCTGACGGCAGGTCCGACATACTGGACCGGCGCTTGCCCCGATAACAAGGCGTCCGGACCGGGAATGCTGCGCCGCCGCGACGGCGATCGCGCCGGCCCTGCCTTTTACGGGGACATGCAGGCCGGGATGCCCGTCATCGGCGTGATCGACGACGAAGGCTATCGCGTCGGCAAGTTTAAGGATGGCGATATCGGCGAGGATGCGGAACTCGACCCTCAGGTCAGGCTTGACGCGTTCCGCGCAGCCGCGAAGGCCGCCCGCGAAGTTGCCGGCCTCTACGCCAAACAGGGGAATGCCGCCTCGTCCCGCCACTATGAAACCGTCGCTCGGCAACTGGATGAGCAGATCGAATGAAGGCACACGCCTCGGCCCGGAGGATTGAGATCCGCCTCGTTACATATCCTCGGTGAACGTCTCGACCGTGATTTCGAACACGATGATCCGCGGCCATTCACTGCGGCTGGAAACCATGGTCTCCTCCGAGACCATGGAGATCAGGAAGTCGCGGCCGATTGAATCACGGTACTGGCTGGCGGGCGAATCCCACAGGCAGCAGGAGCGCTTCAGGCGGTTCAAACCCACGGCCTTGATGAGATAGGCTTCGGTTGCGGCCGCAAACCGGCCGGATACACGGTATGTCGCCTCAAGCGGTTTGCCCTGCCGATCCGGGGCATAGTTGCAGCCGGCAAATTCGGCATGAAGAGGCTTCTTCTTGATCTGCGCGAGGAAATCGCCGCAACCCGGCGCCGTCACCGGAGTGGGTGCGGACGCTGCCATCAGCGGCGGCGCAACCGCGTTACTGAGCGACCATATGGAAAGAAGACAAGCGGCAAACCTCATACCCAGCCCCGACTACACCGCCCTGACACCCGATGCGCGGCATGGATGCCTTATAGCGGATAATCGGGTTCGCGACAGATATGCCGGTCAGGGTGCGTAGCGACTGAACACGAAGTCACGGTCCTTGACGACCGAGTGACAGGCAAAACATGCTTCGGGCATTGCTTTCGCGGAAGGTTTGCCGTCGTCGAACTCGACATATCCCCAGCCGCCGGTCGAAGCATATTTTTTCACGTCCTTGATCATGAACTGCACGCCGTTCTTGGGCGGCCCCGCAACGAATGACTGGGGAGCACCGAAGGCCGCCTTGCTCTCTTCCAGCGGATGATAATCCCAGGCCAGGCGGCCGATGATGGTACCGTCGGGATAGGTGGTGGCCCCTTCCCGGAAGGCTTTGATCGCAATATCGTTGCCCAATATGGCCCTGATATCGTTGAGCTTGCCTTCCTCGTGCGCCACGGTGATCAGCGGCCAGTCGCGGTAGCCGGCAGGCAACTCGGACAGGGCCGGCGCGCTTCCCTCATCGGCCCCTCCGGATGCGGCGGCATTGTAACCGACCAGGCCGGTAACCAGACCAACGGCCAGCGACACCACGATAATCTGCTTCATTGAATGCTCTCCTGCGATCAAACTTCGGAGCGACTCTCGCAGATATTCCCGCAGGCGAAATCACACTTTGATATGGTAGCTCGGCGAACTCATAGCGTGGGCAGGCGTGGCACATATTGTCAATATGCATCACAGCGGCCTGCTTCGTCAGCAAGCATGGAAAAAGGCCGGACCTGAAAACAGTTTCCAGACCCGGCCTCCTCTTGGGTCCTGACGCTTACTCCTGAATATCGGGCTCGACCAGGCGTGCGAGGTTGCGCAGCGATTCCTGCCAGCCGAGATAGCAGGCCTCCGGCGGAATGAAATCCGGAACGCCGGCCTGCACCACATGGAGTTCAGTGCCGACCGAAACTTTCGTCAGGGTCACGGTCACGTCCATCTCGCCGGGCAGATTGGCGTCGTCGAACTTGTCCGTATAGCGAATCTTCTGGCCGGGAACGAGTTCCAGATACTCGCCGCCGAAGGCATGGCTGTGGCCGGTCGTGAAGTTGCGGAAAGACATCCTGTGCGTTCCGCCGACGACAGGCTCCAGATGATGAACCGTGCAGGTGAAGCCGTTCGGCGGAAGCCATTTGGCCACGGCATCGGCCTCCAGGAAAGCACGATAGACCTTGTCCGGCGTGGTTGCCAGGACGCGGTGAAGCTTGATTGTACTCGGCATGATGATCCTCCTTTGGATTGAACTTTGGCAATGCCTCTAGGACGGATCTGATCTCACCGATCCGACATTGCGGCTGATTTTTTATTTCCGCCTCTTCGCCGATCATAGGGCAACCTTGAGAAAACACGACAGCAAAAAAGCTGTTCCGATTATTGCAAATCGATTTGCAAATCGATTTTTGTGTGTTTTTATGCACTCATGAGCACGATAGGCAAAGTCGCAGAACGAGCAGGAGTATCGCGGACGACGGTCTCGCATGTGCTCAATCATGCCGATCGCGTCTCGCAGGCGCTGCGTGAAAAAGTGCTCGCGGCAGTCGAAGAGCTTGGCTACGTGCCGAACCCGCAGGCCCAGAGCCTGCGCACCGGCAAGACCAATCTGGTCGCCATGCTGATCCCCGATATCCGCAACCCCTTCTACCCCGAGCTCGTCAAGACGGCGCAGTCGGAGCTGGAAGCGGCCGGGCTCGACATGCTGATTTTCAACACCGACGTGCCGGGCGGCCATTCGCAGGAACATGGACGCGAATACCTGCGCCAGATCCGCAACCGCCGCATCGACGGGCTGATCGTCGGTGATTTCGCTTTGCACGGAATGCACGACGCGCTTGTCGGCATCGATCTGCCGACGGTCTTCATCGGCGACCTGCCGAACCGGGCAGTCGACAGCCTGAAGATCGACGATTTCGGTGGCGGCCGCCTGATGGGCGAGTATCTGGCATCGAAAGGACATACGCGCATTGCCCACGTCACCGGCCCGTCCTTCTTTGCCGAGGCCATGGCGCGTGCGGCGGGTTTCGAGCAGGGATTGCGCGATGGCGGCGTCGAGCCGGACCCCGCCTTCCGCTTCGAGGGCAGCTATCTCGGCCCCTCGGGCAAGGCGGCGGTCGAATGGCTGCTCGATCGCCATAAGGGCGCCCTGCCCTCCGTGGTCTTCTTCGCCAACTTCCTGATGGCATCGGGCGCGCTTGCCGAATTCTACGATCGCGGTATCCGGATTCCCGAGGATATGGCGGTTGCCGTCTTCGGCGACCAGACGCAGCTCGAATATGTGCGCCCGCGCCTGACGCGCGTCGGCCGCCCGCCTGCAGCCCTTGCCGAGCGCGCCACAGCCATGCTGCTCGAACGCATTTCCGGACGATATGACGGTCCGCCGCGCTCGGAAATCATCTCCTGCAGCCTTCAGCCTTTCGATACCGCATGACAAAAACCGCCTGCCTGCCGGAAGAGGAGCCGGCCTGCAGGTCCACAAATGGGAGGAAGACATGACCGATATCAAAACGCCAGGAAATGGCATTTCCCGCAGACAGCTGATCCGCAAAGGCGCGCTTTTCGCCGGCGCCGGCCTTGCCGCCGGCCTGACCGGCTTCCCCTATATCAACCGCATGGCCGTTCGCGCTCAAGGCACGCCCCTGAAATTCTGGCAGTTCTACGCGCCGGGCGGCCAGGTTCAGAGCCAGGTCGACTGGTTCACCCAGATGATCAGCGCCTGGAACGACAGCCACGAGCAGAAGGTGGAACTCGAATATGTTCCGAACGCCGAATATATCAACGGCCCGAAGCTCGCCACCTCCTTCGCCTCCAACGAAGGCCCCGATATCTTCCTGATCTCGCCCGGCGATTTCCTGCGCTATTACAATGGCGGCGTGCTGCAGGACCTGACGCCGCATATCGACGACGCCACCAAGGCGGATTTCCCCGAAAGCGTCATCGCCAACCGCATGGTAGACGGCAAGATCTACGGCATCCCGATGGAAGTCGAGCCGATGGCCATGTACTACTCGGTCAAGGCCTTCGAGGAAGCCGGCCTCAACGAGAACGATGTGCCCAAGACCTGGGACGAGCTTCTCGAAGTCGCCAAGAAGCTGACGACGCCGAACCGCTACGGCGTGCTCTTCGAGACGACACCGGGCTACTACCAGAACTTCACCTGGTATCCGTTCCTCTGGCAGGGCGGCGGCGAATTCCAGACCAAGGACGGCAAGAGCGCCTTCGATTCACCGGCGACCGTTCAGGCGCTGAAATTCTGGCAGGATGCCGTCAATAGTGGTGCGGCCCCGCGCCAGGTGCTCGGCAATGGCGCCAATGACGCGGTGGCCAATCTCGCCGCCGGTTACTGCGCCATCCAGAATGTCGGCATCTGGGGCATTTCGCAGCTCGCCGGCAATGCCAAGGATTTCCAGTACGGTGTCTTCAAGCTGCCCACACCGGCCAACGGCAAATATGTGACCGTCGGCGGCGGCTGGGCCTTCGTCGCCAATGCCAAGGGCAAGAGCCCGGATGCGGCCGCGCAATTCTGCGCCTGGGCGCTCGCCTCCATGGACAAGGGCTCCGTGCAGCGCGTCGCCGACTGGTGCACCAAGGCGAAATCCGACATGCCGCCGCGCAACAGCGCGCTCCAGGCCGGCGGCGATGCTTTCAAACAGGGTAATATCGGCACATTCGCCAAGGATATTCACCCCGGCACAAGGGCTGAGCCGCGGGTGCCGCCGGAGGTCTACAAGATCATCTCCGACGCCATCCAGCAGACCCAGCTCGGCGGCGCCGATCCGCAACAGACGGCGACCGCAGCTTCCCAGCAGCTCGACGCGTTCCTCGCCTCCTACAGCGGCGCGCCGATCCTCTAGAGCGCTTCTTTCTTTAAATGAAGAAAGCTCTCTAGTTCTTTGTTTTACAATGGCCATGCCGCAGGCAGCTCATCACCAGCGGCATGGCGGGAGTTGCATATGGACACGGGTATGAGGCGACACCAGAACAAGCCGGATCAGAGCCAGCCCATCAGGCCGAAGGGCCTGTCGGCCAAACATCGCGAATGGGTGGCGGGCTATCTCTTCGTCCTGCCTGACGCAATCGGCCTCCTGATCTTCCTCGGCCTGCCGATGGCGCTCTCGCTGGTGCTGGCGGTCTTCGAGGTCAACGGCTTCGGCGGCTATCGCTTCGTGGGCTTTGCCAATTTCCTGCGCATGGGCAAGGACCCGCTCTTCTGGCAGGCCGCCCGCGTCACCGCGCTCTATGCCGTCCTGCTGGTACCGCTTCTCTATGTCTGCGGCCTCGGGCTTGCCCTTCTCGTGCAGAAGACCAACCGTTTCAACGCGGTCATGCGGGCCATGTTCTTCGCGCCGCACATGGTCAGCCTCGTCGTCGTCGCCGTCGTCTGGCAGTTCATGGTGGTCGACAAGATCGGCGTGATCAACAAGCTGACGCCGCTTCTCGGCATATCGGGCGTTTCCTTTCTCGGCGATCCGCAATTTGCGCTCGTCACCGTCGTCTTCGTCAGCCTCTGGTTCCTGATGGGCTTCTACATGCTGATCTTCTTGGGCGGGCTGCAGGATATTCCCAAGGAATATTACGAGGCCGCCAAGATCGATGGCGCGACGGCCTATCACTGCTTCTGGCACATCACCCTGCCGCTCCTGAAACCCACGAGCTTCTTCGTGCTGATGGTCTCGATGGTGGCGGCTGTCGCCGGCGCCCAGGCCTTCGACATCATCTACGTCATGACCAAGGGCGGGCCGGCCAATTCCACCTCGGTGCTGATCGTCTACATCTACCAGCAGGCCTTTTCCTTCGGCGCCTTCGGTTATGCCGCCGCCATGTCCTCGGTGCTGGTCGTCGTGCTGATGCTGGTCACCGCCATCTTCTTCGTCATGACCAAGGGAGGCCGCTTCAACTATGACTGAGGCCCGCGCTTCATCCTATCCTTCCAACTCGCAGGTGACGATCGTGCGCATCCTCTGGATGATGATCACCGCGATCCTGGCGCTGATGATCCTCTTTCCGCTGCTGTGGATGGTGTCGATCGCCTTCAAGACGCCGGCCGAATCCTTCTCCGCCAACCTGATCCCCGAGCATCCGACATTCGACAATTTCAAATATGTGCTCACAGGCGTTCCCTTCCTGCGCTACATGGCCAACAGCTTCTTCGTGTCGGCGAGCGTCACTGTCATCGCGCTGTTCTTCCACACGATGGCGGGATATGCGCTGGCGCGCCTGCGCTTTCCCGGCCGCGAGGTGATCTTCCTGGCGATCTTCTCCACCTTCCTTGTGTCGCTGCCTGTCATTATCGTGCCGCTCTTCGTCATCGTGCGCGCCATGGGCATGCTGAATACTTATGCCGGGCTGATCGTGCCGGCGATCTTCAATGCCTTCGGCATCTTCCTGCTCAGGCAATATTACCTGTCGCTGCCGCGCGAGATCGAGGAAGCGGCGATCGTCGACGGCGCCGGCTACTGGCGCATCTACTGGAGCATCATCCTGCCGCTCAGCCGGCCGATCATGGCCGCGCTTGCCATCCTGTTTTTCCTGGCCAACTGGAATGCCTTCCTCTGGCCGCTGACGGTCGCCTCCAAGGCCGACCTCTGGGTGGTCCAGGTCGGCATCGCCAATTTCAAGAGCCAGTATTCCGCCTCGTGGAACTACATGATGGCAGCCTCAACGATCGTCGCCATCCCGACGCTCGTGCTCTTCATCATCTTCCAGCGCCAGATCATGGATTCGCTGAAAACCAGCGGTCTCAAATAACATCGAAAAGGAGATATTGATGACCCAGGCTGGCATTTCGCCGCTGCGCGGGCTTGCGACACTGAGACAGGCAAGGACGCGCCGTTTCTCCAGCTACGACCGCACCGGCGGCAATGACGACAGGCTGCATATCGAGCCCGGCAAGACCGTCGTCATCGCCGAACATGCGGGTGCCGGCATCGTCACCCATATCTGGGCGACGCTTGCCTGCGAGAGCGAAAGCTTCCTGCGCAAGATCGTTCTCCGCGCTTATTGGGATGGCGAGAACAGCCCGAGCATCGAAGCGCCGATCGGCGATTTCTTCGGCATGGGCCATGCGCAGACAGGCAATTATGCAAGCTTGCCGATGCAGGCGAGCCCCGAGGACGGTAAGGCCTTCAACTGCTATTTCCCGATGCCCTTTTCGAGCCACATGCGCTTCACCATTACCAATGAAGCCGAGCATGACCTGCTCTTCTATTACTATGTCGATCTCGAACTGCATGATGCGCTGGAAGACGGGCTCGGCCGCTTTCATGCGCAGTACCGCCAGGCGCGCCCGAAAGGCGAAAGCGAGGCGGGTCTCACCAACGAACAGTTCCTGTTCGGCGGCGAAACGACCGATGGCAAGGAGAGCTACACGATTCTGGAGGCCGAAGGCCACGGCCACTATGTCGGCGTGCTCTTCTCCGTCTATTCGCGCCGCCGCTCCGATGTCTGGGACTGGTACGGCGAAGGCGACGACATGATCTTCATCGATGGCGAGCCGGGGCTTTCGGTGCCGGATACGGTGCGAAAACCCGATCCGCGCATCGGCCCGAAAGCGGCGCTGATCGAGCCGCGCGGCGAAAGCAGCGAAGGAGCGAACGACGCCTGGCCGCCGACGCTGCACGGAACCGGCACGGAAGATTATTTCAACACCGCCTGGTGCCCGACACAGGAGTACAGCGGTCCCTATCACGGCATCATCTCAGCCGGCGGCCCGAACTGGACGGAACCGGTGACGCTCTATCGCTGGCACCTCGAGGACCCCACCATCTTCCAGAAGCGCATCCGCGTGACGATCGAGCACGGCCACGCCAACCGCCGCTCCGACGACATCTCCTCCGTCGCCTTCTGGTACCAGGCAGAGCCGCACAAGCCGTTCGACGCCTTGCCCGCGACGGAAGAGCGTATCCCGACGTTCCGGCGGCCCTACCAGAACTGGAACACGGCGGCAGCGGCGGCGAAGAAGGGTGGCAGCGCTTAAGCGCCCCTCGCTCCAGCCTCCCGCCACGTCATTGCCCTGTCTCCAATCCGTCCTATCTGTTGCGCGGGACAATCAGCGAGAGAGGACGCGCATGCCGATAGACAATGCGAAATTGGCGCCGATGCAGCCGGGTGTATCGGTGGAGGAGCTGAAGGCGGCTTTGGGGGCGAGCTGGGAGGAGCCGCGCATCCAGGCGGAAGGCCGTCTGCATGTCGAGGAATTCGGCACGCGCATTACCGCCGATGGCAGGCTCGGCGAGGTTTATTTTCGAGCCCCCTTCGAGCTTCCCCCTATCCATGGTGTCACGATGGGAATGCCGGCCGACGAGCTGCATCGGCTTTATCCCGGCGCCGAGCGCATTTCCGACGAGAGGGAGAAATATGGCTGGACCATCCTGAAGATGAACCTCTCGGATACGCTGGATCTCGGCGTCGCCATCAGGGAGGACGTCGTCAGGATGATCAGCCTCACGGACCCGACGGCGGTCTATCCGGAGCGGCCCTATAAACATGCCGATCCCGATCTTACCGAGGCCTATGACCTGACGCTCACCGACCCCGTCAATCTCGCCCGCCGCCCAAAGAATGGCTGGTGCTACGGCCGCCCGCCCGGCATCGATGGCGACAGATGGCCGATCAGCACCACCAATGGCATGCCGCTTCGCCACGCCTTCACGGTGAAACTGCCGCCGCAATACCGCACGCAGGGTGATGAATACGTAGCGATCTCGCTCTTCGTCGACGAACAATGGGAAACGCCACCGGCAAGCAGGAATGCCGGAGCCGGCGGCGCACGCCGCGCCGATCCTCACCGCTTCGACATGGAATTCATGGACAACGACTATGTTCTCTTCTGGCTGACGGAGGAGGAGCTTGCAGCTCCGCTCGGCGTCCCGCCGGAGATCGAAGGCGCCCCCGTTCCCGGCTGGCTCTCGAAATCGCCGCTCGATTATTTCGGCGAATTCAACCTGCCGAGGACGGCGGCCGAGCAGCAGGCAAAGAACGTCTTTTCGCCCGGCGGACTGGCGGTTAACGAGCTTCTGGCGGCAGCCCGCCCCACACCCCAGCCCCAGGCCGGCTGGAAGCACCTGCCCGGCCCCGAGGCGCTCGATTACGGCTGGCCGGTCGAAATCACGCTGCGCGAGGGCGACCCGAATGTGGGCAGGCCGGCGCGCGAATTCAGCCACGAGAACGAGCTCAGCGGCTATATCGCCGCCTATTCGGAGGAAGGCCAGGAACTGGGGCTGGATCGCTTTCAGGACTGGCACGCCCATCTCGGCGGCACGATGTTTCCCATGCAGGGGTATCCCGATTTCTCGCCCTATTACATCGAGATCGCGGAAATCTTCGGCGGCTTCAATTTTGGCGACGGCATCGCCCAGATCGACCTCAAGGAGATGAAGCTCGAATGGGCGTGCTGATGCTGAAAAGCTTGGAGACGGTTGCCCGCCGGCCTGATTTGCCGCTAACTTTGTCCGATGGCGCGAAAGAGAAACCGAGACGTCACCTCCTGGTATGAGGCGCCGACGCCTGATATCTGCCCACTCTGCGGCCGGGTCGTTCCGGCCGAGCAGCGGGATGAGCATCATCTGGTGCCGAAGAGCCGCGGCGGACGGGAGATTCAGGTCCTGCACCGCATCTGCCATCGCCAGATCCATGCGCAGTTCAGCGAAGCGGAGCTGGAACAGTCCTACCCGACCGTCGAGGCTCTGCTTGCCCATCCCGCCATCCAGACCTTCGTCGCCTGGGTGAAGAAGAAGCCGCCGGGATTTTATGATGGGACACGGCGGAGCAAACGCCGGCGAGAGTGAACCATACAAGCCGTCGCCCCGGCCTTATTGGACCTTGCCTGCCCGCCTGCTTTTGCCCGCGCCTGCTCGCTTTCCCGCAACCTCGACCAGCCGCCGGAAGGTCGGGCATTCCATGTGCGAGGGTGCCGAACATTCGGCGACATGGCGCAGCGTGTCGCTGAGCGCCGTCAGTTCCCGGATCTGGCGGTCGATCTCGTCGGCCTTCTGATGCAGCGCGGCGCGCGGCAGTTCCGGAGCGCCGGTCTTGCCGAACATGCCCGAGATTTCCTCCAGCGAGAAACCGGCCGTCTTGCCCATGGCGATCAGCTTGAGCTGCAGCAGCACCTCGGGCGGAAACTGGCGGCGCAGCCCATGGCGGAAGACCGACGTGATGAGGCCGATCTGCTCGTAATAGCGCAGCGCCGAGGGCTTGATTCCGCTCCGTGCGGAGACCTCTCCGATATCCAGAAATTTCATGCTTGACCTCAAGTCGGCTTGAATTCGTAGCCTGCTCCTGAACAACATTTCAAGCAAGAGGACATCGACATGGAACAAGCAGAAAAAACTGGATCGGAGCGAACGGAAAGACGGGGCGTGACGCTGACGCTGTCGCTTTCGATGCTGCTCGCCTCGCTCGGCACCAGCATCGCCAACATCGCCCTGCCCGATCTGGCGAAGGCCTTTTCGGCGCCCTTCGCTGAGGTGCAGGGCGTCGTGGTCAGCTATCTCGCAGCCTTGACGATTTCGGTCGTCATCACCGGCCGGCTCGGCGATCTCTACGGGCTGAAGCGCATGCAGCTTGCGGGCCTTATCCTCTTTGCCGCCGCTTCGCTGCTCTCGGCTGCCGCACCCGATCTGCCGCTGCTGATGGCGGCACGCGTGGTTCAAGGCGTCGGTGCGGCCTTCCTGATGACGATCTCGATGGCGCTGATGCGCGAGACCGCAAGCAAGGCGCGCATCGGCCGCGCCATGGGCCTGCTTGGCACGGTTTCCGCTCTCGGCACGGCGCTCGGCCCCTCGCTCGGCGGCGCGCTGATCCCGCTTGCCGGCTGGCGCGGCATTTTCTGGGTGCAGGTGCCGCTGGCGGGACTTGCGCTGAACCTGGCCATCGCGACACTGCCGGCCGACAAGGCCAGGGGCAAGACGCGGCCGGCAAGCCTGCTTGCCACCCTGGAAGGGCGCCTCGTCCCCAATCTCATCGTCAATATCGTGGTGGCCGCCGTGATGATGACGACGCTGGTGGTAGGCCCCTTCTACCTGGGCCTGGCGCTCGGGCTGAAAGCCGCGATCGTCGGCCTCGTCATGTCCGTCGGCCCCGTCATCTCTGTTGTCAGCGGCGTGCCCTCCGGCCGGCTGGTCGATGCCTGGGGCGCACGCACCGTGCTTTCGATCGGCCTCGCTATGCTTGCGGCCGGCGCCTTCCTCTTGGCAATCCTACCGCAGATGCTTGACGTCGCGGGCTATATTGCCGCCATCATCGTGCTGACGCCCGGCTACCAGCTGTTCCAGGCCGCCAACAACACCGCAGCCCTTGCCGACGTGCCGAAAGACCGGCGCGGCACGATCTCCGGCCTGCTCGGCCTGTCGCGCAACATCGGCCTGATATCAGGCGCATCCCTCATGGGCGCCGTCTTCGTCTATGGCGCAGGCACCGACGATTTCATTCATGCGACGCCGGCAGCAATTTCCGCCGGCATGCAGCTGACCTTCCTGCTTGCCGGCGGCCTGGTGCTATCAGCCATGGCCATCGTCTTCGCGGGCGCCTTCAAACGGACATCGGCCACGATTGCTTCCGGTGGCTGATATCCAGTCACATCACAGCGCACCGCCGGATAGCTCCTCAAAACCTTTGCGCGAGACGTAAACTGTAATGGTCGCCTCGGCAGATGGCGCGAGCTCTATGACTGCGGCGACCTTGAAGGTCGTTGTTCTTGGTGCAACACCAAACGGTGTCCGCGTGCCCTGAGGATCAATCAGAAGGAACCGATCACCGACCTTGATGGCAAGCGCATCGGCCACCTGCCGGCCGATAACAGCATGACGACCTGCGGCAAAATCGGCTGACGCCACACCGGTCCAAAGGTTAAGGCTGCGAAGATCATCGGCTTCGATGCCTCGAACCATGACTCCGGTACTCCGATCATTGGCCGTCGCCAGGGCATTGGAGGACTGACCGGCGATCTGCCCAAGGCCGGCGTTCGTGAAAACAAAAACAACTATGATCGCAACGACAAAACCAAGAACATTCTTCATGAGCGCCATCTGTTCAGCGTACTCCAAGCGAAACTTCCCGTCATGATGCGGTGAGCCCTGCCGCGGTATAGGTCGGTCACCTCATCCCCAGCGCGCCTGGCGGGCTTGACCTCTGCAGGTAGTCCGCCAAATCTACCAGCGCCACGGGAAAAAATATCCATGAAATATGCCAGTGTTTTGCTCGCCGCCCTGCTTACCGGTGCGATCGTAGCCACAGCGTCCGCGGCATCCGATCAAACACAACCGGAGGCGCGCGATTTGCAGGCCCTGACGACCATGTCCACCGAATTCGTCATCGAGACGACCTTCCTGCCGCAGATCATGCGGGTGAAATATGATGACGACAAGGGGCCGATACTGGCCGATATCGGCAGGCTGCAGCCTGACGTGCGCAACCTCTTCTGGCTCTCGTATCTGCACTACGTGGCGCCGGGCAGCGGGCTGCACCATTTCTTCACCACCGTCGCCGAGGGGCGGAAGATCACGGAGGAAGCCAAGAAACTGCTGGTCGCGCAGGGCCAGTCCGTCAGCGACGATACGTTCCACGAGATGACCGCGATGACCGAAAAATCAGATCCGGCACGCAACGCCGATGCCGTGCTGCAGGCGCTGACAGCGGCCGGCCTGACGCGGCAGGCGCAGGCCTTTGCCGCAGAGCGCGATCTCGCGGCCCAAAATGAGGACGCCGATTTTGCCGCGCTCGACGCCGCCTTCGGTGAGATGACCGAGCTTCCGGCCGCCATCCGCAGCTATGTCGAGCGTACGCCTGTGCTTGTCGAATGGGCCGCCAGGGCGCGCGCCGAGATCGGTGACGAAGACCGGCTCAGCTATCTGACGGGAAAACTCAACAAGATGGAGGATGCCGAGATCGATCGCCTTCCGAAAGCGCTGAAGCAGATCTACGTCGTCGATTATTTCAACGCCGAGATGCTGAATGGCGGCGTCCACCAGTTCTTCTTCAATTCGTCCGGCCGCTATGCCCCCGATGTCGCAGTCGCCTTGCGCGAGCTCGGATTGACCAGGCATGCCGATGTCGTCAAGCGGGGCATCGACATGTTCAGCAAGCCCTATCCGACCGATACGCAGAAGCGGCGGGTGCTGAACTACGCCGGCGAATGGGGGCCATGGGATGATGCCCTCTCCGCCCTCACCTATGAAGTCGATGATGGAGAGATGACGCCTGCACTGATCACGCTCGCCAAGCGCGAAAACCTGCTGCCGCGATAGGCCGGAACCGGCCTCGACTGGAGCAACCGAACCGACATGCCGCCATCGACGATCATCGGCCTACCGGTCACGCAGGGCAACTCAGGCAAATACGGTAATACAGACGGCCGTCCAGATTAGCGCCGTCCCCAGTGCCATCGCTCGCCTGGCGACAGCGACTTTGTCTGCCTCGTCCTCCGCGACAGGTGTGGTCACGATCCAGGGCACGCAGCCAAGTGCTGCAAATCCGATGACGGCAACGATCATCACAAGATAATCGATTGCACGCCAACTCCCCTGTTCATAGACCCCCCAGTAACCCAGAAAGGCCATTCCGACTGCAAACATGGTGGCGGATGCAGAGCAAAGCCCCGTGACCGACCCGGTAGGTGCACGCAGGTTGCTTTTTTCACGTGTCTGCGAATTCATGGCGCGATATCCACGACGGTTGGCTGTCCCTCTGCAAATATGTCAGGAATTGAGCCCGTCGTGAAGCGCTGGTGCCCCTCTGGAACGGCCGCGAAATTCCCCGCCTCGGGCGGCGCGACCACCGCCCGAGGCCAGTTCTGCTAGAGTAGCCGAACCGACATGCCGCCGTCGACGATCATCGGGCTGCCGGTCATGAAGCTCGACTGGTCCGACAGCAGGAAGAGTGCCGCCTGCGCGATCTCCTGCGCCGCCGCCATCCGCTTCATCGGATGCAGGCCCGAGATATAGTCGAGGAATTCGGGATTATTCTCCCCGCCGGCCGGCGTGATGGTTCCACCGGGAAGCAGGCTGTTGATCCTGATGCCATCGGCCGCGTAATCGGCAGCGACCGATTGCACGAGGCCGATCAGGCCCGCCTTGGAGGCTGCGTAAGCCCCCATGCCGGGCAGGCCGCCATTGCTGTATCCGACGAAGGACGAGGTGAAGACGATCGAGCCGCTGCGCTGCGCTTTCATCACGGGCAGCTGCGCCTTCAGCGCGAAGAAGGCGCTCGTCAGGTTGGTGGAGATCACCGTCTCCCAATTGGCCGCGCTCATTTCCGCGAACGCACCCATCTCGCCGACGACACCCGCATTGTTGAAGGCCCCGTCGAGCCGGCCATAGGCATAGAGCGCCCGGTCGACGAGGGCCTGCGCATAGGCTTCATCGCGCACATCACCAGCCAGGGACACGGCCATGCCACCCATTTCGATGATCTCGGACACAAGCTCCGCGAGGTTCTGCTCGCGGCGCGCACCGAGCACGAGTTTTGCGCCTTTGGCCGCAAACAGCCGGGCGGCAGCTGCTCCGATGCCGCTGCTTGCGCCGGAGATGATGATGACCTTGTTTTCCAGTTCCATGTCCAAACCTCCTGTTTTGATGGTCATGGAGGGGTAGGAAATATGGGAAGCGGCAGCCACCCGATTCCGGATCGGCGCCCTGCCGGCCGGCAACGCCTGATGAACGATCCGCCCCCGAAACCCGTTAACCATCTCCCGCTCTCTAAGACCATAGTCCGGCGGATGCCGGACCTCGGTCCGATGCACGCTCCGCATTTCGCACCTAACATCGTGATCCTGATGGTGGCCTTCCCGAGTCGGCTATCCCATGACTTTCGATGAATTATCCTGCGAGGGAGAGACGGATGCGTTTCGTAACTTTTGCGTCCATAGCTGCGCTTTCAATGATCATGGCTTCCAGCCCGCTGGCGATCACCGGCTTCGATAGTGCCGCCATGGCAAAGGGCGGAGGAAACGGTGGCGGCAACGGCGGCGGTAATGGCGGAGGCAACGGCGGCGGTGGCGGCAGCAGCAATGGCGGCGGCAACGGTGGCGGACAAAGCGGCAGTCACGAAAACCGCGGCAACAAGTCTGGCAGTTCCCAGACCGGCAAATCATTGCGCGACGGTTCGAAATCCGGGAGCGCAGCGAAGGGCAAATCCGGCGAGGCGAAGACGAAATCGCTCATCGCGAAAAACGCCGCAGCCGATATCAAGCAAAAGAACCTCGCCTCCGAGCTGAAGGGCCTGAACTCTCTCAACCGCAGCTACAAGGCCTATATGCATACGTCCGATCCGAAGATGACCGCGATCGCCGCCTATGCCATGGCCTATGCCCAGTTCGAACTCGATAACGGCATCGAGCCTTCAGTCGACGATCCGGTTCTCGGCGATGCGGCATTGGAGGATGCGCTGGCTTCCGCAACGCGCAGCGGCGAAGTGAGCCCGGAAGTCCTCGCCGAGGCCAAGACCATCCTCGGCGTCGGTGACGCCGACGGCAAGATCGACCAGATCCGTGAATCCCTGTCCTACTCCGCCCCGACCTCGACAGGGAATTAACGGCCGCTCGATCCGCCGGGCGGCATACCCGGCGGATCGATTGCACCTGTCGCGGATTTTCTGACGGACAGGATAATCTCTTTCCCCCTTGAATTACGCCATTTGCCGCGCGACCCGCGCTGGCCTGTTCCCCGGCGACATCCCGTCCGCCTCGGGCAGGCATCAAGCCGAGACTGAAAAAACCGTCAAAAACCTGTTGAGCCATTCCTCCTCCCGCCTCAAGCCTGCTCCTCGATCGCCGCCTGCGCCGCGTCGGCCACCCCGCCATTGATCCGCGTCGCGATCAGATGCCCCACCGCGCCGATGCAGAGCACGACCGATGCCGCGACATTGATGCAGGCCCGGATCGTCGCGCCCGAGCGCAGCAGGTCGAGTGTCTGCAGGCTGAAGGAGGAGAAGGTCGTGTAACCGCCGCAGAGGCCGATCATCACGAAGAGGCGCATATTGTCGGAGACCGGAAAACGGCCATTGGCGAGCGTCAGCGTGCTGAAGAGGCCGATGATGAGCGAGCCTGTGACATTGATGATGATGGTGCCCCAGGGCAGATCGCGGCTGACGGGCATGGCAAGGACCGATGCGGCATAGCGGGCGAAGGTGCCGAGCGCACCGCCGGCCATGACGATAAGGCAGGTATAGAAGGACATGCTCGCTCCAAAACTCTCGGGCGGGCAATAAAGAACCCGCCTTGCGGCGGGCTCCGGACAGATTCCCACCGCGGTTGAACACGGTAGGAGTCATCAGCCTTGTGGGCGGTTTCGGGGGCACTCCATCCCCATCGGGTGATGTATAGCGCCGGCTGCGGTGGGGTGGCAAGGGGTGCCAGGCGGCATAACCTTACCCTTCAATCCACGCCACGCTCCGCCACCTCGAACAGCTGCGGCACGGCCGGATTGCGCGCCGCGCGCGGCGCGCAGAGCACGACATCGAATTCCGGCGCATCGTCGAGCGCTCTGGAGACGACACCCTCGGCCAGATCGCCGCACAGCGATTGCGGGATCAGCGCAATGCCCAGCCCCTCCTGCACCAGCCGGATGATGGTGTGCTGCAGGCGCGGCTCGAAGGCAAAATGCGGGATGACGCCGCCGGCAGCGCAATAGAGGCCGATCGCCGTGCGCAGTGTCGGCGCCACGGTCGCGGGCGCGGCGATCAGTTTTTCGCCCGCAAGCGACTGCGGCCCGATCGTTTCGGCCTCGGCCAGCCGATGGCCTTGGGGCACGATCAGGCACAGCCGGTCACGGGCGAGCAGTTGCGTGCGCAGATGCGGAGCGGAACCGCCGCCGAAGGTGACGGCAGCATCGAGTTTGCCTTCGGTGAGCATTTCCTCGATATCGGTGGGTATGCGCTCCTCCAGGATCAGCCGCACATCCGGACGCGCCTGCGAATAAAGCCGCACCAGCGCCGGGATGACGCTATGGGCGGCATGCATCATGAAGCCGAGCTTCAACTCACCCTTCATGCCGCTGGCAACCAGCTGCACATCGCGGCAGGCGGCATCGAAGCCTTCAAGCACGGCGCGGCAATCGGCAAGGAAATGCTGGCCGGCGGGTGTGAGCGCCACGTTGCGCGAATTGCGCTCGAAGAGCCGCACGCAGAGCGTTTTCTCGATTGCCGATATCTGCCGGCTGAAGGGCGGCTGACTCATGTTCATGCGCTTGGCCGCATGGCCGAAATGCAGGGTTTCGGCAAGCGCCACGAAATAGCGCATATGGCGCGTGTCCATTCAATACCTCAGAAGCATCAATCAGCGCTCAAGATGACATTGGATTATCTTGATCACGCACGCTAGGCAAGGATCACCCTCTCGCAAGACCTGCCCCGAGTTACCCCTGATGCTGACGAACCTTTCGATTGTCCTGCCGATCTTCGCCCTCATCCTTGCCGGCTGGATCGCCCGCAAGACCGGGGCGCTCACTGAAAATGCCACGCGCGAGGTCAACCGGCTGGTCGTCTATCTCGCTCTGCCCGCACTGCTCTTCGATATCATGGCCAATGCCAAACCCGCCGAGATCTGGCAGCCGGGCTTCATCCTGGCGTTTACCGCCGGCTGCGCCGTCATCTTCGGAGCCACGCTCTGCTGGCGCGTCGCCAGGGGCCGGCATCTGGCGGATGCCGCGATAGACGGGCTGAATGCCAGCTATGCCAATACCGGCTTCATTGGCTTTCCGCTCGTCCTGTCCCTGATCGGCGATACTGGCATGGCACCGGTGCTGATCTCGACCATCCTCACCGTCTGCGTGCTCTTTGCCGTCGCTATCGTCCTGATCGAAGGCGGGCTGCAATCCGAGGCCCGGCGGCGCGATATCGCCATCAAGACGGCCCGCTCGCTCGCCAAAAACCCGCTGCTCGTCGCACCCGCCCTCGGCGCGCTGGTGATGCTCTTGGATGTAACGCTTCCCGCCCCCGTGCATGCCTTCCTGAAGCTCCTCGGCGGCGCCGCCTCTCCCTGCGCACTGATCGCGCTCGGCCTGTTTCTGGCTGGCACCAAAGCCGGCGAAACCAACGCGCGGGCGACGACCGCAAGCATTCTCGTCGGCCTCAAGCTAATCGCTCAGCCCGTCGTCACCTGGCTGATTGCCGCGCCACTCCTCAACCTGCCGCCGGCCGCCACCCATACAGCCGTGCTGCTCGCGGCCCTGCCGACCGGCACCGGCCCCTTCATGCTGGCCGAATTCTATGGCCGCGAGGCAAGCCTGACCGGCCGCGTCGTGCTCGCCTCGACCGTCCTTTCGGTGCTGACGATTTCGGCCTATCTGGCGCTGGCGGGGCGGGTATAGGAACTGGCGGCACCATCCATCTCAGAGCCCAAGAAATCGGCGCAGCAGTTTATCCATGTCCCGCCTCTTGAACCGGCGCGGCGCTGCAGCATGTCCCTGACTAATCACTTTTCGTTAGTCGCCATTTCAGAGCGTGGCGGTATTTTTGTTCAGGGAGGATGCAGCCATGGAACGCGTAGAGCCTGCAGATGTCGAGCATGATGCCCTGACCAAGGTCTGGTCCGTCACCGAGTTCTGCACCCGACACCGGATCGACGGCAAGGAGGAGAAACGGCTGCTGCAGCTCTTCGGCGTTTTCGCCACCGCCAGCGAACTTCTGCACAACGCCCGCCGCGAGCCGCGTTTCCGCTGATCGCCCGGCAGCATCAGGCATTCGGGAGCAGGCCGGACATTCCCTTCGGCGCACAGATTTCACCTGCTGATGTGTGATAGCCCACTTTTTTTCATCCACCGGCTGCACTAGCTTCTGTCGCAGAGACCCGATCCCTGGTGCATGAGGCGGCATGATCCGAAGACGCAATCTACTGGTCGGCGCAACCGCCGCAAGCATGCTTGGCACGGCGAAAACGACCCGCGCCGCCTTCTATCCCGAACCTTCGGGAGCGTCGGGCGCGCCCTTCGGCGATCCCAATCTCAAGCTCGTCGTCATGTCCGCGATGATGGACAAGGGCATTATCGATCTCGGCACACGCGAGGAACTCGCCGAACATGTGCTTGGCCGCCGCGTCGATCTCGACAGCGAGGGCTATTATCCGCTTCTGCCGGTGCGAACCTATCTGGAGCGCTATCCGCTGACGCGGGAGATGCTGGACAGGGTGGATACGCTTTATTTCGACGGTGGCAACACGATCTATTCCTATATCTGGAAATTCTGGGGCGGCGAAGATGAGAGTTTCGATGTGCCCGACATGTCGGGCATCGCCAATTGCCCCAATATCACCACGCTCGATTTCACCTCAATGGTCCGCTTCGTCGATCTCGAAACGCTGGGACCACCGCTGAAGCTGCAACATCTCACCCTCGGCGTCGATCTCGCCAACCTGCCCGCACTGCTCGACATGCCCGCTCTGCGCGGCGTGAAGATCTACGATGACGATATCTATCGCGATGTGATGACGCCGGGGAGCCCGGCCCGGCAGGTGATGGAGAGGCTGAAGGCGCGCGGCGTTTCAGTCTTCGTTCACTGGATATCAAGTGATCAGGGAGAGCCGCCGGCCTATCAATGAGCAGGCTAGAACAGGCCGACCAGCCGGGCGGAGCTGATCGCAAGGCCGGCGATCGCAACCAGCAGGACGGCGCACATGATGATGAGAAAGACCGGGTTCTTCACTGTTGCTCCTTCGAAGCCGGGCATGGCTGAGAGGGTGACCTAGCAGCTGCCGGCAACAACGACAACCATTCCGCCGAGACCTTATTTCCAGCCTCACTATCACGACCCGGGAGGCGCGAGCCGAGTCATCTACACCAATTGCTTCATCCACCACAACGATGCAGGATCAGTCGCCGGATTCATTCCATCTGACATCGAGGGAAGCAGGGCCGATCATGTCATCCATCACGACAGGCAATGACGAGCAATATAGCGACAGCAAGAAACTCGCCGCCCGCGGGCGCCTGAACCGGGAATATACGATCGCCGAAACCGGCTGGTTTCTCTGGGTGGCAAGACAGCTTCCCCTAAAGCCAGGCGATCGCGTGCTGGATATCGGTTGCGGCCCCGCCTGGTTCTGGGCTTCGGTGGCAAATGAATTGCCCGACGATCTCGCCCTCACGCTCGCCGATCTCTCCCCCGGCATGCTGCAGGAAGCCCTCGAACGCTGCCATCCGCTCTGCTTCGCAAGCGTGACGGCTCAGCAGGCGGACGCCACGGCCCTGCCCTTCGAAGACGGCTCCTTCGATACCGTCATCGCCATGCACATGCTCTACCACGTGGCCGATCAGAACAAGGCGATCGCCGAAATGCACCGCGTGCTGAAGCCCGGCGGTCACCTCGCAGTGACGACCAATGGTGCCGGCAACATGCGCGGCATGTATGCGCTGACCTCAGTCTTCGGCAGCCCACCCTACGACCCGGCGGGTGCGGCCTTCGGCTATGAGACGGCCGAGCGGCTGATGCAGGCGCAGTTCGGCAATGTCACCATGACGGAGCATCCGGCGCATATGCGGATAACGGAGCCGGAAGATGTGTTTCTGGCGTTGACCTCCTATCCGCCCGGAGACCGGGCGAGCGAGGCGGAGCTTGCGGCGTTTCGCGCGGCGATTGCCGAGACGTTCCGGGCAGGTGGCGGCGTGCTCGAGGTGGGCAAGGAGACCGGCTTGTTCATCAGCCGGAAGGCGGGGGTTTAGGGGAAGAATAGCGAAGGTGTGCCGCGTGGCACCCCCCTCTGGCCTGCCGGCCATCTCCCCCACAAGGGTGGAGATTGGCCGGGCGCACCGGTTTCCCCAACAAGCAGCGTTGCAAACTGCGCGACGTCAGTGATGTCCGAAGGTCACGCCACGTGTCGATCTCCCCACCTGTGGGGGAGATGGCCGGCAGGCCAGAGGGGGGTGCCACGCGGCACACCTTCTCCTGCCCATTACGCCCCACTTCACCCCAACAACCATCCACACCGTACGCCTACCCCAACACGAGAGGTTGGTTCATGGCTACGGTCGTCTCTATCTGCAATCTCGCCCTTTCCAATATCGGCAAGGACAATATCAACGATCTGACGGAAAAGAGTGCGGAGGCACGCGCCTGCAATCAGTTCTATGCGCAGACGCGCGATGTGCTGCTGCAGTCCTTTCCTTGGGCTGCTGCCGGCAAGACGCTGGCACTGGGCGCACTGGACAATGACAAGCCCGGCGTCTGGCGCCATTCCTATGCGCGACCGGCCGATTGCCTGCAGATCCGCTGGATCAGGACGCGTTATTCCACCAACGCGGCAGATCTGCCGGAGACGCTGAACCCGGATCTCGACGAGGCCGGGCGCGAGATGCAGTATCCCTACGCGCTCGAGGGCGACAGGCTCTATTGCGATCTCTCGCCGGTGCTCCTGCGCTATACCTGCCGCCTGACCGACCCGACGAAATATGCGCCTCTCTTCATCGAGGCGCTCTCCTGGCATCTCGCCGTCCGCCTCGCCATGCCGCTGACGCGCGATCCGAAAATCCGCGCCGATGCCATGGCGCTTGCCCAGAGCAGCCAGCGGGCCGCCGAACAGGCCGAGGCCAACCAGGTGAGGCACACGAGCGAGAATTTCGTCAGCGAACTGATTGCGGTGCGCGCCCATGGCTGATTTCCGCGCCTACCAGCCCTCCTTCACCGCGGGCGAACTCTCGCCCGCACTCGGCGCCCGCGTCGATCTCACCAAATATCAGAGCGGTCTGCGCACGGCGCTGAATGTCTTCGTGCATCCGCATGGGGGTGTCTCGAACCGGGCCGGGCTGCAATTCATCCACGAGATCAAGGACAGTTCGAAACAGGCCCGGCTGATCCGCTTCCAGTTCAATACCGAGCAGACTTACATCCTCGAATTCGGCCATCACTACATCCGCATCTTCCGCGATGGCGGGTTGGTGCTGTCAGGCGGCGCGCCATACGAGGTCGCGACCGCCTATACAGCAGATGACGTGCAGGACCTCGTCTTCGTGCAGGAAGCCGATGTGCTCTATCTCTGCCAGGTCAATCACCCCGTGCGCAAACTCGGACGTCTTGCCGACAATAGCTGGACGCTGACGACAGTCCTGTTCAAGCCCCTGATCAATCCGCCGGCGGGCACGCCATCTGTCACCAAACCCGGCGATACCGCGGGCAAGCCGGGCTACGTGGCAACCACATACCGCTACTGCGTCTCCGCAGTGGCAGACAGCGGCGAGGAAAGCCTGCCGTCGAGCGCCGGCGCCACCGTCAACGATCTCGCCATCCAGGGCGGCATCAACCGTGTCACCTGGGCGGCCGTGTCAGGTGCTGCGCGCTATATCGTCTACCGCGATGACAACGGCATTTTCGGCTATGTCGGCGGCACGACGGGCCTGAGCTTCGATGACGAGAACATTACGCCCGATCTCTCCGACACGCCGCAGGCCGGCCGCAACCCTTTCAGTGCGGCTGGCAACTATCCGCGCTGCGTCACCTTCATCGAGCAGCGGCTGGCCTTCGCCTCGACACAGAATGACCCGCAGGCCGTCTGGCTCAGCCAGTCCGCCAATTACGAGAATTTCGGGGTCTCCTCGCCGGCCAAGGCGAGCGACGCCGTGACCTTCCGCATCCGCGCAAGGCAGGTGAACGAGATCCGCTCGATGATTTCGGTGCGCGGGCTGCTGCTGTTGACATCAGGTTCCGAATGGATCGTCACCGGAGGCTCGACCTCCGATGCGATTTCACCCTCCGCCATCAAGCTCGACAACCAGGGTTATCGCGGGGCCGCCAAGGTGCAGCCGATCGTCGTCGGCAATACCGTGCTTTTTGCCCAGCGCCTTGGCGGCGTGGTGCGCGATTTCTCCTATGAATATACGCAGGACAGCTATGTCGGGAAGGATCTCACCGTCCTTGCCCGCCACCTCTTCAAGGGCCGCGAGATATCAGCCTGGGACTATGCCCAGGCGCCCGATTCCGTCGTCTGGGTGGTGCTCGATGACGGCGCGCTGGTCTCGCTCACCTACATGAAGGAACAGGATGTCTGGGCCTGGACCCGCCACGAAAGCGGCCCCGGCAACGACGCCTTCTTCGAGGATGTGACCGTGATCGAGGAAAACGGCGAGGACGTGCCCTATTTCATCGTTCGCCGCACGATCAATGGCGCACAGAAACGCTATATCGAACGGCTGCACAGCCGCGCTTTCGAGGATGTGCAGGACGCCTTCTTCGTCGATTGCGGCCTCACCTATTCCGGCCCGCCCGCCACTACGCTAAATGGGCTTGGCCATCTCGAAGGCCAATCCGTCGTGGCGCTTGCGGATGGCAACGTCGTGCGCAATCTCACTGTCACAGGCGGAGCCGTGCGGCTGCAGAACGCCGCCTCGAAAATCCATATCGGCTTGCCGGTGACGGCAGCAATCGAAACGCTCGATCTCGATGTCGGCCAGGTGCAGGGCCTCGGTACCGTGCAGGGCCGCACAAAATCCGTCTCCGAAGTGACCTTCCGGGTGGAAAATACCCGCGGCATCTTCACCGGGCCAGAGGATGGCGAGCGGGATGGCGGCAGACTGGTGGAATACAAGCAGCGCCGCAACGAAAACTGGAATGAGGCGATCAGCCTCTATACCGGCGATCTCACCATCACCCCCTATTGGGACTGGAGCACCAGCGGCGCCATGTGGGTGAAGCAATTCGACCCGCTGCCGATGACCATTCTCTCCATCATGCCGGATGTCACCCTTGGCCGCTGAGATCACCATTATCGAGGCGCGGCCGAGCCATATCCGCACCATTGCCTCCCGTATGCGGGCGGCCGACCGCGAGGAGGTTTTCGCCGCCTCCGGCCGCTCTCCGCTTTCAGCTCTCTGTTTCTCCTACCGCCACTCCTCCCTTGCCTGGACAGCCCTCTTCGATGGCCGGCCGGAGGTGATGTGGGGTATCGGCGACATCAATATCCTCACCGGCATCGGCGCGCCCTGGCTGCTCGGCACGGATGCTGTGGAGAAGAATTTCCGCGGCTTTCTGAGGATATCCAAGGATTGGCCGGCTCAACTGTTGAGCCACTATCGCTTGCTGCGAAACGTCGTGGATGCGCGCAACGCGATCTCCATTCGCTGGCTCGAATGGCTGGGCTTCCGGCTGTTCGCACCCGTCGAGATCAACGCTCATCCATTCCACCTGTTCGAAATGGGAGAAGCTGATGTGTGATCTTGGTCTGGCGTTGACATTGGGCTCGACGCTTCTTGGCGCCGCCGGCCAAGTGCAGCAGGCGAAAGCGACGGCTGAGGCGAACAAATACAACGCCCAGGTCGCCGAAATGAATGCGCAGATCGCTGACAAGCAGGCGAAGGACGCGATCGAACGCGGCAAGCAGGAAGAGCAGCAGAAGCGCCTGCAAACGGCGCAGCTGGAGGGCCGCCAGAAAGCCGCGATGGCCGCAAACGGCATCGACCTCTCCTTCGGCTCGCCGCTCGATACGATCGTCGATACCGCCAAGATGGGCGAGATCGATGCACTGAACGTGCGCACCAATGCCTATCGCGAAGCCTATGGCTACAAGGTGCAGGGCACCAACCAGCTGGCAAGCGCCAAGCTGGACCGTATGCGCGCCGACGCCGCCGTCAAGGGTGGCTATCTCGAAGCCTTCGGCACCGTGCTCGGCGGCACGGGCAAGGTTTATACGCAGGGCAAGGCCCTGGGTTATTTCAAGTGAGGGTTTGATGCCGACTGTTCCGACTTATCAGGATACGCAACAGCACGTAGCACTGCGCCCGGAATATACAGAGGGCTTCACCGTGCAGGCCGATGCCGAGGCTTTCGGCTCCGCCATCGGCAAGGGCATGCAGGGACTGGCAACCGGCATGGGCACGCTCGGCGAGGCCGTGGTAGAGGTGGAAAAGCTTGACAATGCCAATGCCGCCAAGGATGCGCAGACGAAGCTCAACGACTGGCAGCGCGACGGGCTTTACGGCAAGAGCGGCTTCCTGACGCTGACCGGCCGCGCCGCCGTGGAAGGCCGCGCCGCCTTCGAAAAGCTGGCCGAGCAGAAGCGCGCCGAATTCGGCAAGAGCCTGACGCCGGGTGCCGCGCGCATCTATGAAGAGACCAGCCGCGCCAGCATGAACACCCTGCTGGACAGCACGATCCGCCACACATTCGACCAGCGCAAGGCATGGTTTGCCGAGACCTCGGCCAACAGCATCAAATCCGCCGGCGCCGGCGCCGTCGCCGTCTACAGCGATCCGGCCAAGGTGGATGCCGAGATCGGCAAGGGCGTGGCCGAGATAGAGCATCAGGGCCACATGCAGGGCTGGAGCAGGGAAAGGCTCGACCAGGAACGCGCCCGGTTCGTCTCCGACACGACGAAGAATGTCGCGCTGGGCATCGCCAATGACAGCGCCATCAAAGCCGAGCAATATGTGAAAGACGCCGGCGACCGGATGCTGTCGGCCGACAGCACCGCCCTGCTGAAATCGCTGCAGCCCGCCGTCACCGAGGAAAAGGCCCGGCAGAACACCACCGACATCATCGCCGGCCTGCCGCCGACCTATACCGGCGCGCCTGACGCCAATGCCGCCCCCACAGCGGCGACGCCAAACGCTGATAGCGGTACAGGCGGCCAGCCGCAGACCGGCGGCCCGGTTCAGCCCTCTACAGCAGGCGCAAGAACCACCGGCCTCGAAACGGATGGCGCCGGCAGCGGAACCGGGGGAGCCCGCACACTTGGCGCGCCGCGTTCGGCGGGCAAGACCGCGGCCCCGCAAATCGCCCGCTCTCAAACAACTGGCCAGCAACCCGCCGGCCCGCAGGTATCGACCACTCAGACCCCGCCGCGCCAGCCGAGCGGCCTGGAGGATTTCCGCACCGTTGCCGCCACGCTGACCTTCCCCGGCAAGGCGAAGGACGATCTGGCGGTGGCGAGCTTCGTGAGAAATGCCGCCGGCACCACGGTCGCCCCGTCGCTCCAGCCCTGGTTGACCGATGTCACAGGAGCTATCCTCGGTACAGCCCCCGCCGGAAGCACTGCGGCCGATGCCACAAGCTTCCGCCATTTCGGCCTGCCGACGCAGACACCCCGCCCCGGCGACATCGTCGTGCTCGGCCCGCCTCAAAGCAAAGGCGCCGGGAGGAACGGCGGCAACGCCCCTGATGATCGAGAGAAGGGTCAGATCGGCATCTTCCGCGGCTACGACGCCGACGGCAACATCCTCGTGCTCGGCCGCGATCCCAGACGCGCTGGCGAAACCGCGCTGACGGCCCACGCCGCAAGCCAGGTCATCGGCTTCCGCACATCCGGCACCGTCGACGAGAAGACCATGACCTTGCCGAACTACAATCCCGAGAGCTTGCGCAGGATCGAAGAAAGCCTGAACAGCATCGCCGACCCCGCCTTGCGCGCCGCCACCGAGGCACAGCTGAACGGCTATACCGTCTCGCTGAAGAAGGCGATCGACGCCCAGCGCGTGCAGGTGCAGGAATGGGCCAACAACGAGGTCATCGCCGACCCGACCTTCGACCCGACGAAACTGCCCGTCCACATCCAGCAGGCCATCGGCCCATCCGGCATGCTGGCGCTGCGCGACTACAAGGAAAAAGTCCGCGCCTACGGCCAGCCGGCGACGGACACGCAGACGCTCTACGATCTGCAGACCGAGTTCGCCAGGGATCCCGCCGCCTTCTCGCAGATCGATCTCCTTGGGTATCGCTCCAAACTCTCCGACAAGGATTGGGAAAAAGTCACCGGCTGGCGGCAGATGGCCCTCACCGACCAGCGCAAGGCCCGGCTTGAAAGCCTGGATATCAATAGTGCCTTCGAACTCGCGAAACCTCAGCTGGAATCGCTCGGCTTCTTCGCCCAGGACGGCGGCTTCGCCACCTCCTACAGTGTCCCGCACCGCGTCGCCGAGTTCCGGTTAGCGCTCCTGGATCAGATGGACGTATTCAAGGACAAGAACGACGGCCAGAACCCGACCCAGAGCGACATCCAGAAAATGATCAACCGCCTGCTGTTCCCGATCGTCATCAGCTCGCCGGGCTCATTCGTCACTGGCTGGACTCCCACAAAGAAGCAGGGCTACCTTTATCAGGCCAACGCGCTTGCCGACGATCAGAGCTACGATATCGCCGTAGAATATGAGGATATTCCACGCGATCTCAGGCAGTCGATCGAGGCGGATTTGACGAAGAAAAACCGCAGGAAGCCGTCTCAGGATGAAATTGTGAGTGAATACGAAACATCCATACTCAATCGTTGAGTGACGGGGAAAACCTGGTGGCGGGAAATCGCAGGCACCCTGGCAAAAGCCTCACTTCCCGACCGCCTCCCTCTCGAACTTCCCCTTCAGCCTTACCACCTCAGCCGCCGTCCGCCACCGCCAGCCACGCATCGATATAGTGCTGCGGCGCGTAGACATGGCCGTAGCCCATCGGCGAGGTGGTCGCGATTGTCGCGTCGAAGCCGAACTGCAGAGCTGTAACGATCGGATACCAGCCGAAGCCGGCGAGATGTCAGGACTTGTTTCATCCACACGAAAACGCAGCGATCAAGGCGCCTGCTGTCACAGCCCCGTGACGAGGCAAGACCGTCTCGCCGCTCAAGGCGGATAGTCGCCATGTCGAGCCGACAACCTTCCTGAGCCTATGGTTCAGGAAACCAGAGGTACAATCATATGACCATTTCGAGCGAGATAAACCGATCCGGCCCCTATAATGGGGACGGCACCGCCACGGCTTTCGAATACAAGTTCAAAATCCTTGAGCCCCGTCACCTGCAGGTGATCCGAACGGATGCGTCGGGCACGGATTCAATCCTGGTACTCGACGCCGACTACATCGTCACCGGCGTCGGCAACGATGGCGGCGGAAGCGCGGTCATCGTCCCCGCCCCGGCGGACGGCACCAAGATAACTTTGCTGCTGGACGTGCCCTTCACCCAGGAAACCGACCTGGAAAACCAGGGGGCTTATTATGCGGAGACCCTCGAGCAGGCGCTTGACCTCGTTGTGATGAGGCTCCAGCAACTCAAGGAGAGAGCGGCCCGTGCAGTCACCATTCCGCCGTCATTCGATTCAGCAACGATCGACAAGCTGATTGCAGACGTTCTGACGCTCAGCAACAAAGGCGATGCACTGGAGGCCGTTGCCGCCGTCTCGCAATATCTGGAGACTGTGGCTGATATTGCCAACGACATTCCCGATGTTGCTGGCCTGACGCAGACCGCCCAGCAGAAGGCCGCGGAAGCCGCTCAATCGGCAACGAGCGCAAATACCAGCGCCGGCCTCGCGACCGCCTATGCAACGAATCCGGAAGATATTGTGGTTCCCGGTTCGGGCGGGCTGTTTTCCGCCTTTCATTGGTATCGCAAGACGCTGGCGATCTACAACGACGTCGCCAATACCCTGGCCGGCTGGCTTCACGGCGCGGCGGCAAAGAGCGAGATCGGCGATGACGACGAGTTCGCCATCGCCGACAGCGCGACAGGCTGGGGCCTGAGAAAGGTTCTGGCGGGCAGCATCGTCAAATATGTCTGTGTTGCAACCGGTCTTGATTTCTTTACAGGATTCATCCCCGCCTATGTCGGTATTACGTCTGTAACCATCGGCCCAGGCGTTGGCTGGTTTGGCGGTAAGAAGCATCAGACCGCCCTTGCCGCAGCAAAAACGCTCGTTCAACTACTCGACACGGGGGCTGTGCAGGCGTCAAAGACGTATTTCCTGTATGCCATCAGGAAGCTATCAGATGGCACTACAGATTTCGTTATGTCGCTGTCGGGGTTAGAGGCAGATGTCACGAAGCCGGTCGGGTGGGAATGCTTGTCTGGGAGCCGCGTGGGCGTCGTCATCACCAACTCATCGGGAAACATTGTTCCCTTCTGGCAGACTGGCAACGAGGTCAACACCGACACCTACTCGTGGTTCATCGCCAACGCCAATGTGCAGGGCCTAGCTGTACCGAGCAACGTTCCTGTGGGACTGAGCGTGGATATCTGGGTACTGATTGATACCGTTGTGGCAAGCACGGGGCAAGACTGTATCGGCATCGTCTCAGATGCTGCTGCCGCCAAATACACTACTGGTGCCGCCCATCAGGTGCGGTGCCGATCGCGCTCAGGCAACGACTATCCCGATCAGAGTGCGGCGGCAGGCAAGGCGCGAAGCAATACTAATGGTCAGCTCTGGAGGCACGTCAGTGTAACAAGCGCGGCCTGTTCAGCCTCCTTCTTCGTGTGCGGCTGGTACGATTACACCTGCAAGAGGCTATTCGCATGACCACTGTATATGTTCGTTATGGCAGCGCCGGAACTATCCTTGAAATATTCACCCGCGATCAGCCTGATATGATCCTCACCCCTCACGATGACGAGGAACCGTTGATCGCCAAATTCCTCCGCGACCCCCTCGGCCTCGAAGACGCCTTCCCACCCCTCAAGAAATGGCAGCTTTGGCTCGCCGCACTCGAACTCGAACCACCGGTTTTCAAGGCTGATGTCCTCTCTCTCGTCAACGGCATGGGTGACATGTCGGTGAAGGACAAGGAAACCGTGCGCATCATGATCGAGGACGCACAGGAATATTCCCGCAACGATCCCCGCATCGATCTCCTCGCGATGGCCATGGGCATTCCGCCGAACCAGATGGACGATCTCTGGAGATGGGCAGCCGGGATCAAGCCTGTGTGAGTGAGCTGCCGTAAAATGGCGAGCGAGGCCAGCCAATCCGGCCGCCCCGCTCGCCAATGACCTCATTGCGGCAGCGGCTTGCCCGTCTGCTCAGCCATCATGTATTGCGCATACCAATCCGGCCAGTTTTCGTCATGCTTTCCGCCATTGCGCTTCTCGTGCTCGCCATGGGCTTCGGCTGCCCGGCGCAGCCCCGCAGCGAGGTCTTTCGCCGTGCCGAAGGCGGCAAGGTCGGATGTGATGCGGCCCGGCAGCCGAGCGGTGATTTCCTGGAAGAGCCAGCCATTGCCGTCAGGATCGCTGAAGGCTGCGAAGGAACGATAGCTGCCGCGGTCGGGATCGGGACCGCTGACCCGGCGCCGGCCGAAGAGATAGGGCGCGTCGGGCCCGCTATAGACCTCGCCTTCGGGATGAAAGACCTCGCTGACATCAACACCGCGCTGCCGCAACTCTTTGCGGGTAGCCTCGATATCGGAGACGATGAGATAGAGCCCCTGCGCGGAGCCGGGTGCCGCCGGCGTCACGTTTTTCCCGAAGATGACGGAGGCGTTCGAGCCCGGCGGAGTGAACTGGATCACCCGGTAATTGTCACCAGAGGAATAATCCGCATCGAGGCGCCAGCCGAGCCCACCGTAAAATGCCTTGGCCCGGTCGACATCAGAAACGGGCACGACGATGATTTCCAGCTTCATCTCGCTCGTGCCGTTGCCGGTCATATTGCTTGCGCTGCTCATTATCTTCCTCCTCTCATCGTCACGACGATGGTGATGTTGATGATGATGGTGATGCGGCGAATGCATCGCCCTTCCCACTCTACCACGTTGCGGGCCGATGATCTCCGCTCACCCTTCCCGCGGCATCGCCTTGATGAAATCGATGAAGGCGCGCAGCGGTGCGGGCACCAGCCGGCGGCCGGGATAATAGAGGAAGGGGCCGGAAAAACTTTCCCACCAGGGCTCCAGCACCGGCTCCAGCGCGCCGCTCTCGAAATAGGGCCTGAGCCAATCCTCGAAGGTGAAGACGACGCCGGTTCCGGCCACCGCAGCATCGACGGCGAGATCCGTGCCGCCGCCATTCTGGACGATCAGTGGGCTCGGCGGATCGACCCTGACGATCTCGCCATCGCGCTCGAATTCCCAGACCGGAATAGCGCGACCGGCAAACCGCCCGCGGATACAGGCGTGATTGAGCAGATCGCGCGGATGCTCCGGCCGGCCATGTGCAACGAGATAGGCTGAAGATGCACCGCCGGCATAACGCTGAATGCGTGGGCCGATCGGCACGGCGATCATGTCCTGCTCCAGCCGCTCGTCGTAGCGGATGCCGGCATCGCAGCCCGCGGCAATGATATCGACGAAATTCTCCTCGGTGACGATTTCGAGGCGGATATCCGGATAAGCTCTGAGAAATGCCGGCACGATGCGCGGCAGCACCAGCCGTGCCGCACTGACCGGAACATTGAGCTTCAGCATGCCTCCCGGCCGGTCGCGGAGATCCTTCACGTAATCGAGCGCCGCATTGATCTCGCTGAAGGCGGGGCCGAGCCGCTCCATCAGCCCTCGGCCGGCCTCGGTCGGCACCACACTGCGTGTGGTGCGATTGAGCAGCCGAACGCCAAGCTCGGCCTCCAGCCGGCGCACTGCATCACTGAGCGCCGACGAGCTCATATGCCCTGCCCGCTCCGCCTCGCGGAAACCGCCGGCCCTCGCCACAGCAAGAAACGCGCTGACATCGCTGATTTCTGGCGAACCTTGCTTCATAATCCTGATCTCACTCATTGTCCTCCACACAGGACAGCCCGTCCGGATTATAGCCAATTGTCGCAGCAATGATACGAGCCTATCTCCCTCGTGCCTTTAATCGTGACCTGCCTTCAATCGGAGAAGAGATTTCATGTCTACTGTCGAAAAATCCGGAACCTTCAAACTGGGCTCCCGCTCGGTGAAGCGCCTCGGCTATGGCGCGATGCAGCTCGCCGGCAAGGGTGTCTTCGGCCCGCCGCGCGATCGCCACGAAGCGATCGCCGTGCTGCGCGAGGCGGTCGAAAGCGGCGTCGATCACATCGACACCAGCGATTTCTACGGCCCGCACGTCACCAACCAGATCATCAGGGAAGCGTTGCACCCCTACAGGGACGATCTCGTCATTGTCACCAAGGTCGGCGCGCTGCGCGGGTCGGACGCGTCCTGGAAGCCGGCTTTCTCGAAGGAAGAGCTAAGGGCGGCGATCCATAGCAACCTGAAAAACCTCGGCCTCGACGTGATCGAGGTGGTCAACCTGCGCGCTATGTTCGATGTGCACGGCCCGGCCGAAGGCTCGCTCGAAGCGCCGCTCACGGTTCTGGCCGAGCTGCAGCAGCAGGGCCTGATCAGGCATATCGGCCTGTCGAATGCCACGGCAAAACAGGTGGATGACGGCCGCAGGATCACCGAGATCGTCTGCGTCCAGAACCAGTACAACCTCGCCAACCGCGGCGATGATCCGCTGATCGACAAGCTTGCAGCCGAAGGCACCGCCTACGTGCCTTTCTTCCCGCTCGGCGGCTTCTCGCCCCTGCAGTCCTCGACGCTCTCTGATGTCGCTACCCGCCTGAACGCCACGCCTCTGCAGGTGGCCCTCGCCTGGCTCCTGAAGCGCGCGCCGAACATCCTGCTGATCCCCGGCACCTCCTCCCGCGGCCATCTCAGGGAGAACCTCGCGGTGGCCGACATCGAATTGTCCACAGACGTGATGGCGCAACTCGACGGCATTGCCGCCGCGAAAGGCGCCTGACCTTACGTCAGGACCGAAACGCGGCGGATCACCTGCCGCGTTTCGAAGCCCACGTTACGGCCGCTCTCCAGATTGACGAATCGCCACGGCATCGACATCTTTCTCGTCAGGCGTGGCCTGCGCCCAACCTCCAGCGATCCTCTCCGGCAGGATCTTTCAAACGGAGGCAAAGGGACTTCCGTCTCGGGTTCGAAACCTAGGTCCGATCGCTCGGGCGTGGTTGCCGGGGAACAGACGTCCGTGACGGAAAGGCCAGACAATGACCCGAAACGGTAATTTCAAGCGCAAGGTGCGCGCCCGCGCTGCACGAACCGGCGAATCCTATACTTCGGCCCTCAGCCATATCCGCAAACCGAAAACAGAACCGCAAACGGGTGCGCCCGCCGGAAAATCGCTGCGGCTCGCCGTCGCCCAGACCACGGTTTGCCTCGATCCGCGCGATGCCGATGCCTTCCGCGCCAATGGCGCCGAAATGCGCCTGTTGATGCGCCAAGCGAACGAGGCCGGCGCCCGGCTGATCCACTTCCCGGAGGGCACGATCTGCTTTCCGAGCAAGCGCCTGCTTTCCGAAAGCGGCCCCAGGGAGATCGGCGCTGCCGATTGGAGCCGCTATCAGTGGGAGGTTCTGCGCGAAGAGCTGGAGGAAACGAGAAAGCACGCAAAGGAGTTGAAGCTCTGGACGGTCTTCGGCGCCCCCCATCGGCTGACCCCGCCGCACCGGCCGCATAACAGCCTCTATGTCATCTCAGACCGGGGCGAGCTGGTGACGCGTTATGACGAGCGCCTGCTCTCCCACACCAAGATTTCCTTCATGTATTCGCCGGGCAGGATTCCCGTCACCTTCGAAGTGGACGGCATGCGCTTCGGCTGCGCTGCCGGTATAGAGTCGCACTATCACGAGATCTTCACCGAATATGAGCGGCTCGATGTCGATTGCGTGCTCTTCTCCACATCCGGCGAAGTCCCCTCCGCCGCCCCTCCCTTCGGTGCTGAAGTCCTGGGAGTTGCGGCCAGCAACACATTCTGGGTGAGCTACGCTGCCCATGCGCCGCAAAGCGTCATCGCCCCCTGCGGCATCGCCGGCCCCAAGGGCCAGTGGGTAGCTCGTTGCCCTGATGATGGCAAACCCGGCATCGCGATCGCCGAGATCACCACCGACCCGGCCAATCTCGCCCGCCCCTGGCGGCGCAACGCCCGCGGCGATCTCTACCGGCCGCACCAGATTGAGGGGGATCCCAGAAGCGACAGCCGCGAGGCTTTCTGAAGTCCATCAACGGACCGGCGGCCCTTGTCCGCCGGCATTTCACCGGCTTCAACCCCCGTCAAGCGCGCCCCGCTGTGTCCCTTGCCATCGGGCAAGGTTCCGGCGCTGCTTGTCTCTACTGAAGTTAGCGCACGTGAAGGAGCTCGCCTCTGTACTGCGCATATGCGAACTGAAACGCCACCAGCCGCCATTCCTTGCCGCGTCGCCTCAAGCTCAATCGTTGAGATGGTTGAGCATCCCGAGATAAGCGAGCCCGCTCATCGCAACTGCGACCACGGCTCCCCCCATCAGGCCGGCATAGGCATCCCGCTTTCTTCTGGTAAAACGGGTGGCGAAAAAGCCGACAAGGGCAAGAGAGACAATCAGGATGGCCCCACCGATGAACTGACCAATGAGACGCGCTCCGCCACCATGAACCGGCATCCGACCACCCGCCGCCACGTTGGCGCAGAGAAAGCAGATGAAGGAAAAGACTACCAGCAGCCAGATGCTGTTCTTCATTCCGGCGGACATATGGGCAGCCCGACCGGCCTCGTCCGGCTGGTCGTGTATGAGGCGAAATCGATAGGCAGCAATACCCGCCATCACGGCGACAATAGCGAGTCCGTATAGCCTATCGGTGACGAAAGCCGCGGCCGTAGCATTGGACTGCTCCGGGTCGCGGAACCAGACCAGCAGAACGCAGGCGAGATAAGTGGGCCAGGCGCCGATCAACGCGTAGACGAAGACCCGCCACGCCTGCCTGCGACCTTCCGGCAGCATCTCGCTCCAATATTTCGCCCCCAACCATGCGGCAAATACCGCAGCCGCAAAAGCCCCAGGCATCGTTCCCCTCCTCCGATTTATAAAACAACCCTTCCGCACCTACCCCTGTCTCTCGGCCGAACGGGAGACAAACCATGGATATCACGTCGGATTATGACGTCTGGTCGCGCAAACGGCGCCAGCAGGACGCTGCCGCAGCGGACAGCAATATTCAATCCTCGGATGAAAATCCAGACGAGGTTGCAGATAACCTTAACTTCGCGCGCGAGTATGCGGATACCACGGGAAATCCGGCCCCTTCCCTGGAATTGGTAAAGGAGCATCGCGACCTGCTCCAAAAGCGCATGGACGAGCAACGCAACAAGGCGATGCTCTCGACCGCACGGCGCACGGCGACCTGGTATGGCGAAAACCCGATGGCGGTCCTTCTGGCGAAGGACGACGTCTACAACCTGTGTTCCTTCGAAGAGATTGTGCAGCGGTATGGGCAGGTGCCGAGGGCGTTCGGTGACGTGACAATTCCCGCGAAGGAGCCTGCCGCTGCGAGTGCAAATCCTGCAGCTCCCCCGAGTCCCGCCGGCCCGATCCTACAGCCCGCCGCTTCACCCGGTCCCATTGCCCCGTCCGCGGCGCCCGGCACCCCAGCAGCCGAGAATATCGCTCCAACGGTACAGCCCAGTCCTTCGGCTACGCAGTCGACCCCTGCATCCACTCAGTCAGCCGCCCAGTCTACAGAACCGGCGGCTCAAACTGCGGGATCTGTCAGATCGATCACACAACCCACTGCTCCAACTGCGGTTGATGCAACGCCGTCCGCAGAGCTGACTGTCCCTACCGCGGGCAGTACCTCCCAAAATCCTCACGAGGTTCTCAGCGCTGATGAACAAGCCAAAGAGGAGCTCATCGACGAGATTGCTGACGCATTAGCCCACCCCGAGCGTGTTCCCAAGTTGCGCAACAAGATCGGAGAACAATCTTGGTTCAACAAGGGTGACGGTATCACCGCCCTTAACGCAGTGTTGGCCGGGATCGCCACGAAAGACGATGTCAGATCAACGCTCGACTCCCGATACAAGCACAAGGTCACAGCTGAGGAAGCCTGGGAAAACACCAAATCAGCCGGCCAGAGCAGCTGGGAACTGGTGAAAGCTCTCCCCGGCGGCCTCATTTCCTTTGGAGGCGTCCTTTTGGAAGCCGAAGGCCAGCTCCAAAACAGCTATCCAACGCCCAAACAGCGCGCTTTTCTGGACCAGATGACGGGAGCAATAAATCTCACGGACGACGAGTTTGCTCGCTTCGAACGAAGTATATTTGAGCAAAACTTAATCGATCCGATGGAAGCGCACATGATCTTAAGGGCGCTTCGGTCGGGCGATATGAAGCCAGAACAAGTTAGAAAGTCTTTCGACAACCCATTTCCCGAGTTCGCCCAAAAACTTGAGATCTGGGGCCAGCAACTTCAGGACTATGGCGACAATTTTATTCCAGCGGCTCCGGGATACGAGAACAGTTTCGGACGCAAGATCGGCAAAGCAATCGGAATGGGCCTTCCCGCCGTATTGGCTGGATATTTCGGCGGCCCCCTTGCCGTAGCTGCTCTGGCTATGCTGCAGGCCGCTGGCGAAGGCGCTGCAGAGGCAAGAAAAAAGGGACTGCCTGAAGAGAAGCAGTCCGAGGCTGCGCGGCAGTACGCCTGGACAGGATCGATCGCCGCACTTCCTGTAGCAAAAGTCTTATCGCCGGCACTCAAGTGGCTGCCCGTCGGCCGCGTATTGCAGGGGGTTATCGGTGGCGCCGCCGATGAAAGCTTGAAGCAAGGCACCCAGAAAGTGATGGGCAACGACATTGCCCGGCGGCTGTATGATCCCAACAGGAAATGGTCCGATGGTGTCGCGGAAACCATGCTAATTGCCACCGTAGTGGGTGCGGTCAATCACGGCGCCGAGAAAGGGCTCGGCTTCGTTGGAGGGCACAGAAACTCGCCTACGTCCGAGCAGCAGATAGCCGCGGCCGCCCAAACCCGCCAGTCACTTGAAGAAATCTCTGTCGCAGCGCAGGCATCAAAGCTCTGGCAACGGTCACGCGACGAGTTCCATAAATTTGCCACCAGGATGACGCCAAACCCCGAAGCGCGGGATGTTTTGGTTCCAGCCGGCGCCTTCGTGAAAGCTGCCAAGGCAGCGGGTATCAACCCTGAAGATCTGGTGGATAGTCGCGCTCTCGCGTTCGCCAGAACGACCGGCGGCGACGTAAAGCTCTCCATGGCGACCTACGCCACGTACTTCGCCGGTTCGAAGGGCGACGGATTTATAATGGATAATATCCGTCCGCACGCTAGCGGCCTCACCTTCGCGGAATCCCAAGCGTTCCGCGAGCATGCGAACGCCTACGGTAGCGTCCTCAATGCGCGAGCCAACCCCGCCTTCTCGTCCCCCATCATCGATCTTGCGGCCGAACGGCGGGCCTACAATCTCGCGGTGCTGCGTTCTGCCATCGCCGGACATCCTGCCGAGACCGTATCCCATTTCGCCATGAGTCATTCCGCCTTCTCGTCTGCCCTGGCGCGCTCGGAGGGCCGCAGCCTCGATGAATATCTGAAGCTCTATCCGCAGCCTTGACCGGCAAAGCGATTTCCCGAGGGAATTCAACTTGAAAAATCTGACCAACCGTCCCGCAGGCACCGCGACCGTGTCCGCCCAACCTCCATCTGATAACGCGGTGATGAAGACCGATGACCTCACATCCGGCGCGCCGCCGCGTTTGTTCCAAAGCCCGGCCGTCTCGCCCAACAGCCCACTCCGTATCCCAGCCGGCACCGAAACCATCCTCGACATTTTCCGAAAGCCCGATTTCTCCGCGCTGCTGCAAGGGGCAAGCCGCCATTTCCTCGATATCATGCAGGACATGGCCGGCAGCGGCGTTCGCCCGGCCGCAGAAAGTTTCGCCCATCTCGAAAGCTGGTGGCGCGAAAACGCGAAGCTCGTCACAACTGACGGAGTGCGCACCAAACCCGGCATCAAGGTCACTGCCAAGGATGTGCTCGCCGCGCTCGATCGCGGCACCACCGGAAATCCCGACAAAGACGCGGCCATCGACACCGCCATGCAGTCTCGCTTCACAGATGCCGCCGAAACCTACCTTATCGAAGGCAAAGCACCCTCACCCGAGATGCGCGGCGTCTTCGAGCAATTCCGCGACTGGTTGCTCTCGATCTACCGCCGCCTCGTCGCTCTCGACATTTCCCTCGCCCCCGACGTCGCCGCCATCTTCTTCCGGATGCTCGCCAGCGACACCGCAATAGAAATGGCGCACCAGAATGTCGGCGGCGATGAACCCGTCTTTGCCAGCGCCGAGACCGCCGGCCTCACCCAGCCGCACTACGACCACCTGCTGAAGTTGCGCGCGCTCGCCGCGCAGGAGGCGAAAGCGCAGCTGCTGCGCCAGGTGATGGAGCCGGTGCGGCGCGAAGAGCAGAAGGCCTATCAGGCGGAAAAGGCCTCCGTGCAGCGCAAGGTGGAAAAAGAGATCGACGCTACCGGCCTCTACCGCGCCATCGAATGGATGGCGAACCGGCGCTGGCTGGATGCGGAAACTCCCACACCGGCTGGTGACATTCGTTTCGACAAGGCGGCCCTCGTGGCGCGCTATGGCGCCGCCATCCTCGAAGCCCTGCCACAGGGCGAGCACCCCATCTATACCGATGAGGGCGGGCTTGATCCCGATATCGTCGCGGATCTCTTCGGCCTTGGCTCCGGTGATGAGCTTGTGGCGGCCATGACGCTGGCGCCGGCCCGCGCAGATGCGATCGCCTTCGAAGTCGAGCGCATCATGCTCCAGCGTCACGGCGACATGCTGATCGATGGTTCCGCCGAAGAGCGGGCGATTGCGGCCGTGCATAATGACAGGCGGGCGGAATGGCTGGCGGCCGAGCTGAAGGCGATCGTCGAGATTGCAGGCGGTGGCGAGGGGCTGACGGTGGCCGAAGCGCAAGCCTATGCGCTTTCGGCCACCGCTGGCATGGAGGTCGGCGATGCGATGGACGGTGCGCGCTTCCTCGCTGCCGGCCGGCGTACCGGCATTGAGGCTGTCCGGCTGGGCGATCAGCTGGCGCAGGATGAAGACTGGCGCGGTAGGGCAAGCCGGGGGATCGCCGGCGAAGGCGAGGCGCAGACGGCCCCCCACCTCGATCAGGACGAGCGGATCGGCAAGCTGATCACGGCCAAGCGCCGCCAGCTTCTCAATCACACGATCTATGCCGAAAGCCTCAAGGTTGCCCGCGAAGTCGAAACGTTCGAGGCTGATGCCGCGCGTCTAGCAAGCGGTCCGGCGCGCGAAAAGCTGGCCGAGGCAAGCCGACGCGACAATGGCCATATCGACTATCTCGGCGCGATCGACGCGCTGCTTGGGCGCTACGGGCTTGGCGGCGGGCCGGATGGCGAGCAAGCTGGGCAGAGTGATCCGCGCATCGCCCTCAGAAACTACATGGTGGCCATGAAGGAAGCCGGCAGGGAAAACGAGCTTGCCATTGCCGATAGCGTGCTGATCGCCTCCGGGCGCCAGTCCTACAAGGAGATCACGCTGGAGCGTTTCCGCGCCGTCATGGCGGCGGTGAAGAACCTCGAACATGCCGCAGAGCGCGCCAGCCGGCTGACCAATGCCGATGGCGATGCGGATTATGACGAGATCGTCACCGCGCTCGCCGATGCCATCGGCAAAGCCCCACCACCGGCTGCCTCCGTTTTCCTGGACCTCCCGCACCTCGACCCCGCGCTGGAGGCGAGCACACAGCTACGGCAGATCGGCGGCATTGCATACCAGGCCATCAAGACACCGCTCGATGCGGCCGCAGACCGGCTTGCGTTACGCCGGCAGAAGGCCGCCGCCGACCTGCAGGCGCTCTATGATGTCTATTCGCCAGAAGAGATCAGCGAGATGGGCAAGTCCCGTTATATCGCGGCCCTTGGCCAGTCCTTGTCGAAATGGGAGGCGATCGCCATTGCGCTCAATGCCGGCAACGAGGCGAACCGCCGGCGCCTGACGGATGCTCGCATCCCCGGCGCGCTCGATGAAGCCGGGCTTGCCGCCGTGCTCGCCTCGCTGGATGCGCGCGATGCGGATTTCGCGCAATCCGTGTGGGATTATCTCGCCGCCTTCCAGCCCGATATCGCCGCGCGCGAAAAGCGCCTGACCGGCATCGCACCGCAATGGGTAGAGCCCACTCCCGTCACCATCGCCGGCAAGGCGCTGAAGGGCGGCTATTATCCGCTGGCCTATGATGGCGCGGATGCGGCGCCGGACCGGGCGCTGGCGCTGGCATCAGGCCTCTTCGCCAAGTCGCAAACCGAGGCCGGCCACGGCCGGTCCCGCGCAGATCGCATGGCCCGGCCGCTCGATCTCGATATCGCCGTGCTGCACCGGCACGTCAACCATCTGCTCTATGATCTCGAATTCTGCGAGCCGCTTGCCAATGCCAGGCGCCTGCTGGATGATCCCAGGCTAGGGAACGTCTTCGATCGGACCAAAACCTTCGCTGTCCAGCACCGCCTGACAGTCTGGCTGGACGAAGCCGGCGCCGGCGAACTGCGCGCCGCAGACGGCATCGGCCGCATGGCCCGCCTGACGAAAAAGAACGTCACCGCAACAAGCCTCGCCAAAAATCTCGCGACCTCGCTTTCGCACCGCTACCGGCTGGATGACATCATCGCCGCAACAGGCAGGGGCGATTTCGCCACGGCACTTCAAAGCGCCTTCCGCCCCGGCATCATCGACCAGGTCACCATCCGCTCATCCCTCATGCTTGGTCGTCAGGCCTTTTCGGATGCCCGAACGGCGTGGAAGACGCTGACCGGCTGGCTTGAGGGGACGCTGCGATACTGTTTCATCGAAATACCGGCCTGGCTCGCGCATTATCATAAGGGGCTCAAGCAATTTGGCGGGGATGAAGCGAATGCTATTGCCTATGCCGATACCGCCATGGAGCGGGCGATATTCAACCCGTTCCCGGCCCATGCCGACGGGGACGAAACCCAGCGCCTCTTCAAGGCCCTCGGCGCGCATCTCGCGGAGAAGTTCAGGGCCAGCGCCGCAGGCGTAGATCAAAGCGCTGAAGCCACCGATCAGGATGCCACCGCCCGGCAGGGCATTGCGCTCGCCATGGATATGATCGCGCTCGCCATAACGGACAGGGTGTTTACCGCCGCCCTCGGCGGACACGATCATGACACGACATGGCCGGCATATCTGGCAGAGCATACGGGCTATTCAGTCATGGCCGCCCTACCCGAGATCCGCGATACGCAAAGCCCGCCCGCGGGCACGGCGAGCGATGCAAGGGTGCTCGTAAAGGCCATCCGCTCACCGCGCGGCGATCTTGGCATCGGCAACGAGCATATCACGGAAATCCTCGAAGCCACCGGCCTGTCGGCGGAGTCGCCCGCAGACGCGATGCTCAGCACGGCGAATGCCGGCCTGGCAAGGATCGCGGGGCGGTGATTTTCGCTCTCAACCTTCCGCACCCTATCCATGATGCCAAACAAGGAATGGCATCATGGATGAAACCACCCGCAACGAGCTTGAAAAGCTGCATGGCAGGATCAACGATTTGAAGGAGCGCGTCGTCTCGCTGGAAGCGCAGCAGCCGCATATCAACGCCGCCCTGCTGCGCATCGAAGGCAGCGTCGAAAAACTCGCAAACCGCATCGGCAAGGCGCTCTGGGCGGTCGTCGCCATCATGCTGACCCCGCTTGCCGGGTTGTTGATCAAGGCTATCGCGTCAGGCGCGCTGGCGCGGTTTCTTTAAGGCGGATCTGCGTTCAAGGATTGTGCGGAGCAGAGAGACGCCGCCTGCGACCAAGTTTGATAACAAGCAAGGTAGTGCGCTGCGGCCCCCTCATCCGCCCTTCGGGCACCTTCTCCCCGCGGGGGGAGAAGATGGAACCCGCCGCACCCTTTGCGGAGACACTTCGATGAGGAGCAGGACATCGCGGCATCTCCCTTCTCCCCCGCGGGGAGAAGGTGCCCGAAGGGCGGATGAGCGACTATCTTGTGTGTCAAGTTGCATATTGGAATTCCCTTCGCGCGTCTCGTGCTTTTGCATTGAGAATGACGAGGAGCTTTCTGGCGAGGGCGATGCGGATGACCATTTTCGGTTTGCCCGCCGCCTGCAACCGTTGCTGGAAGGCGCCCAGATGCGGGTCGTATCTGGCAGCGATGGCGGCGACCAGGAAGAGGATGCTGCGCGGTCCGCTGCGTCCGCCGCGCACCGGCCGTGGTCCGTTTTTCTTGCCGCTGTCGTTGGCAATCGGCGCAAGGCCCGCAAGCTTGACGATCGCCTTGTTAGAGATCCGGCCGATCTCGGGCAATTCGGCCATCAGCCGGGCAACGGTGCGCGAGGCAACACCTTTGATGGAACGGAAGGCCTGGTTGAGGATGGCCCAGAGCGGATCGTCGTCGATCATCGAGGCGATCTCGCCTTCCAGCCTGCGGCTCTGACGCACCAGAAGCGCGATCACCTCATCGAGGCTTTCGAGAGCCTGTGCATCATTGGCAACGCCTCTGCGCTGCCTCTGGATGATCAGATCGCCGGTGACCTGCGACAGCCGCGCCACCAGCGCCTGCAGCCGCATCTGCGCCGGCTTCGGCGGGGGCAAGGCACGCAGCGGCTTGACTTGGGCATAATGAGCAATCACCGCCGCGTCGATCGTGTCGGTCTTTTCCAGAAAGCCCATGGCTTCGGCAAAGCGGCGCACATTGCGCGCATTGGCGAGCGAACAGGCGATCCCCATCTCCCACAACAACAGGAAGGCCCGCCGCTCATAACCGCCCGACGCCTCCATGACGACGAGCTCGACCGCCTCGGCCCGGCAGAGTTCGGCCAACATACCAATGCCGTCGGCATCGTTGCTGAACCGCCGGGAAACACTCAACGGGCGGATGAACACATCCAGCCAGTCCTTCGAAACATCCACTCCACATATGATGCTGTTCACGGTAACCTGCCTTGTGCGTGCGGTTGGAACCGAGCGACTGTTCGGTCGTACGTGACGATGGCGACGATCCCTGGCTCATCCACGGTTGTAACCGAAGGGGGAACGGGCGACGCCGCCACGCCTCTTGCCGGGTGGCCACCCGGCAAGAGGCTCAGTCGCTTCAATCCTACACATTCATCAAGGTGCAGATACAAGGGGGCTCCGGCTCAACATATTTTGCCTGATTTCCTCTACCCCACCTGTCGAACATCGGCAAATCTGCCAGATATCGCCCCCGACTTCACCCAATCAACCTTTCCCAATCCATCCTGCCGCCCTCTCCAACCGGGCAGCACACATGACCCTTGTCTTCATCCGCATCCTCCTGCGCTACCTCGCCGCCGTCCTCGTCACCCGCGGACTGATCGCACCCGATCTCGGCGAGATGATCTCGCGTGATCCCGATGTCGCCATGGCGCTTCAGGTCGCCTCGGGCGCGCTCATCGCGGCAACAGCCGAAGGCTGGTATTACCTGGCGCACCGCTGCGGATGGGCGAAATGAAGTGGCTGACGGACCTACTGCTCGGCGGCATCATCGACAAATTCACCGGCCCGCTGCTCGCTGCCTATCAGGCGAAACTCGCAGCCGAGACCGATCAGCAGAAGCTTGCCGCCGAAGAGGCCATCAAAGGCATCGAGGCCGCCCGCGACATCGCCGTCGCCGAAACTGCCGACCGCTGGAGCGCCACCCGCCTCGGTCGTCTTCTTATCGTCGTGCCCTTCGGGCTCTGGTGGGCGGCGATCTACATGGTGCAGATCCTCAATCCCTGGTTCGGCCTCCACCTCGTCGTCGTCGATGTGCCGCCGCGCATCAATGATATGGCGCTGGTGCTGATCCCCGCGATCGTCGTCGGCGATGCCGGCGCGCTCTTGGCGCGGCGGCTCAAAAGATAATCAGGACACGCCCTCAACCATTGCCTGCCATCATCATCCCATCAAGAGAGCGCTGGGTTGGGGGCCGAATTCCTCCGGTGACCTTGCGAAACGCCTTCGGCCGGAGCCAGGCGCTCTCTTGACCACACCTCGCGGCGAAGTCAGTTGCCGTCGATTGCGAACATCGGGCCGACATCGTAGATAGCCGCATCGGAGCCATGCTCTCGAATTATCTTGGCGGGCACGGCAACGGCAATGTCTATCACCGAAACAGAGACCATCGATTTTGCCACGGTCGACAATGCAACGGGCGACCTCTGGCTCAGCATAGTGGATCATCTGCCTTGGGACGATGATGAAAGCAGCCACCTGCTGCCGCTTCAGGACAAACTCAATGCCTATCTGCGGTTCATCGAAAGCGGCGAACTATCCCGAACGCTTCCACAGGCGGTCGGGCGTCGCATCGTCGTCGATCTCGGCGGGAAGTTTCCGTTGAGTGAACAAGCTCAACTCTTTTTCGAGAAGGCAAGAGCTGCAATAGAAGATGCAGGTTTCGCATTACAGTTCCGCCTCATAAACCCCAATTGAAAGGATCGGGGCGCCTGCATCGGAGTCACCATCTGGCACCCCCGCCCAGTCACTGTTGCTCACTCCAACCATCGAGAAAACGCAAGGCCCTTGAACATGTCGGCAGATCTGATCGTGGCGGAAGGCGCCGGCAAAATCGTCACCCTTGTTTCCGCCGAGGAACGACCCGATCTCATTCCCGCCTTCGACGAACTCGGTGCGGCCGTTTGGCCGAAATTCATCGGCGGTGACGAGGTCATCATAAAACACTGGGACAGCCTGTTTTCCAAGGGCCTGCGCCGCCATCAGTTTCTTGCTCTGGGCATCGACATCAAAGGAAACGAACGCGTCCTTGCGACATCGAACAGCGTCCCCTTCGTCTGGCCTCATCCCGAGGATGACGCCTCCCTGCCCGATGCCGGATGGGATGCCGTTCTCGCCGGCGGTGTGGAGGCCTCTGCATCGGGCCAGAAACCCAATGCGCTTTCAGCCCTCGCCATCATCGTATCGCCCGCCATGCGCGGCTCTGACCTCGCCGAGCGGCTGATCGGCAACATGAAGGCCAGTGCGAAACGACACGGGTTGCAAGCGTTGGTCGCCCCCGTGCGCCCGACGAAGAAGGCCGCCTATCCGCTGACCTCCTTTGCGGATTACATCGGCTGGACGACCCCGGCCGGTGCGCCCTTCGATCCCTGGGTGCGCAAACATTGGCAGCTCGGCGCGAGCCTCGTCAAAGTCGCGCCGCGCTCGATGAGGGTCGAGGCTCCGCTGTCGCAATGGAGCGAATGGAGCGGGCTGCGCTTTCCCGTTTGCGGGCTCTATCATCTGGAAGGCGGGCTGGCGCCGCTGATGGCCGATTGCGAGAGCGGGCTTGGCCTTTATGAGGAGCCGAATATCTGGATGCGCCATTCGCTGGAGGATGGTGGACGGTGATGGTGTTGGCTCGCTGACTGCCGAGGATGTGTCCGAACGTGACCGCTGGCGGTCGATCTTCAGGATTGGCGCCTTTCGCATTATCTCTGGCGTCGTCTGCAACTGAACTGGCAGGATGCGCAGGCTACCTTACGTTCCATGCAAGAGCAAAAAGGTGCGTCATGAACAGCAAATCCCAACCCTCGGTCCTAGTCACCGGCGCGTCATCCGGCATGGGAAAGACCATCGCCGGGCGCCTGATCGCCGACGGCTATCTGGTCTATGCCGCCGCCCGCAGCGTCGAGAAAATGGCCGATCTGGCGGCGCTTGGCGCAATCCCTCTGCGGATGGATATTTCGAAGGATGAGGACATCGTTGCCGCTGTCCGGGCCATCACCGAAAAATCTGGTGGCGTCGATGTGCTGGTCAACAATGCCGGCTTCGGTCTCTACGGCCCTGTCGAAGAGATCCCGCTCGATGAGGCGCGCTACCAGTTCGAGGTCAACGTCTTCGGCGCCGCGCGCCTGACCCAGCTTCTGCTCCCGGCGATGCGCGCGCGTGGCGCAGGCACCATCGTCAACATCACCTCGATGGGCGGCAAGATCTATACGGTGCTGGGCGCCTGGTACCACGCCACCAAGCATGCGCTGGAAGGCTGGTCCGACAGCCTGCGGCTTGAGCTCGAACCCTTCGGCATCCGCGTCGTCGTCATCGAGCCGGGGCTTATCGAGACAGGCTTTGGCGACGCCGCTTCCCGAGGCATCCTGGAACGATCCGGCGCCGGCCCTTACCGCAAGCTCGCGCAAAGCGTGGCCGCCTCCATCGACAGGAGCTATGGCCGGGGCCAGGGCACCGATCCCAAGGTCATCGCCGATGTCGTCGGCAATGCCCTCCTGTCGGCCCGGCCGAAAACCCGCTACGCAGCGGGCAAATATGCAAAGCTCATGATCTGGGTGCGCAAGTGGCTGGGCGACCGTGCTTTCGATCGGCTGATCAAGAGCCAGATGTGAAGGCCGTGGCGGAGGATGCAACGATGACCAGGGACGCTGGCGACAGATGCAGGCTGCCGCAGGCCTTCTGGCGCGCGGCGGAACGTATGGGCCTGCCCGCTCCCGCTCTGCTGCGTCAGGCAAGGCTTCCGGCGACACTGCATGTTGCGCCGGAGACATGGCTGACGACGGCGCAGTATTTCGCGCTGTGGCGTGCGGTCGAAACGCTTTCGCAAGATCCCGCCATCGGCCTGCGCATGACCGTCGAGACCGATACTTCGGTTCATCCCCCCGCCACGATGTCGGCCTTCTTCGCTCGCGATTACCGCGATGGGCTGCACCGGCTGGCGCGGTTCAAGCGGCTCTGCACCCCTGAGGAACTGACGGCCGCCGAAACGGGGACAGAATGCCGGATCGCGGTGCGCTGGCTTTATACTGATGACGCCGAACCGGATGCGGCAGCCGACGTCACCTTTGCGGCAATCCTCGAACTCGGGCGGCGGGGAACGGGGCGGCATCTCACGCCCATCCAGGTCGAGATGACCCGAACCAGCCCCGTGACCGAGGCACATCGATCCTATTTCGATGCCCCGATCCAAACCGGCTGCGCGCAGAATGCGCTGGTGCTGGATCGCGCCGATCTGGACCTGCCTTTCGCCGGATATAATCCCGAACTTCTTGCAATCCTCGATCCCTCTCTTGCCGCATCGCTTGGCGAGATCGAAGCGCAATCTTCACTGCCAGATCAGGTGAAGATCCTGATCAAGCGCCGCATCGCCAGCGGAAAGCCTGATATTGCCGAAGTGGCCCGTGAAATGGGCATGAGCGAGCGCACCCTGCAGCGCCGCATCACCGAACAGGGCACGAGCTATCGCGGCCTGCTGGACGAGGCGCGACGCGAACTCGGCCGCCAGTTGCTGTCCGACGGGCAGAACGGCATCGACGAGATCGCGTTTCTGCTTGGCTTTCAGGATACGAGCTCGTTCTATCGGGCCTTCCGCGCATGGGAAGGGCTTACCCCGGCAGCGTGGAGAGACCTTCACTGAACCCTTCATCCGGCGCCACACCCCTGATCTGATCCGCCTGATGCCGATAGCGGTCATCTGCGCCTGCCCGTCCTCGTAGCGCCAGCCCGCCTCCCGAATTTACACAGTAATTACGGTTGCGTACTTCCGCGTTACGCACAAAAAGCTTAAACTTCAGGCCACACTAAAATGCCGTCCGGGGGGAAGCACTGGCATGGGAAATCTTAGCAAGACAGCAAGGCAGCGCAGCCACTACTGGACCGCCATCGGCGCGACGGCCGCAACGGTTTCCGTGGCCGCTCAAACCGCGGCCGCAGCGGATGAGGCAGCGACCCAACCCTATCACGCCGCCCTCACCGACCATGTGCCCGGTTTCATCACCGCGCCGGGTGAGACCGACATTCTCTTCATCATCGTCATCGTGTTTCTGCTGGCGGTCGTTCTCGTCATCGGCAACCTCTATTTCCAGCTCCATGCCGTTCCCGAGCGCATCGCACACAAGACGAATAAGGTGCAGATGGAGATCGTAGCCGTTCTGGCGCTGATCTCGCTCTTCACCCACAACCACATCTACTGGATCATCGGCCTGCTGCTCGCCTTCATCCGCATTCCAGATTTTTCGACGCCGCTCTATTCGATCGCCCGGTCGATGGCGAGGCTCGCCCACCGCGATCCCGCTGAGGTCGACAGCGCCGGCGCGCCAGTCGCCCATTCGCCGACGGCCCACGCGCCGCCCGCCCCCGCCTCAGTCAACCACGCGCCAGCCACCGCAGCCCCGATCGCTGCAGCCCCAATCGCCAAAACCCCGATCGCAGGCGCCCCGATTGCCCCCGTGCCAGCCGCCTCCCGTCCGCAGCCGCCCGGCCAAACGAACGCACAACACCCCGCCCAAAATGCGATAAAGACCGGCCCGCACGAAGGGAGTATCTGACCATGCTCGAACTGATGCTCTGCTCGATGTTGACCATCCTCCCTGATTATCTCTACCGGCGCTATGTCCAGGACAAGCGCATCGGCCGCGAGATCACGCTTTACAGCATGTGGTACGAACTGCGCTGGGGCATTACCGCCTGCCTCGTACTGACCATCTCGCTGATCACGATGATCTTCTACTTCCACCCCGCGACGAAGAGCGTCACCGCCATCTTCCGCACCGTCACCATCCTACCGGAAACCATTGGCCGGGTCGACGAAGTCTATGTCGGCATCAACCAGAAGGTTGAGGCCGGCGCGCCGCTCTTCCGGCTCGACGATTCCGCCCAGAAGGCGGCCCTCGATGTGGCGCATAAGCAGATTGCCGAGGTCGAGGCTGAGACCAGGGTGGCCGAGAGCGAGCTTGCCAGCGCCGACGGCGTGATCCGGCAGGCCGAAGGCGCGCTGCAGGTCTCGATCGACGAATTGCAGATGAAGACCCAGCTTTTGAAGAACGATGCGGTTGCCCGCCGCGAGGTGGACCGGCTCACCAATACCGTCGAAAGCCAGCGCGGCATGGTCAGCGCCGCCTATGCCAACAAGGAGACGCTGCAGACCAAGCTCAAGGTGCTCCTTCCCGCGAAGAAGGCCAGTGCCGAGGCCGCCCTCGCCGCTGCACAGGTGGAATTGGACAAAACGGTCGTCAAGGCCGGCGTCTCCGGCACCGTCCAGCAGTTCACGCTGCGCAAGGGCGATGTGCTGAACACCATGCTGCGCCCGGCCGGCATCCTGGTGCCTGAAGCGGCCGGCCGAGGCACGCTGATTGCCGGCTTCGGACAGATCGAGGCGCAGGTCATGAAGCCCGGCATGGTGGCCGAAGCCACCTGCGTCGGCAAACCCTTCACCATCATCCCGCTGGTGGTGACAGAGGTGCAGGACGTGATCGCCGCCGGCCAGCTGCGTCCGACCGACCAGCTCGTCGACGTTACGCAACTGGCACAGCCCGGCACACTGACCGTCTTCCTGCAGCCCCTCTTCCCCGGCGGCCTGGACGGCGTGCCCCCCGGCGGCAGCTGCATCGCCAATGCCTATACCAGCAACCACGATGCGCTCGCCGACCCCAATATCGGCACTTTCAAATCGATCGGCCTGCATGTCATCGATACGGTCGGCGTGGTGCACGCCATGATCCTGCGCATGCAGGCGATGCTGCTGCCGGTGCAGACGCTGGTGCTGACGGGGCATTGAGGGAAGCGTTGGCCGGCCTTGCGAAGTCGCGCCCGGCCCGCCATCTGAGGTGCAACCCTCGCCTCACGAGAAGCACCCATGCGATCAGCAGATGACGATTTCACCCGTGCCCTTGCCCGCATCCCGGAGGGCTACAGCGAAGGCGATTTCGAGGCGGGCCGCTGGGGCGCCACCGTCAAGCGCTCGCCCGATGGCAAGCGGATTTGGCTCTATGCCGAGGATCTCGCCGGCAACGATATCGTCAGCTTCAATCTCTACCTCCTGGAGCAAAGCGGCAGCACGCTGAAACCCTGTGAAATGTCCTCCGCGAAGATCATCGCCTTCGTGCTCGGCTACCGGCCCGACAGGCAGGGTCAACCGATACTGCCGGCAAAGCGTTCGGCCAGCCGCTGACGCTGAAAAGCCTCGACGACGAAATCGACGAACACCCGCGTCTTGAGCGGCAGCAGCGTCCTGTTGGCGTAATAGATCGAGATCGGCCCTATATCGACATACCAGGAGGGCACGAGCCGGATCAGTTCGCCGCTGTCGAGATAGGCAAGCGCATCGGGCTTGGAGAGCAGTGTGACGCCGAGCCCGAGAAGGGCGGCACCCCGCATGGCGGCAGGGTCGTTGACGACGATCCTTGGCGTGAGATCGACAGGCTGCTCCTCTCCCGCGGCGTTACGCATCTGCCGCAGCGGAATGCGCCCGGTATTGATCGATTTCATGACGATGCCGTCGAGCCCCGCAAGCCCGGCCGGATCGACCGGCGGCACGCGGCCCTGCATATAGGCAGGTGATGCCACGGCCACGAGATGGGCCGGCGCAAGAGGCCGCGCCATCACGCCCGAGGCAAGCTCGAAGCCGCCCCCGATTGCCGCATCGTAACCCTCGCCGATCAGATCCACCTGCCGGTTCTCGAACATCCATTCCGGCTGCACCTGCGGATAGCGTTTCATGAAATCAGGCAGCATCGGCAGGATATAGCCCGTGCCTAAACCCGGCGGCAGGCTGACCTTCAGCACACCTCCCGGCTCCGCATGCTCGTTGGAGATTTCGGCAATCGCCCCCTGCAGCCCCTCGAGATGGTCGCGCATGGAGATAAGAAAGCGCTCACCCGCCTCCGTCAGCGTCAGGCTGCGGGTGCTGCGGTGAAAGAGCCGGAGCTTCAGATTGGCTTCGAGTGCCGCCACATTGCGGCTGACGGCGGCAGGCGTCAGGCCGAGGCGTCTCGCCGCCGCCGAAAAGCCGCCAAGCTCGGCACTGCGCACGAAGGATTCCAGGTTAGCCAGGCTTTCCATCGTTCATCACCTTCAACAATGACTTGAAACTGATACCACCCACTACCGTCTAATCAAAGGGGAATGGCAGCGCGATATTGGCTCCATCGTAACGAACACGACATGCAGAAAGGAATTTGCCATGTCCATCGGCATCATCGGCGCCGGCAATATCGGCTCCGCCTTCGCCCGCGCTCTCTCGCGCAACGGTATTTCCGCCACCATCGCCAACAGCCACGGCCCGCAAACCCTTGCCGAGCTCACCGCCGAACTCGCCCCCCACATCACCGCCGGCACCATCGAAGAGGCGGCAAAGGCAGATATCGTCCTCATCGCCGTGCCCTGGTCGAAGCTGCCGGCAGCGCTCTCCGGCCTGCCGGATTGGGCCGGCCGCATCGTCATCGATGCCAATAACCCGATCGAGGCGCCGCTCTTCAAGCCGGCCGAACTGAACGGCCGCCTCTCCAGCGAAATCGTCGCCGATCTGGTGCCCGGCGCCCGCCTGGTGAAGGCCTTCAACCACCTCTTCGCCAATCTCGTTTCCGCTGATCCCAAAGCCGAGGGCGGCAACCGCGTGCTCTTCTACTCGGGCGATGATATCAAGGCGAAGGCGGAAGTCGCTGAAATCATCACGCGCCTCGGCTTTGCCGGCATCGACCTCGGCCCGCTCAAGATCGGCGCCAGCCTGACGCAATTCCCCGGCGGCCCGCTGCCGGCCCTCAACCTCGTCAAGTTCGGCTGAACCCGGCCTCGAAGAAAGCCCCGGCCATTATGTCAGTGGCCGGGGATGTCACGACCACAGGACACCTCTGAAGGCGCATGTCTGCAATTGGTGGACGCCGTAAAATCTTACCGCTAACAATCGGGATATTGGCGAAGATAACGAAGGCATTTCATGCGTATATTCTTGGTCGTCATTTTCGTGATATTCCCGATTATCTTGCTTCAGAAGGCCGAAGCTTCGGATCGCCGGCATTTCACCGTTCAGACGGCCGGCGGTGAAATCCTGGTCGAGAGTTTCCCGAGCGGCGAAAGCGGCTCCCACCCCGCGGTGCTGATTTTGAGCGGCAGCAAGGGATTTGGCGCCGCCGCCTATCGGGAGATGGTGCAAACCTTCAATGCGGCTGGGTTGGATGCCTATTATGTCCACATACTTTCGCCGACCGATCTCACTTCGATTGTTAAAGCTGGAAATGCGCAAGCCCGCATCCGCTACTATGCGACGCGGCAACTGGATTGGACAGCCGCAGTTCGTGGTGTGGTTTCCTACGTCAATGTTCTGCCCGATCATGCCGGCAAGGTCGGTCTGGTCGGCATATCGCTTGGAGCGCAGATCGCCGCCTCGGCAGCTGCCGATAGCGCAGATATCAATGCGCTCGTCCTTGTCGATGGAGGCTTTCCGCAGGGGTATTCGCAGCCGATACGCGCATTGCCACCCTTGCATTTGATCTGGGGAGAGGCCGATCAGACCTTTCCCCTGTCTGTTGGGCAGGAACTGCTACGAAGGGCGCAAAGGCTCGGCGGCCAGGCAAGTCTCGATGTTTACAAGAATGGCGCACACGACTTCTTTTTGAAATCGGGAGCGTCACAGGCGCGCGCAGCTCACCAGAGCGCAGCCGATTATCTGGCATCTCGACTGAAGCGAAAATCCTAGTTGCCAACACGAAAAGAAGCGCCTTACCCCCGGCCACTGTCTTCTCCGAGAAACGCCTTGCGCAGCACACCGAATAAGCGCAAGATTCAGTCTCTGGCAGCCACTTCAAGGGCGCTGCCGGTTCGGGCGTTAGCCCTGGCCCCAACGAAAGGAGGGCGCGATGTCTTCCGACTTTTATCCGTCAAGTCTGTCGCGCAATCTCATCCGAACCGGCGCATTCGCCTACCGCGAGAATGTGGCGCTCGGCATTCTCAATCGTGCCGAAGACGCCGCCCGGCAGCAGCGTGATCGTTTCGAAGCTGTCGGAAGTTTCGCCGCTTTTCCCGATTTCAGCCATGGGCCGCGGGCCGGCCGGGGAACAAACACTCGGCACATACATTCCCTGGGGCAGTTGCGTCTTTCCACATTGGCAGCCTCTCTGGACAAGCGTTCGGGCATCGGACCCCTGCCCCTTTGATACCCCGGCGACCGCCGGCCAGCCGGCGGCAGGCCGCAATACCTGATCTGTCCCGCATCACCACACCAGGAGGAAACCATGGCCAAGGGCCAAGTGCGCAGCAACAAAGAAACCCGCAAACCGAAGAAAGACCGCTCTGCCTCAGCGACACCTGCTGCCGCACCCGGCACGCAGGTCAAGATGGCAAGCAGCCACACGGGCAGCGACAAGAAGAAATAGCGCCCGCCCCGGCGCGACGGCCTTTCGGCCGTCCCGCCCATCGTCCGAGAGGATAGCAATATGACTACCGACAAGCGTGCAGCGGAGAATCTCTTCCGCGCGCCGCAGCCCGAAAAAGCCTCCGATGCCGAAAAGCTTCAGGATGTTCGCAAGCGGCTGCGCTTGAGACAGCGCGAAACCAGGCAGGACGAACGCCGCCAGCGCCAGAAGACGCGGGCTGGCCTACCCGTCGTTTCATCCTGAAACCGCCGGCCCCGAAGGCCCGGAAGACACCAGAATGGCTCGGCCATATCAAGGAACGAGCAAGGACGATCACGTGGCAGAATTCAACTATATGACCGAAGCCGGGCTTTACACCGGCAAGACATTGCGCGGCAGCCGTGCCCCTCGCTATAAGCGCTTCGAAACCGCCGCGGAAGCGGTGCGTTTTGCCATGGAAGACCTGCCCGGCTCGCAATTGCGCGGCTGTGTGCTGGAGGTGAATGAGGCCCGCTTCGACGAAAAGCAGATCCGCATGCTTTACGATGCGCCCGCCTATCCGCTTTCGCGCAGAGAGAAGTGACGGGCGCCGCGGATATTTTCAGCGGTCATGTCCCCCATGGTTAGTGCCGCCTCATGAAAACAGGGAGGCAGGATGACGATTTTCTCCGTCCGCCACATCACGTCCTACCATTACAAAAGGCCGGTGCATTTCGGCCAGCACCGGCTGATGTTCCGCCCGCGCGACAGCTTCGACCAGACGCTTCTGACCTGCAGCCTCGATGTCTCTCCGAGGCCCGCATCCGTGCGCTGGATCCACGATGTCTTCGGCAACTGCATCGCACTCGTCGATATCACCGCCGCCTCCGCCGAGCTGCGTTTCGAAACCGTCATCCGCCTCGAGCATACGGCGCAGGTTCCGCTCGATCTGGAGATCGATCGAAAGGCGCTCAGCTTTCCCTTCGCCTATGACGAGGACGAGGCGATCGATCTCGAACGGACTATCGTCAGGCACTATCCCGATCCCGGTGACGAGGTCGGGAAATGGGCGCGCCAATTCGTGCCCGTGAGCCGTCAGGCGCGCACCGGCCATATCCTGATGACGCTCTGTTACGCCATCCATGAGAGCTTCAGCTATGCCAGGCGCTTCGAACACGGCACCCAGCCGCCCGACGTTACATTGCGGCTGCGCAGCGGCACCTGCCGCGATTTTGCGCTGCTGATGATGGAGGCGACCCGCTCCCTCGGCTTCGCCGCCCGCTTCGTCACCGGCTACGTCTATGTGCCGGATCGCGACGGCTCCGTGACACTCGGCGGCGGCGCGACCCATGCCTGGTGCCAGGTCTATCTGCCGGGCGCGGGCTGGGTGGAGTTCGACCCAACCAACGGCATCGTCGGAAACCGCGACCTGATCCGCGTCGGTGTGGCCCGCGACCCGCGCCAGGCGGTGCCGCTCTCAGGCAGCTATGACGGCGGCGCGCGCGATTTCGACAGCATGCGCGTACAGGTCAACGTCACGACCGAACAGGAATTTAATGCCGCAAGCAGCGGGTGACGGAACGCCTGGGCCGCTTGTGCATTCGCCTGCAGGACGTTTCATCTGACCCAGGGAACCACGACCCCATGAAGATCCGTGCAGGCTTTCACATCGGCTATCAATGCAAGCACGAAACACCCATGCTGCTGGTCCTCGACATCCATCCCTCCCGCCGCGCGGATCTGCTGACGGAACAGGTGCTGAGCTTCGACCAGCCGATCGGGGCCTGGTCCTATGTGGATGGCTTCGGTAATGCCTGCAGCCGCATCGTGGCGCCACCGGGTCTGACGACCATCTCCACCGAATTCGAAATCTATGACAGCGGCCTGCCCGATCCCGTGCCCGAAGACGCCCTCCAGCACGCCATCAACGATCTCCCTGATGATGTGCTCGTCTACCTTCTCGGCAGCCGCTATTGCGATACAGATCGTCTGGCCGATTTCGCCTGGAAGACCTTTTTCAAGACAGCGCCCGGCTGGCCGCGCGTCCAGGCGATCCTCGATTTCACCCACAGGCGCATCGCCTTCGATTACCAGAAGGCCGATCCGCTGCGCACGGCCTTCGGCGGCTATACTGACCGATCAGGCGTGTGCCGCGACTTCGCCCATCTCGCCATCACGCTCTGCCGCTGCATGAACATCCCGGCGCGCTATTGCACCGGCTATCTCGGCGATATCGGGGTGCCCAGGGATCCGAACCCGATGGATTTCAGCGCCTGGTTCGAGGTCTATCTCAGCGGCCGCTGGTACACGGCCGACGCCCGCCACAACACGCCGCGCATCGGCCGCATCCTGATGGCGACAGGCCGCGACGCCACCGACGTCGCCATGTCGACGGCCTTCGGCCCCGCGGCGCTCAAGCGCTTCGAGGTGATCACCGAGGAGATGCCGGCTTGATGAGGCCAGGCTTGTGGTCTTTCAATTCGTTAAAGCCTGTGGCTTCAAAACGCTTTCGGAAGACCGGCCTGCTTCAGCGTCTCATTGGCAGTGTGTCGGGATTTGACACCATGATCGACCGTCGCGCCCATGTCCATGTGCAGCACCGGTTCAGGCCCGCTTCAGGGCTGCGAGATCGCCGCTCTCCAGAGCCGACAGATTGGCCTCGATCTTGTCGATCGGCCAGTCCCACCATGCAAGGTCAAGGATCTCGCTGATGATCTCGACGGGATAGCGCATGCGGATGATGCTCGCCGGATTTCCGCCAACGACAGCATAGGGCGGCACATCGCGGGTGACGACCGAGGAAGCGGCGACGATCGCCCCCGCACCGATCCTGACGCCAGGCATGATGACGGCGTCATGGCCGATCCAGACATCGTGCTCGACCACGGTATCCTTCACCGGCAGATCCTTGTAGCCGAAGGTCTCAGGCTTGAAGATGCGGAACGGATAGGTGGTGATGCCGCCCATCGGGTGATTGGCCGAACTGGTGATGAAATAGCTGCCGCGGGCGATCTGCACGAACTTGCCGATCACCAGCTTCTCCCGGCAACCCCGCCCGAGATAGGGCGCAAGGATCTCGGCCGTCTCCTCCAGCTTTCCGTAATGCGTGAAATAGCTGTAATCGTCGACCTCGATGCGCGGATGATCGATGACATTCTTCAGATACATCGTCGCCTTCGAAAGACTGCCATCGGGATAGGTGATGGGAAAGACTGAACTCGCATCGAGAAGCGGCATGGGGAGACCTTTGCGCAGAGGGGATCCGGGAGCAGAATTCCCTATAGCCGATTGATCGGCAGTATCCAAAATTTCGCAAGCTGCCGGTCGAAATCCGCCCCGCTTGTTCGTCTGCAAAATGAAGGCAGGGCCGCTGGCCGGCCGGACATCGCAACAGGAGAAGCCCATGCCGCAATATCTGGTCGCCATCCACCTCCCCGACGATTACGCCCCCTGCCAGGAAGACGATGCGCTCCGCCGCGATATCGACGTGCTGAACGAAGAGATGGTGGCCGCCGGCATCAGGCTCTTCGTCGGCGGCCTGCAACCGGTCGGCAAGGCGATATCCGTCCGCGCCGCGCCCGATGGCAAGCTGCTCGTTACCGACGGACCGTATCTCGAAACCAAGGAGCATATCGGCGGCTTTTGGGTGCTGGAATGCGCCGATATGGACGAAGCCCTCGCCTGGGGCCGCAAGGCAGCCATCGCCTGCCGCGCGCCGGTCGAGGTGCGCGCATTTAATTGATGCCGGCTTATCGGGAAGACCCGAGGCGCACGAGACCATCAATCGCCGCTGCAAGCTTCGCAAGATCCGCCGCATAGAACCCTGCGGCGTTGACACAGTTCGTCTCGACGATCTTCAGCCCCTCTTCAGTGCGGCAGATATCGACGACATAGGCTGGCGAATAGCCGGGATTGATGTCGACCATATGCTGGGCGAAATCAAGCGCATCGTCATCGATCTCGTGGCGATGGATGACACGAGAGCCATCCTTGTAGAGCGAATAGGTAACGACCCGCCCGTTCACGGCCCAGATACGCCATTCGCGCAGGATGCGAACGGGTTTTGTGAGCATCAGCAGCGTGTCGTGGCGAAGCGATCCATCAGGTATCTCATCTTCGTCAAGCGCCAGCACCCTCTGCGCCATATGGATGATCTCGCCCGTCGATTTCACATTGCCGGGCTCTTCCTTGCTGTCGTCAACGGGACGCAGGAACCATTCCTTCCCGTCGGCGGCCAGATGCTCGGGCACCTCCCTGAGCGTCATGAACAGCGCATCGGCTCCGTTGAGGAGGTAAGGATGCCACGCCTCTTCCTCAACGAAGGGACGCAGCTTGAAGACACCCGGCCAGTAACCTTTCGCCTCGGCATACCGCCACAGCGAGTAGGCTCCGAACATGACCACCGCTTCAGGATCGGCAACGGCAGGCTCGGGGATCAGCTCCCCGACGAAGGGAACGACCTTGTGCCATGTGTAGGGGATGGCGAGCCGGTCGAGCGCCTCGGCCAGCTTTCTGGTATCGTCGAACTCCTGAAGAAGCCACTGCATCGTCTTGCCACTCTTTGTCACCGGAAGCTTTTTGACGTAGCAGCCGCGGCATCGCAACGGGGTCGTCGCTGCGGATCGGCATTATTCGCCTTGCCCGCACCGGCCCCACCCTTCATCGCCCTCTCACATGCGGGTGGTAGAGCAATTCCAGCAAAACTGTGCAGCGGTTTTGCGTCCGGAATTGCGCAAGCAAAAAGCCGTAGCAAATGGCGGCAGCTTATGGACAGAGCGCCGCCGACGCCTATCTGCCGCATCTGTAAATCCAACTGGAGGGAAAGCGATGTCAGAACTTGTGGTGCTTGGTTTCAATACTGCCGACAAGGCGGATGCCGTGCTCAACCGGCTCGTCCAGCTTGAGAAGGAATATCTCGTCGATCTCGAAGACGCAGTCATCGCCGTGCGTGACGCATCCGGCAAGGTGCGCCTGAAGCAGAGCGTCAATCTCACGGCCGCGGGTGCTGCAAGCGGCGGCCTTTCCGGCGCGCTCTGGGGCACGCTCGTCGGCCTCCTCTTCCTCAATCCGCTGGCCGGCATGGTCCTCGGCGGCGCTTTCGGCGCAGGCTCCGGCGCGCTCGCGGGCTCGATGACCGATTACGGCATCGACGACGACCTCATCAAGAAGCTGGCCGACACCATCCCCGTCAACAGCTCCGCCCTCTTCCTGCTACTGCGCAAGGTGCAGCCCGAGAAGGTGCTGGCCGAATTCAAGGGCGAACACGCCACCATCCTGCGCACATCGCTCTCGCCGGAGCAGGAAGAGCAGCTGCGTAAGGCGCTGGCGTTGGAGCCGGTGGTCGGGGCGGCGCCGGCGGCTTGAGCACGGTCGGATTGAGGGACTATGCCGGACGCAAACGCTGCGTCCGGCACATCTGTTTTCATATCCCAGTCTCGCATCGATGCGGCAAGCGCTCGCACCCGCCCGCTTATCGTTGGCATGCAGCGCAAAGCGATCGACCATATCGTCGCTCACCCTGTTGAAGCCGAACACCTGCACTACGTGCCCGCCGGCGGTATGTTCAGCCACCAAATTTTGTCCGATCAATAGCTTCGAGAAACTCGTCTCTAGTTTTAAAGCGTGACATATGAGCAATAGCTTGAGTGAGCGCAGCTCTAATATTAATGAAAGATTGATCAAGCTCCTCTAGATCAATCTCAGTCAGTCGGTGATGAATATACTGAGATCGCATCCTATAAGCTTTACGAAAATTCTCGACGATTGCGTATCGCTTGTCGGCATTGGCGGCGGTGAGAAAGGCGATTCTCTCTCCAACATTTTGCTGTATTGGCTCACTGGCATTCCGCAGCAAAAGACCTTCGATAGCTGAGAAAGCAAATACAAGCCTGTCTGAAACCTCGGTGAAAGTGATGGCGCGCGAAAAGGCCAACACGCTTGATCGAACAGCAAGCTGGAAATCAGACAATTCGTCCCGGTCGAGAAGTTTCCCCACTTCCTGTAGCCGCTCCTTTTCCAGCAGTTCGACTTCCTTCTTGCTGATCATCCAGCGGTCGATCTCATCGATTTTGATACCAGACGTATATGAGATACCCCCATCGGGGCTGGTAACGACGATATGGCTTTCAGGAATGGAAAGCGCACCAAGAAGAGTAACGGGAGACATAACAGTTGACGTTATCGTCGCAGCGCAGAAAAATCGAAGCAAACCAATAGCATCGCCGCAACGATTTAGCGCAGCTTCTTTCGCATACTCTGGTTCGGCGAATATCTTGAGTGTTATAGCGGAACAGTCTTTAAATTCCTTCTGAAGCATGCGCATGAACGCTTCAGCATCATCTGACCTTTCGGGTGCTAATCGAACCAAGGACGATCGCATCTTGTCAAAGAAGGTTCTGTCCAAAGGGACGACCGATGCGCTTCCAAATGCAAAAGGCGCTTCAACCTTCATATGTTGAACCGGAGCCCAGACGGTTAGCTCGGCGACATCTCGCTTACAGCTATCAAGGAAAATGTCAGAGAAGTCGCCCTCAGTCTGATTGAGAAATCGATCACGCGCCCATTTGATGAAGCAATTCAGAATGTACTTGGCACTGACCGATTTCTGCACCCATTTCACTTTTAAAAGCGCACCCGTGAGCCGACTGATGATCCTGTAATCATCTTCGGTCAAGCCGATAGGGTCTCGGTCCTGCCAGATGAAAATATACGCTCTGCCCCCTGCCACCTGTGGCAACCATGCGATTGGATCACCAACGATATCCTTCGCAGTGATTGTGACAGTGTCCTCGGGCACCCACCATTCATCGGATCTATTTTCTGACTTTGCGATATCAAGCGATCGCACTGCTGCAAAGGCCTCCAACGCAATTGCATCGATCGAAGCGCGTGCGGCCGGATGAATGGTGAACTCAATGTCCATGGGGGCTCGACAAATGAAGATCAATACGACCTTGATCGAATACCTGAGTGAAATTCAAAGCAAGCTTCAGCGTGTGAAGGTATTGCATTACTCACAACTTCTGCAAGATATGGGTGCAGTTGTTCGCCTATATTGTCCTGGGCGATAGCGAGCGATTTTGCGCGGGAGGTTAGGTATGCTGGACAGTTGCATCTCCGCTTGGCTGCGGCTCCCAGTTTGGGGTCGATTTGCGACTGCAATATTCGGACTATTCGCCATTTCATCCATCGGTCCAGCAATTCACGAACGCAGCCCTGTGGCATTCATCGAAAGCTTTTTAGCTTTGACGTTCCATTGGGCGTTAGTTCTTGGGTCTTTTGCAAGCGCAATCTGGGGAGGAGTTAAAGTCGCCGAAAAGCTTGCGAGGAATTGGATTGGATGGGTTGTAGGTACCGCAATCTTCATCACCTTTGGCTTCGTCTATGTCATTTTCGAGCAACTGCCTGGTATTGGATGGCGAATGGAATCTGTTAGAAATTCAAATTGCTATGTTGATTGGGACGGCAGAACCAACCCAACTGTTTGCGACTGAGCTCTCTGAGGTATCCGCCTAGCTAATTAGTTGGCAACAAATGTTGCACGAACGAAGGCGTTACTTCCTCCCCTCACCCCCTCCGCTTAATCACCTCCCCCAACGGCGCCTCCAACATAAATTCAAACCCCGCCGCCTCATACCGCAACTCCGCCTTCCCCTGAAACGAAGCCGGCAACAACTTCCCGATCATCCGCGCCCCAAACCCTTCCCGGCTCGGCGCACTGATCTCAGGCCCGCCGCTCTCGCGCCACCCGAAGGTAAACTGCAGCTCGCCTTCCGCATCGCTCCCGATGCCCCAGCTGAGATCCACCACCCCCGTCTCATTGCTCAGCGCCCCGTATTTCAAGCTGTTGGTCGCAAGCTCGTGCAGCGTCAGCGTCAGCATCAGTGCCTGCTGCGGCGCGAGGTCGAGATCGGGGCCGGATATGCGGATGCGTTCGCTGAAATCGCCGACCGAGGTCAGTCCGGCCTGGACGAGGCTGTGCAGGCTCGCATCCGCCCAGGCGGTCTCCGTCAGGATATCGGTCGCGCGCCCGAGCGAGATGAGGCGCGAACTATAGGTTTCGGCCGCCTCCGCGAGATTGTCGGCCTGGCGAAAGGTCTGGTTGGCGATCGATTGCACGAGGCTCAGCACATTCTTCAGCCGGTGGCCTAGTTCGTGGTTCAGCATCTGCTGGCGCTCACGGGCGTTCACCCGCTCGGTCACGTCCGTGGCCATGCCGAACCATTCGGCAATCTCGCCCCTGGCCCCGAAGATCGGGATGGCGCGCGAAAAGGTCCAGCCCACGTCGCCATCGGCCCGGCGCACGCGGTGTTCGAGTTCGAAGGGCCGCCGCTCGCGGATGGCGCGCGCAACCGCCGCGCGGATGCGGGGCTGGTCCTCGGGAAAGAGATAGTCCTCCATCCAGCGCACCGTCGGCCCCTCGACATCGGAGCCGCGGCCGTCGAGCTGGCGCATCTCCTGCCAGTCCGGGCTCATGCGGTAGACGGCATCGGAGCTGGCATTGATCAGCGCGCGGGTGCGCTCCTCGCTGCGGCGCATCGCCTCCTCCGCCCGCCGCCGCTTGGTGATGTCCTGCATGACCGCCAGCAGCTGCGGCGGCTCTTGGCTGAGGCGCGAGACGAACATTTCCAGAACCATGCCCTGCGGTTCGGACTCCCGCTCGAAGCGGATGGGCTCGCCTGTCTCGAGCACCCGGTCGTAATCGTCGTACCAGTCCTCCACCTCGTCGGGGAAGAATTCGCGGATCGTGCGGCCCGAGAGATCGGCGATGCCGAACATCGCCTGCATCGCCTTGTTCATGGCGATATAGCGATAGTCGCGCAGGCCATCGGGCCTCAGTGGCAGGCGTTCGATGATGCAGGCGCCCTCGTCGATGGAGTTAAACAGCGTCCGGTATTGCGCCTCGCTCTCGCGCAGCGCCGCTTCCGCCTGCTTCTTCTCCCTGATGTCGCGAAAGATGATGGCGACCTGCCGCTCCTCGGCCGCGCCGATGCGGAAGGCATGGACCTCGTACCACCGCCCGCCGAGCGCAGCGGCCCGACGCTCGAAGCGAACGGGCTCGCCCGTCAGCGCAACCTTGCCGTAAATGTCGAACCAGTATTGCTCGTGGCCGGGCGCCAACGCCCGCATCGTCCGCCCGGCGGCCTCGCTCAGCCCCGTCTGCCGCTCGAAGGCCGGGTTGGTGCGCAGGAAACGATAGTCCTGCGCCCGGCCCTCCTCATCGAACAGCACTTCGATGATGCAGAAACCGTCATCGATGGCATCGAAGAGAATTCGGTAGTGATCTTCGCTATCGCTCTCTGCCATTACCGCCCGACCGGAGCCATGTGCCTCGGTGCCCATCCAACCCGCCTTAGAGGCCGCTCCTATCCCCATCCGCCGCAAGCGCATGGCTGAACGCAGATGCATCGACAGCTGATCGCCCGGGCTGATGAACGGCCATTCCTGCACTATAAATTAGCACTGGGCGGATGATTTCCAAGGGAGGTTGGAGGTGGATTAGGAGAGAACGACATCGCCGTCAGCGAGACATGCGCCTCCAACGGCCACAAGAAATTCCAGAAATGAAAAGGCACTATTCTTCAGCTGTCGAAAGCTTGTTGCGAGGTCCATGCCGAGGTCTGCCATGTTGTCGCCTGGTAGCCTGTCAGGCGGCACGCCGTGGGGCACCCCCCTCTGCCCTGCCGGGCATCTCCCCCACAGGTGGGGAGATCGACAAGCGGCCTGACCTTCGCACATCACTACGTCGTGCCGTTTGCAACGTTCTTGTTTGGGGAAGCCGGTGCTCCCAGCCAATCTCCCCACCTGTGGGGGAGATGCCCGGCAGGGCAGAGGGGGGTGCCACGCGGCACGTCCGTGCTTCCCTATGCCTGCCATCACGCCCCCTACGGCACCACCGCCAGCACCGGCGTCGCCGTCGTGAGCACCGCCTCCTCGATCCCGCCATCAGGAAAAATCACCCTCGCCTCTCCGGTCTTGCGGGCGCGGTCGAGCTTGGCGAGTATCTGTCTGCCGCCGGCAAGGCCGCAGATCGAAAGCGCGCCGATCGCGCCGGGCTCGATGCCATCTGATGGCGCAAAGAGCAGCACCGCATCGTCCCAGATCGACAGCGCGCCAGAGGAGGCCCGCACCTCAGCGGCGATGATCCGCCGGTTGCGGCTGGCGCCGATCGAAAGCTGCGCCTTGTCGAGCACAGCCTGCGGCAAGGGCTGCGGTTCGGAAAGCGCGCGCACTTCGCCATCCTCGCCGATCACGGCAGACAGCAGGATCTTCAGCCCCAGCCCCTCGCTATCCCGGGGCATGCCGGCATGCCCAGTGATCCCCGCATGGTGCATGACCTCGGTGACGGATACGCCGAGGAAGCCTGCGATCTCGGCCGCCTCCTCCATCGTCATGCGGCGCTTGCCGGAGAAGGTTCGGGAAACGGCGGAGGCATCCTTGCCGAGATGGCGGGCGAGCGCGCGCAGCGATTGCCCCCGGTCATCAAGCTGGTTGTGAAACCAGCTGCCATCAATCTCAGCCATCGAGTTCCCCCATCAGCGTCCCCATGCACATATGCAGCGTTGCTTATTTGTTGCAAAAAACGCAACGAGGCGCAAGCAACCGCACCGGGCTTTTTACCGTCAACCTTTGACATGGTTGATCTGCTCAAGTTGCAATACGACCCACGTATCTGCCGGAAAACATGCTCTTCGGCATCAAAATGCAAAAGATAGGTATTTTTTCCTATTTCGGATTGACGTTGCGATTTCGACAACATAATCTCAACTTCAACAACAAGAGCCGCATCAGACAGGGGAAGATCAGCATGGCTAAGGCGAAAACGCCCTGGCAGAAAGTCGCCGCCAAATTTGCGCTGACGCCCTCCGCGCTCGCAGCCGAGCTCAAGCGCCATCGCTCCAAGATCTGCAGGGCGCTCAGAGACGAGCACGGCCTCATCAATGGGCGCGACCAGTTGCTTCTGTTGCAGGCCGCAAGGCGCCGCGGCGTATCACTTACCCCATCGGACATGATGCCGGAGGAAGAGGATGCGTAAGGAGCCGCTCTCCATGCTGGCGCAATCGGAGCTGATCGATGCGCTGATCGGGCGCTGCGTCATGCATGGCGGGGCGGCCGCCGGCGAGGCGCTGCTGCTCATCGATGGCGATGATGTCGACGACCTTGTGCATCTCGCCAACCGGCTGCGCCGCCTTTCCCTCTTCGAAGACCGCATCCGCGCGATGATGATGGCCTCTCCATAGGCATTAACAGCGCCGGCAAACCAATTCGCAATGTCACCGGAATTCCAGATCCAGTGAGGCCAAGCTCAGTGCGGCCAAATTCAATGAGCCAAATTCAGTGAGGATGATATGCAGACGATCACGACACGCTCGAGCCCGGCACCTGCGCCTGCCCCGCTCGCCATCTCCAAGCCGCTGCTCTGCCCCTGCTGCAAGCAGCCGGTCACCGCGCCGCAGCCCGAAATCGTCATCGATCACTATGGCCTGACTCCGATGCAAGGCCGCATTTTCGAGGCGGTCTGGAAGGGCAAGGGCCTGCCCGTCATCACCGAGCGCATCTTCACCGCCATGTATATCGACGATCCCGATGGCGGCCCCTCGCCTGACAAGATGTACCTCGCCTTCAAGGTCGCCCTTTGCCACCTGCGCCAGAGGCTCGAAGGCTCCGGCATCGGCATTGCCAATGTCGGCTATCGCCGCGGCTACCGGCTGGTGCTGGAAGGCAAGTTTCCCGGTACCACCACCCGTTAAATCCCCGCGCAGATACGTGAAATGACCATGGCCGCCGCCCGTTCTGCGCCGGCCATGTTGCGATATTGACAACATTCCCTTGCAAGAGCCGCAACATGCCTGCAGATCTCGAACAGCTTCGCCGCGATGTGTCGCTGTCTGAGACGGCGGCGCGCTATGGCTGCAGGCTGGAGAGGAACGGGCACGAACATGTCGCCTGCTGCCCCTTCCACGCCGAGGAGACACCCTCCTTCACCATCTTCAGGGGGCAGGATGGCGTCGAGCGCTACCATTGTTTCGGCTGCGGCGCCGGCGGCGATGTCCTGGATTTCGTGCAGCAGATCAAGGGCGTCGATCTTGCAGAAGCCATCCGGATTCTCGACGGCAGCAGCCATGCCCTGCCGAACGCAAGCGCCCATGCGCGGCAGGTGCGCGATCCCTATGAGGGCATCACGCCGCTGACGCCTCCATCCGAGCCGGTCAGATCAGGCACCCGCATCCGCCTCTATAATCCCAAGCGCAAGGGCGACCGCTCCGAATGGGGCTCATTTTCTCCCTCCATGGTCTTTCCCTACAGGCATGCCGACGGCGCGCTGATCGGCTATGTGCTGCGCCATGACCTGCCTGATGGGGCCAAGGAAACGCCGATGGTCATGTTTGCCCGTCTGCCCGACGGCAAGGAGACCTGGTGCCGCTACCCCTTTCCCAAACCGCGCCCGCTCTACGGCCTCGAAACGCTCGGCAAGACGAAGCAGGTGATTGTCGTCGAGGGCGAAAAATGCCGCGACAGGCTGGCGGGCAAAACCGGCCGCATCGTGCTCTCCTGGGCCGGCGGCACGCAGGGCGTCAAACACACCGACTGGTCGCCGCTATCAGGCCGCGATGTGGTGATCTGGCCGGATTTCGATGCGCCTGGTCTTTCGACGGCAGACGAGATCGCCGCCATTCTCACCGCGCTGGGGGCACGCGTCCGGCTGACGGGTTTTACCGATGCCGGGGCCGCTTCCGATCTCGGCCATTTCGCCTATTGCGACTGGCAGGCGGGCCGCCTTCCCTGTCGCGGCTGGGATAGTGCCGATGCCGTCGATGCCGGCTGGACGCGCCTCGAACTCGATGCCTTCATGCGCGCCACCATCCGCCGCCATGTGCCTGCCCCGGTCGAGCCGCCGCCATCGGCAGAAGAGCCGGACCCGCACGCGCCCAAGGCGCCACGAGGCATCGACGGCGTAGACAGTATGCCGGAATGGTTTCCGAGCCAGCCTTTCGGCTCCGAAGTCTGGCTGGCGCGCATTTTCGACGAGCATCTGGCGAAGGCCTGCGGCGGACGGATCGTCCGCGCCGACGGCAAATTCTGGGCCTATGGCCCCTCCGCCTGGCGCCCCATCCCCGAACAGAAGATCCGCCTTGCCATGCATGCCTTCGATGCTGTCGGCATCGGCCCGAAGGAAAAGCCGCTGAAGCTCGGCAGGCATATGATCGACGGCATTCTCAACGAGTTCGGCACGCGCACCGCCGAGGCCGGCTTCTTCGGCAATCCCGCCATCGGCGTCAACGCGCTGAACTGCACCATTACTCTCGATGAGACCGGCAAGGTGATCTGCCGCCCCCATGACCCTGACGATCGCTTCCGCTTCACAATATCCGCGGACTACAATCTGCACACCGAAAGCCATCCGCCAGAAGGATCGCTGCTGCATAAATTGCTCCACGGCGCCTTTCAGGGCGACCCTGATGCTGCCGACAAGATCAAACTCGTGGCCGAGATGCTGGGCGCTGCCGCCTTCGGCCTTGCCACCCGCATCCGCCAGCCGAAGGCCTTCATCCTGCTCGGCGAGACCGCCAGCAACGGCAAATCCACCATTGCCGCGCTCTTTCGTGCGCTGCTGCCTGAAGGCGCCGTCTCCTCCATTTCACCCGCTTTCTTCAATGACGAGAAGCGCATCATCAACCTCGCCGGCAAGGCGGCGAACGTCGCCGACGAGCTGAGTGCCGCTGCCATTTCAGGCGAGGAATTCAAGGCGGCCGTCACCGGCAACCCGATCGAAGGCCGCAGCCTCTACAAGGATGTCCAAAGCTTCATCCCGCGGGCGCTCCACTGCTTCACGACAAATACCCTGCCGCGCTTCAACGGCGGTATCGACCGGGGCCTGCGCCGCCGCCTCGTCGTCATCCAGTTCAACCGCAGCATTCCCGAGCATGAGGTCATCCCCGATATTGCCGAGCGCATCGCAAGGGAAGAGCTGGAACTGCTGCTCGGCCTTGCCGTGTCGGGCGCCCGGCGGCTGAAGCGCAATGGTGGCTACACCATGCCCGAAAGCTCGAAGGAGGCGCTGAACGGCTGGCTGCTGCTCGACCCGCTCAACGAATGGTTCGATATCCGCATTGAGCCAGCAGAGGCCGAACCCACAGGCGGCTGGCTGCGCACCGCAAAACTCTTCGAGGATTTCCGCAAATGGGCGACCGACCAGGGCTACCGCGAAAGCTTCCTGCCGCCCGTCAACACCTTCTCCCAGCGCCTGAAATCCATGCCCGACGTGCGCCTGAAGCGGCTTGCAAACGGCACGGTGGCGCAAGGGGTGATTCTCAAGGAAAGCACGCTGATGGGATCAGCCAGTTACGCCGATGTCTTCTGAGATGCGGAGCGGCCGAGTTTCCGATCAACGGTCATAACAGTCTCGCGTAAAAATTGACTCGCCTTCGTCAGGGAGATGTGACCATGTGCATGTGTGGTCGGCTCTTCCATCAGCACCTGGAGCTGTTCTTTTTGAAGCCCGCCCACTGTTGCGGCAGGCTCGTTCCGAACCGCGAGCGCCCGGTACCCAACCGAGAACCACATCATGTGGTGGGCTTTTGCCGTCAATGTCGTGCTTGCTGAGCCTCGGCAGCTTTTGGGCTGATCGCCTGCAGCCTGCTCCTGCGGCGTCAGCGTCAAAACCAACAAGAAAATATGGCCAGCAAGAAGGCATGGCCAGGGCATGGGCCAGGACATGGATGGAAAGAAATAACATGTCACGCCAGGATCTCGACCGCATATTGTTTGACCGCATCTGGGACCTCGGCGCACAGGCGGTGAAGGATGAACACCTGTCGGCGCTCGCCTATGCGACCGTCACCAAGCCGACCCTGGAAGAATATCAGGAGAGTCACGGCACCCTGCAGGCCGATCTCATAAAGGTCATCCAGCTCGGCATCCTGAAGCTTCGCGAAAGAGGCGAACTGCAGGAGCCGTAGGACCTGTGCCTTCGAGGCTCGGCGGCTCTGCTGTTGCCGAGCGAAACGCGACATTTCTCCGCCCTCGTCCCCCAAAGGCAGTGGCGATCAACTTCGACCGCCATGGAAGAGAGCTTGCCCGCCTTGCTCAGGTATTTCCGGCGCGACATTCCACTCCTGCAAACCCTCCATAGCCCTATTTGATTAGGCTCTTTTGGGGAACGATGTCTCAGGCTCGTGGTTCTGTTACAGGCCCTCAAAAGCCGGCCGCCGCGCCCCACTCCGTTCTCCTGTGACGGAGGCGGCGGTCACTTCTCCCATCCAGAAATCAGACATTCGCCGACGTTTCGATTCGAAACGCGCCCCGCAGAAAATCCCGAACGCTACGGGTAAACCCGGCCGCCGACCTCAACGAACGATGGGTTCCCAATCGTCTCGGAGAGGGTGTGAGTGCGCGAGCCATTGCCAGGCATTCCGCCTGATATCGCCATGCAACGGGCACAACTGTTGCCATCCGAAACTTGTCGCGATCCATCGAAAAAGGAACGCGGCATGACCAGCGCGAATTTCCCCGAATGCCTCTCGATCACCCTGCAATCCGAAGGCGGCCTCTCCCTGGAACGCACCGACCCCGGCAACTGGACCGGCGGCAGGATCGGCAAGGGCACGCTGAAAGGCACCAAATACGGCATCTCGGCCGCCGCCTTCCCCAATCTCGATATCCGCAACCTGACGCTCGACGACGTCAAACCCATCTACAAGGCGAAATACTGGGACGAAATCGGCGGCGACGCCCTGCCCCCGGGCTTCGACCTCGCCACCTTCGACTACGCCGTCAACTCCGGCCCCGCCCGCGCGCTGCGTGACGCCCAGTCAGTCATCGGCGCCCCCGCCGACGGCAAACCCGGCCCCCTCACCCGCGCCAAAGCCGCAACCGCCGGCACTAGGGAAATCAAAGCCCTCTGCGCCCGCCGCCTGAGCTTCATGCATGGCCTGGCGATCTGGAAAACCTACGGCAAGGGCTGGTCGGCGCGCGTGGCGAAGATCGAGGCGAAGGCGGTTGCGATGTATCTCCGCGTGCAGCCGGGCGTGGATGTGAAGGCAGCGCTGGCCGATGAGGCTAGCAAGGCGGAAAAGACGGCGGGTACGCTGCAGAAGGCCGGCGCGGCAATCGCAGTGTCGGCATCAGGTGGTGCGGGCACGGGTGCGGCGCTGCCGGCGGAGGTAAATTTGCTAGTGCTTGGTGGGGTGATGGTGCTCGGGCTGGTCGTGGCGGGCGCGCTGGTGGTGAAGGCAGTGCGGGCGAAGGAGCGGGCGAAGGCTTATCGGTCGGCAGAAATGGCGATCGGGCAGTAACGGCCGAAAGTTGATTCATTGCCATGTGGCCTCACTGGCTCACGAGCGAGCCCATAACAGGAACTTTCCGCACCGCGCTACGCGCATCATCCACCCATGCGATCTTCAACCTTATTTAGAAGAAATAGAAGAGTTGCGAGAATAGAATTCCCGCGGAGCGAGAATCGAAATAAAGATGCCCTGCCCATCGCAGCACAAGACGCTGTCAGCAGCATAATTAAGGGATAATCATGCGCGCCTATATTGCAGTGACACTCATCGCCACCGCATTACTGACCGGCTGTGCGCCGACCGAGAAGCAATATGATGCAGCTGTCAGAGTGTTGCGAGGCAGCGAGCGTGAGAGAAACGGACTTTTGGACGAGTGCATAAGGCAGCTCGGCTTTTCCGACAAGAAGGCCCGCCATAACGCTGCTGTCGCCCTGAACGTGGCGGACAAGGACGCTGCGAAAATTGTCTGCAGCCGATACACAAAAGCGATCGTTTCCGGCAGCATAACCTATCAGGACACGCTCGACGTCAAAAATGGCCACTACAGCCCGAAGGTGGTCAAGATCCTCCGGGGTGGCTGACGCGGGCAGCGCTCGCCTTTTCGCTCGCCTCGCGACCAGCAAGACGGGCGCAGGCGGCAAAAAGCCGGCAAGGCTTCTGTGAAGGTTCATCTTCATGCAAAGCCTGACAATCTCGAAGACCGCGGCAAGGCTGGTCGGTGCTGTTACACGCACGTCATTTCAACTGTATTTAGAATAAACAGAAGAACAGAATTCTCGTGAAGCGAGAATCAAAATAAAGAAACCCTGCCATCGCAGCACAAGACGCTGCCGCACTATAATTGAGGAATAATCATGCGCGCTTACATTGCAATGACATTGATTGCCACAGGACTTCTCGCCGGCTGTGCTCCGACTGAACAGCAATATGATGCAACGGTGACGATGCTGCAGGGCAGCGCGCGGGCACGAACCGAAGTTCAAAACATGTGCGTCAAGCGCATGAGCGCGACCGACGCTGCCTGGCACCGCAACGCCGCCATTGTCATGAACGTATCGGACAAGGACGCCCCGCGCGTTGCTTGTAGCCGGTACCTGAAGGCCCTCGTCTCCGGCCGCGCCACCTATCAGGACACGGTCGACCTCAGCAATCGTCGCTATACCCCGAAGCTCGTCAAGATCTTCCAGGGTCGCTGAGGCGGACGCGCCGAATGCCTTTGGCGCTCGCCTTACGGATGGCAAGGCGGGTGCAGACGGCACAAAGTCGGAAAAGCAGGGAATTGAGAAGATGAAGGCAGCGCTTTCGCACGCGGCCCGGACCCTCGTGCTGCTTCTGGCACTGGCTACAACGGCTGGTTTTGCCGCCACTGCCAAGGCGCAGAACGCGTCCCTCGCAGGAGAACGGCAAGCCGTTCTGGAGATGCGCAATTCCATCAAGCAGCACTGGCGTCTGAATCCGGAACTCGGCGCACTTGACGGCATCCGCGGCACTGTACGCTTTGCGGTCAACGCGGAAGGCCGACTTGTTGGCAAGCCGCAAGTCAGCGTGACGGGCGGGACTGCCGCCAAGCGCGCTTGGGTGAAAAGCAGCGTGAAGGAGGTTATCCAAAAGGCCTCTCCCTTCCCCAGGCGGCCCAAAGGCGCCTATCCGAGCGTGATGGAGTTTATGCTTCCTTTCCAGTTCGATCAGCCCCCCAGACGGGCGCCGCTCGAGCGAAAATAATCGCCGTGCTTCATCCTGCGCATAGCCAGCGATGAAAACCCATCGCCGGCAGGGCAGTGAATTGCACCCGAAAGGCAGCGCTCAACCGGCCCATGACATGGTGGCCCTCGCCCAGCTGCCGCGCTGCGCCTCCGGAACGGGATCGATCGTGTTGAGCCTCATCGTTATCGAGCAAGCCTCTTCGTCGCTGAGTTCGGCAAGTTTCGTCAGCTTGTTCAACTCGTCCAAGGTCACACCCAGGCGCTGCGTGATCATCTGCGCGATGTCCTGAGCGGTCAGCGTAACGGTCACGGGCTCCCGCACCTTTCCGTCCTCATAGGCCAGGCGCTTGGCTTCCAGATATTGCCAGTAGCGTTCTCTCACCTGCGGAATGGCCTGCGCGCTCTGCGACATTCTCATGCTCACGAGATCCTTGCAGCCCTGCGGATAATAACGGGCAAGAGCCTCATTGAGCTCGCCGACTTTCTTCAAGACATCGATTGCGACAGCATCGCTGGCCCGCGACAGTGCGGGATTGCCGTATTTCGCCACCATCGCAGCGGCCTGTACACGCGGATCGATCTTTCCTCCCGAAGCTTCGGCCTCGGCAAACATCTGCCGTGTTTCATCCTGGTGATCCATGAAGACCGCGTGAACGAAAGGATTGATACCGGCGAGAACCTTCATCTCCCTTTCGAAGGCGCCAGCCTTCGTTTCCTGCGCAGCCGCGCCCGATGCGGGCTTCGCATTTGCGGCAGGCTTCCTCTTTTGCAGGGATGGGCCATTCCCGAGCCACGCCCTCGCCCAATCGCCCTGCAACTCCTTCGGCAGGGCGCCGACATTGTTGAGCTTTTTTGCGAGAGCGCACATGTCTTCGTCGCTTACGTCGATCGGGGCCGTGTTTGACTTGAACGCCTCGTCTGCCGTCATCCCGAGATACTGCGTCATGATGACGTATTGTTTGTCGAAGGTCATCACTTCCCTATCAGCACGGAATTTCCCGTCCTGATAGGCATAGGCCTTCGCCCGCAGATCAGCCATGCGCCCGTCCCTGACCTCGGGAACCAATGCCCAGTTCGGCATATTGCCAGTGAAGAAATACTCGCAGCCTTCGGGATATTTTTCTGCCACGATTTCGGCGAGTGCAGCGGTTTTGTTCATGGCTGAAATCACGGTACTGTCGCCTGCACGCGCGAGAGCAGGACTGCCGTATGTCGCAATCACCCGAGCAAGGATCTTCCGCTCCTCATACACATCCGCCCACCCTTCCCCATAGACTTTCCGCGCTACATCCATGTGATCCTGGTAGATAGCCTGCAGAAGAGGATTGATCCTCCCCATGAACCGAACCACCCCTTCCAGCGGATCCTTCTCGGCGTCCTTTGCAAATGCGCCTGATGCGACCAGCGCCATCGCAGCCACCAGCGACAATAATCTCTTCATGAAACCCACCCCAAATAGTTACAAATCTTCTAGGTCTGAAAATCCAGACTGCCCACGGTCGGGAGGTGAAACTGGCCGGATCAGTACGCTACCCTCCCCACGAGATGGTCATCCTTGCCCAATCCCCCCTCTGCGCCTCCGGCACCGGGTCGATGGTATTGAGCCTCTTGATGATCGAGCACAGTCGTCCAGCCGGAGCCTGCATGAAATTTGCCAACACCTGTAAATCCTCAATGCTGAGGCCGAGGTGGGTCGTTGTCAGCTGAATCATATCCTTGGGCACCATCCTGGGAACCTGCTCGCGGGATCTCCCGTCCTGATAAGCAAGACGCTTGGCCTCCAGATAACCATGGTATCGTTGAGCGACCGCCGGAATGGCCAGCCCCTCTCGCGGGATGGCATCGGCCTCAAAATATCTGCATCCTTCGGGGTATTGGGCAATCAAGACATCGACGAGTTCAACTGCCTTGTTCAGAACGCCAATCGCATATGTGTCACTTGCACGCGACAGCGCCGTCTTTCCTGACATCATGGCGACTGTACCCAGGGCCTCCTGCATGGCAGTCACATCTCGGCCCTGCAAAAATTCGTCGAATACTTGCCGCGTCTCATCCATATGATCGACAAGAATTGCATGCATGTAAGGATCGACCCGGGCAAGAGCATCCATCTGCTTCTGCAAAGCTGCTTCTTTTTCATCCTGCGCAAACGCACCGGATGTAATGACCGCAACCGCGGCCATGATCCACCACAATCTTTTCATAAAACCCCACCCCAAATAGTTGCAAATATCTCTATCTTTGAAATCCCAAACCGTCCACGGCCCATTCAAAAAATGGTAAAAGCATCAGAGGAATACGCAACGCCAAGCAACGCTTCACGCAGATAGTACCTCAACACCCTGGCGACCGCCCGATCACCTTGGGACGTTTAATGCTTGCAACAATCTAGCTGTCGAGCTTCAGCGCCAGCTGCTGCCCGCCAAAAACCTTCAGCACGTGTTTGTTGATCGGCCGCATCGCCTCGATGCGGCGTTGTTCTTCCCGCCTGCGCGCTTCGTGGCGCTCGCGGTCTGCGCGCAGCTGCGCGGCAAAGGCCATGGCCTTGTCTGCTGCTCCTGAATAACTCGGGCTTGCTGCCATCGAACTCTCCATCAGAACATAGCTGAGAACGTTTATTTGTTCTCATTTTGTTCTCATTTTCGGGGAAGTCAAGAGCGTCGTTTCAGGGCAGTAACAAGGGTGGGTTTCCGGTGCGAGCAAGCGCAGCCGGCAAAAAGGCGGGAAAGCGTCAAGTCTTTGACGCAGCAAACTATTCTTTCGTCTGGATCCAGATCATGGCGAAAGACATGAGGCCACAAAGCGTGGCGATCAGAAGCAGGTCGTCCATCGAAATCCTCCTGTTTGTGGCAGAAACGCGGCAGAAGGATTTTGGTTCAATTGTTCATTGTTCCAGGCGATCGTCTCGCCCTGTTCTCGTCAGGCCGGCCTGATCACCGTCATGATGACGATATTGCCGGCTTCGTCCCGGGCGCTGTCTGTCGTCGCGATGACTTTGCCGCCGAATTCCGCCTCGGCCTCGGCGAACGCCTCCTTCACAAGCCGGAGCGTTTCCAGATAGGCGCTGTTGTCTCGCCTGGGCATTGAGAGCAATGCCTTGATCCCCGCGCTATCGTCGGCCATGACGCTGATTTTACTCCTTTGCTCGATCCCGATATCGCGAATATCAGGATCTTCCTTCGTTGCCTTCCGGGAAAACGGCACGCGGGTCAAGGGCGGGAAGCGGTCTCCGGCCAGAGGATAGCGGGAGAATACGCGATCTCGCTTTATCCCTATCTCTCATGTATAAGCCCTCGTCCCATTGCCAAGCCCGGTTCCTGCGTTTCGCGAGCGAGGGCTTGCAGGATCAGGCCCCTGCCACGACATGAGGCCACGGGCCCGCGACCAGACGAAAGAAGACTTGAGATCATGACCACGGCAAAGACGGCTGTTTCGGAAGCAAACCAGCGCTATTTCAAGGCGCCGGTCTTTGCCGTTGCGCCCATGATCGACTGGACGGACCGTCACTGCCGCTATTTCCATCGCCAGATCAGCCGCAACGCCCTGCTCTATACTGAAATGGTCGTCGCCGATGCCATCATCCATGGCCCACGCGAGCGCCTGCTCTCCTTCGATGGCACCGAACACCCCGTTGCCCTGCAGCTTGGCGGTTCCGATCCGACCAAGCTTGCCGAGGCCGTGCGCATTGCCGAACCCTATGGTTATGACGAGATCAATCTCAATGTCGGCTGCCCGTCGGATCGCGTGCAGTCAGGCACCTTCGGCGCCTGCCTGATGCTGACACCCGAGACGGTTGCCGAATGCGTCGCCGCCATGAAGAAGGTCGCGAACGTACCGGTCACCGTCAAATGCCGCATCGGCGTCGACGAGCAGGAGCCGGAAGAGGCATTGCCCACGCTGATGACCAGGGTGATCGATGCCGGCGCCGACGCGATCTGGATCCATGCCCGCAAGGCCTGGCTGAAGGGCCTGAGCCCCAAGGAAAACCGCGAGATCCCGCCGCTCGATTACGACATCGTCTACCGCATGAAGGCCCGCTTCCCCGATGTCTTCATCGGCATAAACGGCGGTATCCAGACGCTGGACGAGGCTGAAGGCCACCTCGCCCATGTCGACGGCGTCATGCTCGGCCGCGCCGCCTATCAGAATGCCGCCATCCTTTCCGATATCGACCACCGCTTCTACGGCGCGCCGGCAGCCGAGCCGGACTGGAACGCGCTGCGCGACCGTATGATGGTCTATGCCGCCGGCCATATCGCCGCCGGTGGCCGTCTGCAGCATATCGCCCGCCATATGGTCGGCCTCTTCACCGGCCTGCCGGGTGCGCGCCGCTACCGCCAGATCCTGTCGACAGATGCCGCAAAGCCGAATGCCGGCCCGGAAGTGATCGCCGCAGCCTTTGCCGCGGTCGATTTCTCCGGTGCTGCGGAAGCTGCCAGCGCCTGAGCGGCATCAGGCATCGATCCGAGCCAGGAGAGCAAACATTTGCCGATGGATCGGGCTTGCTGCCCGGTCCGTTTCCTTTCCACGTTTGAACGAAGTTCGGTTGAACGCGTTTACAACGATCCCCGCGAAGGAGCATGGAAGGAAACGCTCATGAAGAACCTCATGATAATAGTCGCTGCCGCTTCTCTGGGTTTCGTACCCGTGGCTGAGGCCGCGAGCCAGCAGAAGCAACCGAAACATGCCGCCCAGCAGGTCGCAAATGAGCCGAGGCAGCGTCTCGGCACCCTCTCCTGCGTGGTCGCCGGCGGGCCTGGCATGATCATCGGCTCGAGCAAGGCGATTGATTGCAGCTTCAAGCAGAACAGCGGCAAGGTCGAGCATTATACCGGCACGATCGGCAAGCTCGGTCTCGATGTCGGGGTCACCGGCAAATCCTATCTCAGCTGGGTCGTCGTCAACACCGCGCCCACGCGCGTCGGCGATGGCGCTCTCGCCGGCACCTATGTCGGCGCCTCGGCCGGCGCGTCTGTTGGTGTCGGCCTCGGAGCAAATGCCCTGGTGGGCGGAAATTCGAAGAATTTCGCGTTGCAGCCACTCAGCGGCGAAACCGGAACCGGCGTGAACGTTGCCGCAGGCGTCTCTCGCCTCCAGCTGAAGGCAACGCGCTAAGCCCTACAGGCGGCGGCCAACCGGTCGCCGCCGCTTAACCGCAAAGTCGCTTGCACGTCATCCGCGAGAAACGATTGACGTTTTTCCGCTGCCTACTGAGCATCTCGACACGGTGCTGGCGTTTTGATGAAGCAGGCCGAAATATCGGCAATGGCAGTCCGTCCAGTCGATCATTGGCTGAACAGCTGCCCCGCCTGGTCTTCACAATCGCACGGCGGCGCCGTATCTTGCGCTGTCCCCCGATATGCCGCCCATATGCATGCTCACCAGCCGCGCCTGAAAACGGCCATCGTATAGGAGGCCAGCCAGCATGAAAGATGTCGTCGCTCTGGTAACTGGCGCAAGCCGCGGTGTCGGCCGTGGGATTGCGCTCGCACTGCTCGCCGAGGGAGCCACGGTTCACGTGACCGGCAGGACGCTTTCGGAGGCCGAAGCAAACGGGGGCAAACGTGCAGGCTCGCTGGAGGGGCTCGAGCTCGAGGCTGCGAACCTGCCCGGCCGCGTTGTCATTCATCAGTGCGACCACAGCAACGACACCGAGACCGAGCGCGTGGCCGAAAAGATCAGGGCCGGCAACAGGCTGGATATTCTGGTGAATAATGCCTGGCCCGGCTACGAAAACATGGTCGAGGACGGCGATTTTACCTGGCCTCGCGCTTTCTGGGAGCAGCCTGTCTGGCGGTGGGACGCGATGATCGGCACAGCACTGAGGGCGGCTTTCATGATGTCGCGTGCGGTAGCACCGGTCATGATCTCGGCGCAGCGCGGTCTGATCGTCAATATTTCATTCTGGGCGGCGCAATTCTACGATGGCAACGCGATCTATGGCATGGCCAAGGCCGCCGCCGACAAGATGGCTGCAGACTTCGCCCATGATCTGCGCCCGCACCATGTCGCCGCTGTCGCCCTCTATCCTGGCCTGGTGCGCACCGAAGCGGTCATGCAGAACGCCGAATATTTCGATCTGTCCAATTCCGAGTCACCGCAATTCATCGGCCACGTCATATCAGGACTTTGGCGAGACCCGGCGCTGATGTCGAAATCCGGAAAGGTCCTGGTCGCGGCCGAGCTCGGCCAGGAATACGATATCGCTGACATCAACGGCTATAAGCCTGTTCCCCTCACAGCGGCGGACTTTGCCAAAAGCTGAAGTCATGCCGCCACCAAGAGCAGCACATAAGCCACGACCGTCACCATCAGCCCCCGAAACGCAATCGTCACGAATCGGTATTTGCATCGGGCGATATGCGAGAGAATGTCGGCATTCTCCACATATTGGTCGAAGAGATAGCGCTCGTCGCGCCGGATCGCCGCATCGAAGAAGGCATCGCGATGTCTGGGCCATGCACCCCAGAACATCGAAGTGGACTTATCGAGCCGCCGCGGCAACACCACGAGGATGGCCGACAGAATCGAAAAGACCGAGGCCGCTGCCAGGAGCCCGGAGAAGAGAATGGCCTGCGGCGTGCCCTGCGCATAGCGTGCCCATGTGAAGACCGCCCTCACTTCGGCTGAGCTCACAAGAAAGGCGAGCATAAAAGTAAAGATATAGGCAGCCTTCTGGTCCGAGATCTTGATCTGATCGTAGAATATGTCGTTGATTTTCTTGATATGGTCGAAATATTCCGAGCCGATATCTTCCGTCGACGGAGCGCTGGAAGGCAGTTCCGCAAAGTTTTCAAATTCACTCAAGAAAATCCCCATCCTACAATAGTGTTTCCCTAATAATACACTTGGTATCGAAAGCAAGAACACGTGTGCAGTCAGCTTGACTTTTGCACCGCGCTTGGCCAAAGGGGAAAAAGGTGCGGGGGTATCTGAAATGTCGGGGCTTAAGTATTTTCTGTGCGCAAGTACATCTCTTGCGCTCATGTCAACGTTACTTGCATTTCCGGTTGCAGCCGAGCCGCTGCAGCGCCCGACCCCGGTTGCAGGCTCGGTCATCGCCCGCAAGACCGGCGAGGAAGTGCGCTTCGTCGATGTCAGCAACTGGCGCGTCGTCGACCTCAATCAGGATCTGCTCGATGGCGACGTGCTGCGCACCAATGCCACCGGCCAGCTCGCCATCCTCTTTTCCGATCACACGCAGATCCGCCTCGGCCGCAATTCCGCGCTGCAGGTCAAGAAGATGTCTCAGACCGGCGATACGATCCTCAACCTGCAGTCCGGCACGATCTGGGCCCGCGCCCAGCGCGGCGGCCAGGGCTTGACGGTCGAGACGCCGGCCGCCGCAGCCGCCATCCGCGGCACGGACTGGACGATGACCGTCGAGGGCGCCAGGACCTCGATGATCGTGCTTGAAGGTCGCGTGGCGCTCAGCAACCCGCAGGGCAGCGTCGAGGTGAACGAGGGCGAAGGCGCCGTCGCCACCATCGGCCAGGCGCCGCACAAGATCATCAGCGTCAATCCCGACGACCGCGAACAGATGCTCTTCTATCTGGACCTGCGGGACGGCTTCGACCTGATGCCGACCTCGCCACTGCGGGCGGACCGCATGGCGAGCGAGCGCCGCCGCCTGCTGGCTCTGCCGCCGGAGCGCCGCACGACGGAAGACTGGCTGGAACTCGCCGAAGTGCAGAGCGCCTTTGACGGCCGCCAGGCTGCAGCCGCAACATTGAAGAATATCCGCGGCAGCAAGCTGACGGTCGCCCAGCAGGCGCGCGTCGACCTGATCGACGCCACGATTGCCGGCGCGGAAAAGCGCTATGGCGATGCCGCCAGGCTCTTCCAGAAGGCCCTGCCGCATCTCGATCCGACACGCCGCAACATGGCCCAATATGGCGGCTATTTCGCCCGTTCGCTGGCCGACCCCGCCCATGCCGAACCGCTGCCGGCCAACACCACCGGCCCCTATGGCGCAATGATGGAGGCCTATGCGACAGGCTTCCTGGAAAACCCGCGCGCGGCGATCGAGATCATCAGGAAAGCGGAAAAGCGCTATCCCGATGACGCGACCCTGCCGGCGGTCCGCGCCCAGCTGGCGGAGCTCACCGGTGACCGTGAGCAGATGAAGGAAGCGATCGAACGCTCGCTGGCGCTCGACCCTGATCATCCGATGGCGCTCTCCGCCCGCGCTGGCTACAGGGCAGCCTATGAGAGTGACATCAACGGCGCACTTGCGGACCTGAACCGCGCAATCGAGCTTGCCCCCGGCGCATCAGGCACACTGAATTCGCTCGGCCTGCTGCAGAGTTCGCGCGATGCCAACGGCGAAGCGGAAAAGGCCTTCAAGAAGGCGATCGAGCTTGATCCGCAGGATCCGCTGCTGCATGCGAACCTCGCGATCCTCTATCTCGACCAGGCACGCATGAAGGAAGCCAAGCGCGAGATCGATACGGCAATCGCGCTCGATCCGTCCTTCGACCTCGCCCTGCTTGCCCGCGGCCGCTACTATCTGCAAGCCGGTGAGCGCGACAAGGCGCTGGAAGACCTGCTCGCCGCCAGCACTGCCAATCCCGCTCATTCGCAATCGCAGCTGATGCTCGCCGCCGCACACTATGAAAAGGGCGACCGGCTTCCGTCAGAGCAGGCGCTCGACAACGCAAACCGCATCGATGATGACGATCCGGCCATCTCCGCCTTCCGTACGGCTGTGGATATCGACGACTACAATGCCGATGGTGCCATCAGCAACGCGCAGGAATTCCTGCGCCGTTCGCGCGCTCGCGGCGGCGATTTCAGCGGGCTCGGTGCCAATCAAAGCGCCGGCTCGACCCTGAACAACGCCTTCCGGCTGCAGGGGCTGGATGCCTGGGGCCGCTATTACGGCGATGCGGTCTTCGACCCCTTCAAAGGCACCGGTTATATCGATCAGTCGATCAAGGGCAGCATCTTTCCTTTCGTCAACGCAACAAGCTTCAGCGATGACAACATTATCCAGAACCGCAACAACGCGTCGAGCTACTCATCCTTCATCCAGGGCCTGCTGCTTTCTCCGCATATGCTGTCCGGCCGTTCGCGCGCGGCAACGCTGTTCGACGTGCCATTCATCGAAGGTTCGCTCGGCGGCGGCATCAACAGCGTCGACGGCCATACGCGTCGGACCGGCGAAGCGGAAATCCAGGGTTATTCGAACTCCACTATTCCGATCAGCTTCTACGGCAACCTGACCTGGGAAGAGCTGGCGCTGGATGGCGACTATCGCGATTTCGGTGGATATGCGACGGAGAATAAGCTGCTCGCCGGCAATGCCTACCTGACGGCAACTGTGACGCCGGATGATCGCGTTGTAGCCTATTTCAATCATGCCAAGAACGATGGAACACTAAGCGCGCTATCGACGGATCCCACGCTCTCGACCATCCTGAACCTAGGCGTATTCGACCCGATCCTCACCCCAATCCTCGGCATTCCCCCTGCGCCTGACGAATTGCCACTCTACCGGACGCAGATCAATAGTGCGGAAGTGACCAGCGCCGGTGTCGGCTGGAGTCATACCTTTGCCTATGAAAATATCCTGAACGGCGCATTGCTCTATCAGGAGACAAAGTCGAAAACCTCCTTTGACCTGTCATACGACTGGTCGGATGTACCTTTCTTCAGTGTTCCCGGCTCAGGGGATATCAGGCCCTTCGGCCAGACGAGCAGAGAAACGGAATCGCAGGCCTATATCGCAGCGCTTAGCCACAGCATTGGCGATGGACCGCTCACCTGGCGCTACGGCGTTGAAGGCGGTTGGATCAATACGTCTCTCAAGACGTATTTCCATCTAGACGATATCATTCCCGGCTTCATCGACGGCGTGACCGACGCTCCCCCGGAGGCTGAAACCCGCACAAATATCGGCCGCGCCTATATCGATCTCCTTCATGAGATCGCGCCTGATCTGAAGGGCGAATATGCGCTGTTTGCCACCCGGCTCGAAGGCGATGGCGTCGATGTGAGCCGGCTCGAACCGCGCTTCGGTCTTGCCTGGGCGCCGGCTCAGAACCATTGGCTGCGCGCTGCCTTCATGCGCCAGAGTCTCGATACGGGTGTCCCGACGCTGGCCCCGATCGGCATCCTTGGCCTGCAGGCAAATCAGTTTTCGGTCAGTGCCGAAGGCTACGCCGATACGGCAGCCTTCCAGTGGGACGCCGAGTGGACCGACAAGTTCTTCACTTCGGTCGAATACCAGCATCAGGAATTGCATGATTTCTCGATCGACCTGCCGTTGATAGCGCTTCCGGCCATCGAGAGCTTGCCGCTGTCGCGCGGCACAATCGACCGCGCAGCCGTTACGGCCAACGTCGCGCTCGGAGCCGGCTTCGGCCTTTCCGCCACATACGCCTATATGGATTCCGAGAACAAGGATCCGCTGGAGCCGAACTTCGGCGGCAACCTGCCCTATATCCCCACAAACTCCGGCCAGATCGCACTCACCTGGGTCAACGAGGCCAAGGTGAAAGCCACCGTCGCCGCCAACTATATCGGCGAGCGTGATGGCGACGATCTCGGCACCAAGCTCGACGATTACTGGAGCCTCGACGCGCACCTGATCTGGGAACCCTTCGACAAGCGCCTCGCGCTTGAGGCGGCCGCCTATAACCTGCTCGACGAGGATTTCGAAATAACGCCCGGCGTGCCCGGCTGGGGCCGCGCCTTCAAGGGCACTCTGAAGATCCGCTTCTGATGTCCACGCGCCCTCATGCAGAGCGCCCGATAAAGCAGAACCGCCCGTCGCAGCGCCTGCCCGGCTGGCCCTTCTCCAGCCGCGGCATCCGTCTTCTCGTCCTGGCGCTGGTCACGCTGGTCACTATTTCGCTGATCTCCCGCCTGCCCGCCTGGACGCTGACGGAGCTGCGCACCTTCGACTATCTCTCGACGGTCGACGATCCGACGCCGCCCGACGGCGGCCCGATCATCGTGGCGATCGACGAGCCGGCACTTGCCGATATCAACGCCCAGTGGCCCTGGCCGCGCAGTCTGCATGCCGAGCTCGTCAAACAGCTGCGCGCTGCCGGCGCAAAGGCCATCGCGCTCGATATCATCATGGCCGAGCCCTCGACGGCGGAAAACGATCAGGCCATCACCGCCGCCGTCGGCCCCGATGTCGTGCTCGCCGGCGATGAAACGCTGATCAAGACGCCGCAGGCCGACCAGCTCCTGCGCACCACGCCGCTGCCGCAGATGACGGATGCCGGCGCACGCACCGGCATCGCTTCCATCACCCTGAATGGCGACGGCATCTTCCGCAATATACCACCCTATGAGGATGGCTTCGCAATGGAGCTCGCAAAGGCTGCGGGCATCAAGACGCTGCATCTGCCGGCAGGCTCTCTCATCCAGTCCTTCGGCCCTGCCCGCTCCTATCCCACCGTCTCCTATTATCAGGCGCTCGACCCGAAGAATTTCCTCCCGCCCGATATCTTCAAAGGCCGTGTCGTATTGGTCGGCCTCAGCCTGCAGAACGCCCCCGAGATTGATCAGGGCGGCGCCGATGCCTATGCCACGCCCTACACCGTCCACACCGGCAAGCTGATCTCGGGTGTCGAGGTGCAGGCCACCATCTACGACAATATCGTCCATGGCCTGGCGATCACGGAAGCCGGCCTGCCTGTCGTTGCGATCTGCATCCTCATATCAGTCGCTCTCGCTGCCGCCACCGTCTGGAAGGCCACGAGCTGGCGCACGCTGGTCGCCACCGCCGCCGCAATCCTCGCCTTTGCGGCAGTCAGCTATGCCGGCATCCGCTTCGGCCATGTCTTCGTCTCACCGCTTGGGCCGACCGTCGCCTTCGTGGCCGTCGCCTTCGGCCAGGCCGCCTTCGATTATACCGAGGAGCGCCGCCAGAAGCGCCAGATCACGCTGGCCTTCGCCCAATATATCTCGCCCGATCTCGTCAAGCGCCTCTCCAACGATCCCTCACAGCTGAAGCTCGGCGGCGAGCGGCGCACGCTGACAGTCTTGTTTTCCGACGTGCGCGGCTTCACCACCATTGCCGAAACGATGAAGGATGATCCCGAGCAGCTGACGGCGCTGATCAACCGGCTGCTGACGCCGCTCTCGGATGTCGTCATGGATCATGGCGGCACGATCGACAAATATATGGGCGATTGCATCATGGCCTTCTGGAATGCGCCGCTCGATGATCCCGACCATGCCATCCACGCGGTAAAAGCCTCGATCGCCATGCAGGATGCGATCGGCACGCTGAACCGCGAGCTGGAGCGCGAAGCCACCGCGTCAGGCCGGACGCTGCATATCCTCAAAATGGGCGTCGGCATCAATACTGGCGAATGCATCGTCGGCAATATGGGCTCGACCCGCCGCTTCGACTATTCCTGCCTCGGCGACAGCGTCAACCTCGCCTCACGCCTGGAAGGCGCCTCGAAGAATTACGGCGTGGCATTGCTGCTCGGAGAGGAAACCGCCCGCCTCGTCAGCGAGCGTTACACCGTGGTCGAGCTCGACCGCATCATCGTCAAGGGCCGCACCGTGCCCTCGCCCGTTTTCACCGTGCTCTACGGCTCGCACCGCGCGGCACTCCCGGAGCACAACGCCTTCCTGGAAGCGAAATATGCGGGAACACTGACCCTCTCCGACCCCGCCTTCGACACCCTGCCGAAAGCCGTTCCGGAACTTTCAGCCTATTATGCGCTGGTGCGCGGCAGCCTTGCACAGGACCAAGCGGCTCCCTGAGCAATTCCAGAAAAAGTGTGAAGCGGTTTTGCGTCCGGAATTGCGTCAGGACAAAAAGATAGTGCACTTTCCCCTGGCCGTCATTTGCGTCTAGGATGTCGTCAGACTTTCCAGATCAATCAGCCAAGAAGTCCCGTCATGTCCCTTCCCGCCACCGTCATCCCCCTGCCGCAGCCGGTTCTCCTGCCCGTCGAAGGCAGCGCCGAGGCCTTCCCGGTCCGCCGCGTCTATTGTGTCGGCCGCAACTATGCCGACCACGCCATCGAAATGGGCCATGACCCGAACCGCGAGGCGCCCTTCTTCTTCCAGAAGAATGCCGACAATCTCTATTCCGGCAAGGATTTCCCCTACCCGCCGCTCTCGAACGACGTGCATTTCGAGGTCGAATGCGTGCTGGCGCTCAAGGCCGGCGGCGCGAATATTCCCGCCGAAAAGGCGCTCGACTGCATCTATGGCTACGGCGTCGGCATCGATTTCACCCGCCGCGACCTGCAGGCCGAAGCCAAGAAACTCGGCCGCCCGTGGGAGCTTGCCAAGGCCTTCGAATATTCCGCCCCGGTCTCGCCCCTCGTGCCCGCCAGCCGCCTCGGACATCCCGTAAGCGGTCGCGTCTGGCTCGACGTCAACGGCGTCCGCAAACAGGATGGCGACTTAAACCAGATGATCTGGAAAGTCCCGGAAATCATTGCAGAGCTTTCGAAACTCTTCGTTCTCGCCCCCGGCGATATCATCATGACCGGCACGCCCGCCGGTGTCGCCGCCATCAACAGGGGCGACAGCATTTCCTGCGGCGTCGACGGCATCGCGACGCTCTCGCTGAAAGTGGTCTGAGGAGGAAGACATGGCGATCTACGCGCTCGGAGGCCAGCACCCGAAACTGCCACCGCACGGCACCTTCTGGATCGCCCCCGACGCGCATGTGATCGGCCATGTGGAACTCGCCGAAGAGGTCGGCATCTGGTTCGGCGCCGTGCTGCGCGGCGACAACGAACCGATCGTCATCGGCAAGGCCACCAACCTGCAGGAAGGCGTCATGGTCCACACCGACCCCGGCTTCCCGACCACGATCGGTGAAAACTGCACCATCGGCCACCACGCCATCATCCACGGCTGCGCGATCGGCAACAACTCCCTTGTTGGCATGGGTGCGACCATCCTGAACGGCGCAAAGATCGGCAACAACTGCCTCGTCGGCGCCAATGCGCTCATCACCGAAGGCAAGGAATTCCCCGACAATTCCCTGATCGTCGGCTCGCCCGCCAAGGCCATCCGCACGCTGGATGACGAGGCAGCCACGAAGATCACCCAGTCCGCGAAGAAATATGTCGGCAACTGGCAGCGCTTTGCGCGGGATCTCAAGCGGATCGATTGAAAATCGACCGCGGGCGGATCGACTAAGGTCGACCGCGGGATCAGGCAGCGAGGCGGTTTTCAGTCGGTCGTTGCGGCGAGAATCCTGCCGCCCTTCGGCTCCTGGACGATGATCGCGCTCTTCAGGTCGCCGGTTGCGGCCGGGACCGGCAGCTTCAGCATCTTGCCGTCCCAGGTGCCGAGATGCGTCAGCTCGTGCACGACATGGGCGTGAGGCAATGTCTCACCGGCATTCTCACCTCTGGCGACCGGAACCTGCACGGTGCCCGGAGCATAGCGGACAAGCCACACGTCGGCAGCGGCGGTCCGCCCCTTCGCAGCGTCGATGACAGCCACGTTCCGCGCCAGCGCGATCCCGGGACCGGACAGTGCGGGCTCGGACGCAATCACGCGCCGGATCTGATTGAGATCATAGCCGACAGTCGACTGATGGCCGTTGACCACCATCTGCGGCGTGAAAGGGCCGGATTGGCCGAGTGCGGGCTCGTAGGTCACCTGCCGGTCGGTGAATTCCTTCTTACCGAAAATGTCCTTCCATCCGAGATAGTCCCAATAAGTCACCGAGAAGCTCAGGGCGAGCACATCAGGATCGTTGCTGAGCTTGACGAGGTTGGCATTGGCCGGAGGGCATGAGGAACAGCCCTGGCTGGTGAAGAGTTCGACGACCGCAGGCGACTGCCCGGCGAAGGCCTGTGCGGTGGAACCAAGGCCGAAGATTGCTGCGATGATCGCAAGATTGAACGCGGCGGATTGTTTCATGGCGGTGCTCCCTGATGATCTGCATCTCGTTCTCCTTCGCAGATGGAACGCCATTCGTTACAGCTTCACGCACTTGTGACGGCGTCCGGAAAGCCGCGCCGCCAGCCTTTCCCGGCGAAAGGTTCCCGGCTGCAACGAAAAAACTTCGGGACGCCTGTAACAAATCCCGTTTCGCCTACGTACATGCTGTAGGGGCGTGACGGTACCGGACATCGAAACGATCATGGCAACACTCGACGATCACAGCCAGGCCACTCCAACAGGCCCGACGATAACAGTCATCCGCCGGCACTCGCTGGCGACCCGCATCACACACTGGATCAACGTTCTCTGTCTCAGCCTGCTTTTGATGAGCGGGTTGCAGATTTTCAATGCCCATCCGGCGCTCTATTGGGGCCAGTACGGCGCGGATGCAGACCCGTCATGGCTGTCGATCGGCGCCGTCGATGGCGGCACGCGCGGCGTGCTTCGCATTGGCAATCTGCAGATCACCACGACAGGCGTTCTCGGCGTTTCGGGAACGGGCGATGACGCGACCGAGCGTGGCTTCCCTTCCTGGATCACTATTCCGAGCTACCAGGATCTCGCAACCGGCCGCCGCTGGCATCTGTTCTTTGCCTGGCTCTTCGTCATCAACGGATCGATCTATGCGCTCATCGGCTTTCTGTCAGGCCATTTCCGACGCGATCTGGCGCCGAGCGGCGAAGAGATCTCGCCGCACCATCTGGGGCAGGAAATCGCCGACCACGCGCGCCTGCGCTTCCCGAAGGGTGAAAAGGCAAGGCGTTACAATGTGCTGCAGAAGCTCGCCTACCTGATCGTCATCTTCATCCTGCTGCCGCTGATGTTTGCAACGGGCTTGACAATGTCACCCGCCATGGATGCCGGCTATCCCTTCCTGCTCGACCTCTTCGGCGGCAGGCAAACGGCCCGGTCGATCCACTTCATATGCGCCTGGTCGATCGTCCTCTTCGTTTTCGTGCATATCGCCATGGTGATCCTGTCCGGCCTCTGGAACAACATGCGCTCGATGATAACGGGCCGCTACGTGATCGAAACCGAAAGGGACGATCGATGACCTTCTCCATCACACGCCGCGGCCTGCTGATCGGCTCGGCTGCCGGCCTCGGTGCTTTCGGCCTCACCGGCTGCGACGATGTCGTCCAGAACCCCAATGTCCAGTCCGTTCTCGACATGGCCGAGACGCTGACGATGAAAAGCCAGCGGCTGCTCGTTCCCAAGGACAAGCTGGCGCGCGAATATTCCGAAGCCGATATCTCGCCGACATTCCGGCCGAACGGCACGAGCCAGCCCGACAGCGAAGCCTATGCGCAGATGATGGCAACCGGCTTCGCCGACTGGCGACTGAAGATTGACGGGCTGGTAGAGCGTCCCGTCGAGCTTTCGCTCGCAGATCTGAAGAAGCTGCCCTCACGCACCCAGATCACCCGGCACGACTGCGTCGAGGGCTGGAGCGCTATCGGCAAGTGGACGGGCGCGCAGCTCGGACCACTCCTGCAGAGCGTGGGGCTGAAGCCTCAGGCCCGCTATGCCGTCTTCTATTGCGCAGACCAGCTCGAACTAACGCTGGACGGCAGCGGAACCTACTACGAGAGCATCGATCTCATTGACGCCTTTCACCCGCAGACCATCCTCGCCTACCAGATGAACGGCAAGGATCTGGAAGTTGCCCACGGCGCCCCGCTTCGCCTGCGCGTCGAGCGCCAGCTTGGCTACAAGCATGCCAAATACCTGATGCGGATCGAGATGAAGGACAGCTTCGCCGGCCTGTGGGGCGGCAAGGGCGGCTTCTGGGAAGACCGGGGCTACGAGTGGTACGCCGGAATCTAGGCACTCGCGCCTTCGGACAGTCTTGCCGCGGGACAGCTTGCAAAGGGCAATGGCGCCCACAAGGAGGAGAAGGTCATGTTGAAATGCACAGCAGCAGCAATCGTCCTGGCAGCGGCTTCCGCGCTGCCTGCCTTTGCGCAGGACGCGATGATGTCGGCGAAATGCGACGAGGCTTCGATGATGAAAATGCAGGCCGACATGGATGCCATGACGGATCCCGCCATGAAGGAAAAGAAGGAAATGGCGTCCAAGGAAATGATGATGGCCAAGGATTCCATGAAGGCCAACAAGATGGAAGAGTGCAAGACGCACATGGAAAAAGCCATGAAAAGCATGAGCAACATGTGAAGCTTGTCAGAGAGATGCGGGCGGCCCTAGGGCTGCCCGTGCCGGCATCGGCATGAACCCGACTGCATGATCGGCAACAACTGCCTCGTCGGCGCCGAAGACTAGGAATTCCCCGACAACTCCCTGATGCCTCTGCGCAATCCGTCGGGCGAGTAAGCGCGTGCTGCGCGAGACGCCGGGGGAAGCTCATTGATGTGCGCAGAACATCTGGCATCCGCACACCGACGCTGGCATAAATGAGCTTCATCGAGGGAGGCATCATGATGCAGAAGAACGCGCCGGACTTCAGCCTTGCGGGCAAGGTGACTTTGGTGACGGGAGCGAGCCGCGGCATCGGTCGGGCTTGCGCACTTGCCTGCGCCGCAGCAGGCTCCGATATTGTTTTGGGGGTCCGTGATGTCGCAGCCTCAGCGGGCCTGGTTGCCGAACTCGAGGGCACGGGCCGAAAAGTTCTCCCGGTTGAACTGGACATTCCCAACAAGGCCCATATCGCGCAAGCCGTCGACGCGGCGCTGGCTGCGTTCGGTCGGATCGACATCCTCGTCAACAACGTCGGCGTGGCTCCGGGCAACCTCGCGGAACTCGTCGAGGAGAAGGACCTTGACGAGATACTCGACGTCAACATCAAGGGCACCTTTCTGATGACCCAGGCAGTCGGCCGTCACATGATCAAGCGCAATGGGGGCCGGATCATCAACATCAGTTCGCAGGCCGGTACCGTGGCACTGCGTGGCGAAGCGATCTATTGCATGAGCAAGGCGGCAATCAATCACCTCACGCGCTGCCTTGCGGCCGAATGGGCACGCTACAATATCACCGTGAATACCGTATCACCGACCTTCATTCATACCGACGGTACAGCACCTTTTCTATCCGATGCCGACAATCACAAAGCGACCCTCGGTCACATTCCACTCGGCCGGATCGGTGAAACCGATGATGTGGTGGGTGCCGTCGTCTTCCTTGCATCGCCGGCTGCAAGCCTGATCACCGGCGCGAACTTGCTGGTGGACGGTGGATGGTCCGTCGCCTGAGGCCGAGCGACTCCGAGAGCGACGTTCCCCTGACAAGGACCGCCTTACATCATCTGCAAAGGCGATGGCGATCTGGGGTTTCGACCATCGCATTGGTGATTTTTCGCCCTGGCGCGGCCCCTCACCCGGCCACCTCTACCTTCTTCGCAAACGGCACCCACAGCAGCGCACAGGCCGTCAGCACTGCAACCACCATCCACGCCTCGTTGATCGCCTGAACACTCGCCGCCGTCTGCACCAGCGGATCGAGCATGGACGTCGTATCCGCGTCGAACTCGCCCTGATGCCCCGCAATCGCCTGCAGCGGTGCGCCGACAAAGGCGGCAACCCCTACGTCCCCCGCTTTCAGCCGCTCCCAGAGGCTGTCGCCGAGTGGTCCCGAGCGCGTGTAGACGATGGTGTCGATCAGCGCGATGCCGATTGCGCCGCCAAGGTTGCGCATCAGGTTGAACAGGCCGCTGGCATCTGGAATGCGCTCCGGCGGCAGGGTGCCGAGCGCGAGGCGCGTCGGCGGCAGCAGGCAGAACATGATGGCGGTGCCGCGGATGATCTGCGGCCAGAACATCGCGTCGAAATCGGTCTGCGGGTCCTGAAAGGCGCTCATGCCGATGCCGATGGCAAAAAGCGTGAAACCGGCCGCAGACAGCAACCGCGCATCCATCCGTTTTTCGAGCGCCACCGCGATCGGCGCGGTGATGAGCTGGGCGATGCCCGTCACCAGCATCGTCATGCCGATTTCGAGCGCGTTGTGCCCGCGCACGAAGGCGAGAAAGACCGGCATGAGATAGACGGAGCCGAAGAGGCCGATGCCGAGAATGAAGCTCATTGCCGAGCCCGCCAGGAAGTTCCGGTCACCGAAATTCCTGAGCTCGACCAGGGGTATGGCTCTCTTCAGCGAGCGCCATGCGAATACGAATCCCGAAACCGCCGAGAGGCCGATGAGGCCGGAGACGTAAAGTGAGGTCCAGCCGCTCGTCGGCGCTTCCTTGAGGCCGATTTCCAGTGCGGCAAGGCTTGCCGCCATCAGCAGCAGTGAGACGATATCGAGATGCCAGAGCTCGGAGAGATTGACGCCCTCGCGCGGAAGCGAGCGCATGGCAACGAGCGCTGCCAGAATGCCGGGGATGATATTGATCAGGAACAGCCAGTGCCATGAATAGGTCTCGGTCAGCCAGCCGCCAACGATAGGCCCGATGGTCGGCGCGAGAACAGCGAGAACACCGGCGATCGTCGTCGCCAGCGCCTGCCGCTCGTCCGGAAAGAGAATGAACACGGCCGAAAACACCGAGGGGATCAGCGTGCCGCCGGAAAAACCTTGAATGACCCGCCAGGTGACGAGCCCGCCAAAACTGTCGCTCGCCGCACAGCCCGCCGAGGCGATCACGAACAGCGACAGCGACACGACGAAGAGCCAGCGCATCGTCAGCAGGCGCGTGAGAAACCCCGTCAGCGGTATCGCCACCACTTCGGCGATGAGATAGGCGGTCTGCACCCAGCTCATCTGATCCGGATGAATATCAAGCGCCGACTGGATGGTCGGAAGCGAGGTTGCGACCACCTGAACATCGAGGATGGCCATGAACATGCCCAGGCACATCGCCAGGAAGCCGATCCATCTGAGCTGTGATGGAATTGCGGATAAAACGGGTTCAGACCGGTGGGACATGGAGTGGTCCTAGAAACCTGAGTGGAATCTCAGGATCAACGCATCGACGAGGGACAATAGCAGGGCATGAACCGGCATGCCAAAGCATAATGGGGGGATTGCGACTGCCGCGATCACAAAGAGGTGGCTCGGTGAAATGCCTCGATCCACATCCGCGGGTCACCGATTGCGCGACAGGAACCCGGCAATCAGCTGCGCCGCGACGGGCGCGTGTGTTTCGAGCAGGAAGTGCCCGCCATCGAGAATATGGGTTTCCATTCTCGGCAGCGCCTCCATCCAGGACAGTGTTTCCCTGAGTTCGAAGAACGGATCGTGCCGTCCCCAGATCATCAGAGAGGCAGGCTGATATGTCGCGAGATAGTCGGCAATCGCTGCGAATTTGGAAACATAGTTCCCGTAATCCGCGATCAGGGCGCGCTGCGTTTCCATGCGCCCCGGCAGCTGCATCACCCGCCAATCCTCCTCCCAGCTTTCCGCTGCCATGCGCGCGGCGACATCATCAGGTACACCGGCCACATATTGATCACGGATCCCTTCGAAAGTCAGGTGAGCGGTCGCAGCCGCCTCGTTCTCGCGCGAAGGCGCGCTCCAGAATGCCTGGGTTGCTGCCCAGGCAGGCCCCTGGCCGGTCATGTGGGCATTGGCGTTCTGGATGATGAGGCCGAGAACATCGTCCGGCGCCCGCATGGCGATGTCGAATCCGACAGGCGCACCGAAATCGTGAAGGTAAATGTGGCGGAGGCCGATGCCGAGCTGTTCCAGCAGCTCGGAAATCGCCTCGGCGAAGGCACTGAAGGATGGCGACGGCAGAACCTCGGATTCGCCAAACCCCGGCAAATCGGGCGCGATCACCTGCGCCACGCCAGACAGGCGGGGTATGATATCGCGAAATGTCCGTGACGAACTCGGAAACCCGTGGAGCAGAAGGATCGGCGGGCTCGGCGGCGCGCCGGCCGTCACGAAGGACAAAATTCTGCCGTTGGAAAGACGAAACTGTTGCCGGCTCGGTGATTGCATCGGAAACTCCGTCCCCATGACCCTCTCGGGAAAATGCGGGCCGGAACCCAGAGTTCCCTTTTATCGAAGGTCATCAACCGCCCTGAGGCGGTACGCTATCATCGCATTGCTGCGATGAGGAGAAAGGCAATGATGGAAAGCCCGCCCAGGGCGGCGGTGATGCCGAGCGACGGCGCAATGCCGATATTGGCCATACCGAAGGCCAGGACGAAGGGCGCCAGCGCCGAAAGGATCAACCGCGCCGCCATCATCCTGCCCTGCAGCTTGCCATAACCGTCGCTGCCGAAAAGCTGCAGCGGCAAGGTGCCGCTGACGATGCTGAGCAGGCCGTTGCCCATGCCGAAGATAACGGCAAAGAGCATGGCGCCGGCCACTGACGGTGCCGAAACCAGCAGCACCAGCACGCCGCAGGGGATCAGGAGCGCCGAAATCAGCGCCAGCGAGAGCGCCGGCAGGCCCTTGCCGAAGATCATGTTGATCAGCCGGCTGCCAACCTGCGACGGGCCGAACAAGGTGCCGGCCAGCGCCGCGGCACCGCCAAGCCCGAGGCCGGAGAGCAGCGGCACCATATGCACCAGCATTGCCGAGCCGACGAGCGACATCAGCGAAAATCCCGTGACCATCAGGCCGAATCCGAGGCGGCGGCGCGCAGGCGGCAAGATGCCTTCCACGCGCGGCGCAGCCGTCGATGCCATTGCCCGGCGCCCGGCCACGCCGCGCGAAAGCCACGCATGAACAGGCACGCAGACGGCCATGTTGAGGGCCGCAAAGACCAGATAGACATTCTGCCATGAGAGGGCCGCATGCAGCGCCGTGGTGATCGGCCAGAAGATCGTCGAGGCGAAACCGGCAATCAGCGTCAAATAGGTGATGCTGCGTGACGCGACCTGCGGCCGCAGCTGCACGAGCAGCGCAAAGGCTGCCCCATACTGCACGAAGTTGGCTGCAATCTCGATGGCGATGAGCGCCGCGACATAGGATGCCTTGCCGGGCGCATAGGCGCAGGCAATGAGCGCGAGCGCCGCAACGGCCGAACCCAATGTCATCACCCGCCCTGCCCCGATCCTGTCGATCATCACGCCGAGCCACGGCGCCGTCAATCCGCCGGCCAGAAGTGCAACGGAGAGTGCTCCGAAAATCCATTCGTTCGACCAGCCGAGAGTGGCCGCCATGTCGGGCGCGAGGATGCTGAAACTGTAATAGAGGGTGCCGTAGCCGATGATCTGGGTGACGCCGAGCCCGAGCACGGCGGGAAGCGGAATGCGTTCGCTCATATGGATTTCAGGCTCACGCGCTGCTCCAGCTTCTGAGCCTCTTCCTTCCGCTCGCTGTAGCGATCGGTGAGGTAGCTGGACGCGTCGCGCGTCAGCCAGGTGAACTTCACCAGCTCCTCGCAGACATCGACGACGCGGTCATAAAAGGATGAGGGTTTCATGCGGCCGTCGGCGTCGAACTCCTGGAAGGCTTTCGCGACCGACGACTGGTTGGGGATGGTGATCATGCGCATCCAGCGGCCGAGAATGCGTAACTGGCCGATCGCGTTGAAGGATTGCGAGCCGCCCGAAACCTGCATCAGCGCCAATGTCTTGCCCTGTGTCGGCCTGACGGAACCGACCGAGAGCGGAATCCAGTCGATCTGCGCCTTCATGATGCCAGTCATCGCACCGTGGCGCTCCGGGCTCACCCAGAGTTGACCTTCCGACCACTCCGACAGATCCCGCAGCTCCGCTACCTTGGGATGGCTGATCGGAGCGCTATCGGGAAGCGGCAGGCCTTCCGGATTGTAGATCCGAACCTCGCAACCGAAATGTTCGAGCAATCTTGCGGCCTCCTGCGCGAGGAAGCGGCTGTAGGAGACCGTGCGAAGCGAACCATAGAGGATCAGAATACGCGGCCTATGCGAGGAGAATGCCGGGCGAAGCTGCGCCAGATCAAGCTGGCGCAGATGTTCTGGCGCAGCGGCTTGCAAATCAGACAATGCGCTTGCCCCCGGCGTCGAGCACCTTCTCGCCGTCTTCCTTGGTGAAGGCGCCCTTGTGCGTGTCGGGCAGGATATCCAGAACCAATTCCGAGGGGCGTGCGAGGCGCGTGCCGAGCGGCGTGATGACGAATGGTCGGTTGATCAGGATCGGGTCTTTCAGCATCGCATCGAGCAGTTGCCCGTCGGTCAGGTCAGGATTGTCGAGGCCGAGTTCGGCATAGGGAGTTCCCTTCTCGCGGATCGCCTGCCGCACTGTCAGGCCGGCATCGGCAATCATCTTCACCAGTTCTTCGAGCGAAGGCGGATCTGTCAGATATTCGATGACATCGGGCTCGATGCCGGCATTGCGGATCATTGCCAGCGTGTTGCGCGAAGTGCCGCATTCCGGGTTGTGATAGATCGTAACATCCATGGTCATGGGGCAGATTCCGTTTCAGTGAGCGTTTCAGGATTACGGGCTTCCATCAGCAGCCATCCCGCAAGCATCAGTGCCAGCACTGCGCCGAGGATTTCGGCGATGATGAAGCCCGGAAGATCGACCGGCCGAATGCCGGAAAAGGTATTCGTCAGCGACCGGGCAATCGCCACGGCCGGATTTGCGAAGGACGTGGATGCGGTGAACCAGTAGGCGGCCGTGATGTAGAGGCCGACCAGCCATGCCACGGCATCGGCGCGGAAGCGGATGCCCGAAAGGATCACGAAGACGAGGCCGAAGGTCGCCGCCACCTCGGAGAGCCATTGCGCGCTGCCTGATCGCACGGTTTCCGACGCCTGCAGCAAAGACAGAGCGAACATGCCGTGCGCAAGCACGGTGCCGGCAATGCCGCCGACGATCTGCGCGGCAATATAGGGCGCCAGCGATGAGCCGGGCAATTCGCGCCTGATGGCAAGGATCATCGAAACGACGGGGTTGAAATGCGCCCCGGAAATCGGCCCGAGCGTGGTAATCAGCACGACCAGTATGGCCCCCGTTGCCAGCGTATTGCCGAGCAGCGCAAGGGCGGTATCGTCCGTCAGCTTGTCGGCCATGATGCCTGAACCGACCACGGTTGCGACCAGCAGCATCGTGCCGAGCGCTTCGGCGACGACGCGCCGCGATAGTGGAAAGACCGCACTCATGCCGGCAGGCTCCGCACCATCAAGGCGGCCGATGCCGGGCAGAGGCTTGCGGCCTGCCGCGTCGTCTGGATGGCAGCCGGCGCTTCATCGCGGGCGATCGGGCGGAAGCCGAGCGACAGGAAGAACGGCGCGGCCGATTCCGTCAGCAGATAGGCAGCATCCGCGCCTTGTCTGCGGGCCTGATCGAGCAGGCCGAGCGTTATGGCATGGCCGAAACCGAAACCCTGCCGATCGGACAGGACCACGATGGAGCGCAGGAACGCAGCCTCGCCGTAAAGTTCCAGCCCGCCGAAACCGACCGTCTCGCCACCCTGGGAAAAACGGAAGAAGCTGCGGCCGGCATCCGTCAGGTCATCGACCGGAAGGCCGGCGCCGGCGAGTGCCGAACGCAGGCCGTCGTCATTGCCTTCCACTGCCTGTTGATGAAGGGCAACACCCATCAGCTTGCCTTTGGCTGTTTGATGCTTGCGCCTTCCATGGTGCCGATCTGGCGCAGATGCGTTTCAAGCGCCAGCTTGTCGATCGACGTGATCGGCAGGCTAATGAAGGACATGATGCGGTTCTTGAGGAAGCGGGCGGCTTGAGCGAAGGCGCGGCCAATTTCCACTTCGCTGCCTTCGACTGCGGCGGGATCTTCGATGCCCCAATGAGCCGTCATCGGGTGGCCGATCCAGACTGGGCAGGCTTCGCCGGCAGCACTGTCGCAGACCGTGAAAATGAAATCCATCTCGGGCGCACCGGCCTCGGCGAATTCGTCCCAGCTCTTCGAGCGGAAGCCCGTTGCGGGATAGCCGAGCGCTTGCAGCTCCTTCAGCGCATGCGGATTGACCTCGCCCTTCGGCTGGCTTCCGGCCGAATAGGCCCTGAAGTGGCCCTTGCCTTCCGTATTCAGGATGGATTCCGCCAGGATCGAACGGGCGGAATTGCCCGTGCAGAGAAAGAGCACATTGTAAACGCGATCTGTGGTCATTGCAGTTTCTCCTCCATTTTAGGAGTGCAGCAGGCCGCGACCTCTGCGGCCGGCGCACAGATTTCCGGATGACCGGAACAGCAGTCTTCCATCAGGAAGCGAACAAGGCCGCCGAGCGCCTCATAATTCGCCGTGTAGATGATCGAGCGCGATTCCCGCTGTTGCGCGATCAGACCGGAGCGTTCCAGCTCCTTCAGGTGGAAGGATACGTTCGACGGCGACACCTCGAGCTTTTCCGCAATCGCGCCGGCCGCCATGCCGTCAGGGCCGGCGACGACAAGCATGCGGATGACCTGCAGCCGGGTTTCCTGCGACAATGCGCCGAATGCGACGAGGGCTTGACGTTGGTCCATATTTCAACAATCCTTGAATAATTGAAACGAGGAATAACGCAGATGAACGCGATCGACAACAGCAAAATGCAGAAGGACGATATCGCCCTCGGCGAGCTGATGAGCATCCTCTCCGGCGCCAAGGATTCACCGCTGATCTTTTACTATGACGGCCGCCCGGTGAAGCCCGGCTATCACGTCACCGAAGTCAAGGCCGGGCAGTTTTCGGCGCTCGACTGCGGCGCCAATCCGGAAGCCTGGAACGAGATCTTCATTCAGCTTTGGGATATCGAAGAGGACGACCGCAGCCATATGCCATCAGGCAAGTTCCATGCGATCATCCGCAAGGTCACCGAGCACGTGAAGCTCGACGACGCGGCCAGGCTGACATTCGAAGTCAGCGACGGGGTGCGGCCGATGCAGCTCTATTGCGCCGCAATGCCGACGCTCCGCGCCGGCACCGTGCATGTCGAGCTCTCCCCGCGGCCGGCAAGCTGCAAACCGCGCGACCGGTGGCTGGCCGAACAGGCATCGGCTGCCGCCTGCTGCGCGCCCGCCAGCGCTGGAAAATGCTGCGGCTGAACGAGCGCAATGTGCGTTTTTCGAACATCCTGTGTTCGATCATATCGGTTTCCACATTGCCGCAAAGCATGTTTCATCCCCCGTGTCAGGCACATCGCTGTCGAGCCCGAACTTGTGGCGCCGCACTGGCAGCTCTTCATCGTGATGCCGCATGAGGTGGAATTCTGGCAGGGCGCCGAGGACCGACGTCATCACCGGCTTTTATACCGGCGTGAAAAGGCCGGCTGGCAGCGCGAAAATCTCTGGCCGTAAGCGGGCGGGAAAAATATCGACGTTTCCCGATGTCACCCCTTGCAATGCGCCCTGCCGCACACCATTTCACGGCTTCACCTGAAAATGGATTTGCGCTTGGTATCGACGTTGGTCGAGCCGCGTTCGAGTCTGACAGGTAAAGGGCGCTCCCCGCAAGGGTCGAGCGCCCTTTTGATTCCGGCCTCTTACGGCACCTGCACGATACGGCCGTTGCCGCTGATATCGGAGCGCCGCAGCACCGGTTGCCCCGACAGTTCGACATTGCCGTTTCCGGAGATCGAGACATCGGCATCCGCGCTTGCCGTCATCTGCGCATCGCCGTTGCCGCGGATCGCGACCTGAGCGGATTTCGCCTCGAGACTCCTAAGCCGCGCCGCACCCGAACCGGATATGTCCACGCCAACCGTTTCGGCATGTCCCGTGGCGGCAACATCGCCGTTGCCGCGAATGCTCAGCCGCAATTCCGGCTGGGCGATCCCCGACAAGGTCAGGTCGCCGTTGCCGAGCAATGTCCAGTTCGTGACAGCAGGGCCTGACATGCTGACATCGAGCTTCGATGCAAACCAGCCCGGATCGCAATCGAGGCTCAGCATGCCGCCGTCGAGCTTCACATGGTCGAGAAGCGTCGGATCGCCGCTGACCACGACTTCCGCCGGTTCACCCGGCCGGTAACGCACCGAGGCCGGCAGATCGATCGTAAAACCGTCCTCACCGGCGGCAAACGGCAGGACGATCTTCTCCTGGCTGGAGGCAGCCGATCCGCAGGTGGATTGCGTGGCACCTATCAACTGCGCGGCGTCTACCCAGCCGCCACCGGAAAGCCCGATACCGAGCGTCAAAAGAACGGCTGCGCCAATTGCTCCAGCCGCAGCGACAAATGCTAACTTCCCGATCATTATCCACTCTCCTCAACAACGTGGTGAATGTTCAAATACGGCCTTGCCCGCCTCAGCCGGGAGGCAATGTAGCCAGACGGAAATGCAGCCGGGCATAATGGCCGAGCACCCGTATGCCCGCTCCGAGCCCCAGCAGGAGCAGCGCCCCGCCGCCGATGAGGCAGCTCACCAGCCCTGCCCCGATGCAGAGGCGCGCGATCACGTCCGTCACCGGCCCGCCAAGCTGCAGCATGGTGGCGAAGATGATCTTCATGCCGACCGCGCCCGTTACCGCCAGCCCGATTGCCAGGCCCGCAGCAATGAAAATGGCAACGAGCAGCAGCGGCAGCAGGAAAAGGATATCGACGATCGCAAGGCCGGCGAGCGCCATGGCGGCCGCTAAAAGGTTCGTCAAGCTCCAATGCGCCTCGAAACGGCGCAACCCCACCTCGGCGCGCAATTCCCGCGCGGTTCTCGCCGGATCACCCAAGGCCGCCGCGACCTCCTCCTCGCTGCGCCCGGCAGCGGCGGATTCGGCAAAATGGGCGGTATAGTCGCCAATGATCTCTTCGATCTCCTGCGGCGGCAGCCCAGCAAGCCCATGTCTCAGCTTTTGTAGAAAGGCATCTCTGGTCATGGCAAATCCTCAAGAAGTTTGTCGACCGCATCGGAGAAGGAGCGCCAGTCGCGGCGATGGGCTTCGAATATCGTTTGGCCGAGCGGCGTCAGCCGGTAATATTTGCGCGGCGGCCCGTTGCTGGATTCAACGATGCGCGTGGCCACCAGGCCATCATTCTGCATCCGCCGCATCAGCGGATAGATCGTCCCTTCCCCCATGCCCACGGCCTCCACCAGCGTACTGGCGATTTCGTAGCCGTAGCTCTCACCGCGCGAGAGCACGGCCAGCACGCAGAGATCGAGGGCGCCTTTTCGCAGCTGAACTTGGATCGAGTCAGTCATGGATACCTCCGCCTGCGAATTAGATATAACAAGCTATCTGTTTATACAAGGTAGCGGCGGAAATTTCGCAGAGCGCTCGCCTCGGCCATGACCGCCTCATTTGAAAATGACATTGAGCTTGTTATCGACGCCGGCTCGCACCGTGTTCGAGCACCACAGGACACGGGCGCCGCAGGAGTCCGGCACCATTCTCACTTCGGCGCATGCCGAATTGTTTCAGGCGTAAGCCGTGCCCGCCATGGCCGCCTTCACGCCGAGACTTCCCTGATCGACGAGCGCGAGAAAGACGACCTTCGCCTTCTCCGTATCCCGTCCCTGCCGAAAAGTCCGGTGCGCCTCGATGAAGGCGACGCTCCAGCTCGCAAGCAGCATGGCGGCGGCGAGCTTCGCCTTGGCATCGCCAGCCTCTTGGCCAACGCTTTCCGTAAGCGACACCGCCAGCTCTTCAGCAATCTCGTCCCGGATCGCCCGCGCCCTCGCCTTCAGCGTTTCGCTGTTTTCCACCGTTTCGATGAAGCTCTGGCTCGCCGAGGAAAATAACAGATAAGGCGTCTGCTGCCGCACAAGCTGATGCGCCAGCAGCCGCAATGCCTCGATCGGCGGCACTCTGGAATCACGCTGCCGCAAGGCCTCACGAAGTGTCTCGCGCGCCTCTTCGTCTCGATCGAAGAACATGTCCTCCTTGCGCGGGAAATGATTGAAAACCGTCATCCGCCCGACATCGGCGGCGGCCGCAATCTCATCGACCGTCACATTCTCGAAGCCCCGCTCGAAAAACAGCCGGTCGGCGGCAAGCGAGATGGCGCGCCGCGTGGCAAGGCGCTTGCGGGATCTACGATCTGAGGGTGTCTCGTCTGATGGCATCGTCATGTGCCCTCCATAGCAGGATTCATGTACTGAGTACAACGAAGTTGACAGGCATCATCAAGCACCCTATTACTGTACTAAGTACACATTAATATGCAGTACATAATAGACCAGACAAACGGGGAGCCGCGCCGCCGTGCCCGGCACCGCGATCGGCCGAGCCGTGTCTGCATCTGCCGAAAGGAGCCCCCATGAAAGCCATCCAGTTCAGCCGCTATGGCGGCCCTGAAGTCCTTGATACCGTCGAGATCGATCCGCCGCATCCCGGCCCCGGAGAATTGCGCATCAAAGTGTGTGCTGCCGGCGTCAATCCCTCGGACTGGAAGCGTCGCGAGGGACAATATCGCGCTTTCGAGGAGGTCGGTTTTCCCTCCGGCGTCGGCGTGGAGGCCTCCGGCATCGTCGATGAAGTCGGCCCGGGCGTCGCCAGCACCTTCGTCGGCGATGCCGTCTTCGGCTATGGCCGGGCCACGATGGCCGAACATGCCATCCTCACCCACTGGGTCCACAAGCCCGATGACCTGCCCTTCGAGATCGCGGGCGGCCTGCCTGTCATATCGGAGACAGCCTGGCGCAGCCTCGATGAACTTGGCGTCCAAGCCGGTGAGACGCTGCTCGTCAGCGATGCCGCCGGCGGCATCGGCTCGGCCGTCATCCAGCTGGCGCGCATTCGGGGCATCACCACCATCGGCACGGCAAGCCCGCAGAAACACGACTATCTGAAGAACCTCGGCGCCATCCCGACGACCTACGGGCCGGGCCTAGCCGATCGCGTGCGGCCGCTTGCGCCCGAGGGGATCGATGCGGCTCTCGATGTCGCCGGCTCCGGGATCATCCCCGAACTGATCGCCCTGACCGGCGATCCCACCCGCGTGCTGTCCGTCGCCGATTTCGCGGCGGAGGAATATGGCGCGAGGTTTTCGCACGGCCCACCGAAGGAGCCCGAACGAGTGCTTGCCGATGTGGCACGGCTCTATTCCATGGGTCAGTTCCGGCTGCACATCGAGCGAAGCTTTCCGCTCGAACAGACTGCCGAAGCCCAGACCATCAGCGCCGCCGGCCGCGTCACCGGCAAACTCATCATTTCCCCATGAGCTCCGCTATGAACAAATTCGGTATGAACAAACCCCTCATCGTCATCTTCACCGCAATCTGCCTCGATGCCGTCGGCATCGGCCTGATCTTCCCGATCCTCCCGCGTCTGCTTCAAGACGTAACGCATACCGCTGACATCGCCGTCTACGTCGGCACCATGACGGCGCTCTATGCCGCCATGCAGTTCGTCTTCGCACCCATGCTCGGCGCCCTCAGCGACACGATCGGCCGGCGTCCGGTGCTGCTGATCTCGCTTGCCGGCGCGGCGATCAATTACGTCATCATGGCCTTTGCGCCATCGCTGCTGCTGCTCTTCGTCGGCCGCGCCATTGCCGGCCTTACTAGCGCCAATATGTCGGTTGCCTCGGCCTATATTACCGACATCTCGCCGGAGGATCAGCGCACCCGCCGCTTCGGCCTGTTCAACGCCATGTTCGGCGCCGGCTTCATCATCGGCCCGGTCCTTGGCGGGTTGCTTGGCGATTACTGGCTGCGCCTGCCCTTTATCGCCGCCGCAGCGCTCAATGCCGCCAACCTGCTGCTTGCCCTCTTCGTCCTTCCGGAATCCCGCACACTTGAATCGCGTACCCCCTCTCGCTCGAAGGTCAACCTCGCCACGCTGAACCCGCTGCGGCCGCTGCAACGGATCGTCTCGATGAAAGGGCTTCTGCCCATCGTCCTGGTCTATTTCGTCTTCAGCGCCGCCGGTGAATCCTACGGTACCTGCTGGGCGCTCTGGGGCTTCGACACTTTCGGCTGGAACGGTTTCTGGATCGGCCTGTCGCTTGGCGCCTTCGGCATCTGCCAGACCGTCTGCCAGGCCTTCCTGCCGGGGCCGGCAACCCGCCTGCTCGGCGAGCGCTGGTCGGTCATGACAGGCATCGCCGCCGCCATGAGCGCCCTCCTCGTGATGGCCTTCGCGAACCAGGGCTGGATGATCTTCGCCATCATGCCGATCTTCACCCTCGTCGGCATCGGCAACCCCGCCTTCCAGGCGCTTGCCACAAGCAAGGTCGCCCCCGACCGGCAGGGTGAACTGCAGGGCGTGCTCGCCTCCACCATCAGCCTCGCCTCCATCATCGCGCCGCTCGGCTTCTCGTCCCTCTATTTCCTCACGCGAGAAAGCTGGCCGGGCGGCATCTGGCTCTCGGTGATCGCGCTTTATGCAGTTGCGGTGCCGCTGGTGCTGATGAGCACGAGCAGCCGTGCCATTGGAGAGGCCGCAAATGCTTGAGGACTTTGCATGACCCAAAGCCGCGTCAGCGTTCGGGCAAGCCCGCCTGCCGTAAGCCCTCTGCCGTTTGCGCCGCCCATTGCGGCACGCCTCGAAACACGGGCCTCGACAGATACCGCTCGATTGTAAAGTGCGGTTCGATCTCCAGGAGCTTGCCCGCCGCCCACCGGGCTGTCTTCAGGTCGCCGCTCATCGCCGCCCAGGCCGCCATCATCCGGTAACACCAGGTGACATCAGGATGTTTGTTGACGACCTCGCGGGCGATGGCGACGGCCTCGGAAAGGGAACCTGCCATGGCGAGCGAAAAGGCCATCCCCATCCGCATGTTGAATGTCAGCGGGTCCGCCGGGCTCAGCGTCAGCGCCCGTTCGAACCGTTCCGCAGCACCGGGTTCGCCCTTGTAGCTCGCAACCCAGCCATAACGCGCCCATGCCCAGGCATTGTTCGGATCGAGCGCAAGGGCCCTTTCGAGATAGGCGGCCGCACGCTCCTGATCGCCGCAATGGCTCAAGGCGCCGCCGACCGCCGTCAGCGCCGTCGGATCATCGTCGATGGAGCCCACTGCGGCCTCGACGGCCCTCAAGGACCGTTCCAGATCCCGCTCCGGTTCTTCAGTCCAGATATAGCCGAGGTGCTGGGCGTAGCACCATGCCAGAAAGGCGTGAGCGCGGCCGTAAGCGGGGTCGATCGCGATGGCATCCTGTAGCAATGGTATGGCCCGCTCGTTCGTCGCCTTGCTTTGGCCCCAGAGATACGGATAGGCGCGCATGACGAGATCGTAGGCCCGCAGACTGTTTGGCGGCTTGCGCTTCGACAACTCGGTTTCAGCACTGCGAATGGCCGGATGGATGGCACCGGCGACCTGTGCGGCGATCCTGTCCTGAAGCTCGAAAATATCCTCGGCAGCGCCCTCATAACGCTCGGACCAGAACTGCGTGCGCGTCTCGGTATCGACCAGTTGCACCGAGATCCGCAGGCGGTCTCCGCCGCGCCGCACGGTGCCCTGGACCACGTAATTGACGCCGAGTTCGCTCTCGAGGTCATGCACGTCGACGAAGCGTCCCTTGTAGGTGAAGGCGGACTGGCGCGCGATGACGAAGAATTCGCGAACGCACGAAAGCGCCGCGGTGATTTCCTCCACGACCCCATCTACGAAATATTCATCGCCCTGACCGCTGAGATTGTCGAAGGGCATGACGACGATCGACGGCTGGTCTCTGCCGAAGCGGGGCGCAGGTGATGGCATTGCTGGCCCTGTCCCCTGCGCTGGTCCGGCATCCCCGCCTTCCAGCGCCTCCTGCAGCCAGTCGACCCGAAAGACGGATATCCGCCGGGGTATGTTCTTCATGGCGCGTTCACCGAGGCTCGTCAGCGCGAACGGCACCTTGCCATAGAGATGCTCGCGCACGGACCCGGAAATGCAGATGCCTGATGGCGGCGCCATCTCCTGCAGGCGCGCGGCGATGTTGACGCCGTCGCCGAGCAGATCGTCGCCCGACACGATGACATCACCCAGATTGACGCCGATGCGGAACTCCAGCCGGCGATCCCCCGGCATATCCTCCGGATTGCCGGCAAGACGACGCTGGATTTCAACCGAGCACCTGGTAGCCTGAACGGCGCTTGCGAACTCGGCGACAAACCCGTCCCCTGCGGTGCCGAAGATGCGGCCGTCATGCGCGCGCACGATTTCGCCGATCAGGTCGAGGCTCGCGTTGAGGGCATGGATCGTGCCCTCCTCGTCCAGCGCCGCAAGGCGGCTGAAACCGGCAACATCGGCGGAAAGGATGGCTGCGAGCTTTCGATCCACAGCAGTGATTGCTCCGGCGGAGTATCGTACCCTGGAATCAATATGCGCGGATTCCGCCAAAATCATAGAGTTTTGTCGGTTGGCCCGAAGCAGAAAAGGCTTCGAGGCGCGCTGCCATGTCTGCCCGACCCTTTGCCATTCCTTGCGTCACACATCCTTCATCCTGCCCGGTTAGGCAGGCCGAAATCCGGAGATTGCCCATGGATTCGACCACCCAGCCAAACCGCCCCAAGATCGCCGAGACCGTCATCCATCCGACAGCCAGCATCCGGGATTCCAGCATCGGCAAATGCTGCGAGATCCTGGAGCATATCTCCCTGCGCACGGTCGAACTCGGCGATTATTCCTACCTCGGCCAGCGCTGCATCGTCGGTGATGCCTCGATCGGGAAATTCTGCGCCATCGCCGCAGAGGTCAGGATCGGCGCGCCCAACCACCCGATGGACCGCCCGTCGATGCACCGCTTCACCTATTGCCCGGAATATTATTCTGCCGATGCCGTGCGCGATCATGCCTTTTTCGCCGATCGAAAAGCCGATCGCGCCGTCATCGGCAATGACGTCTGGATCGGCCACGGCGTCATCGTGCTTCCGGGTGTGACGGTCGGAGACGGCGCCGTACTCGCGGCAGGCGCTGTCGTTACGAAAGACGTCGAACCCTATACGATCGTCGGCGGCGTTCCCGCCAAGTTCATCCGCGAACGCTTCTCGCGAACGACTGCTGAAAAACTTGCCGCCATCGCCTGGTGGGACTGGCCGTTCGAGACCATCATGGAGCGGCTCGCCGAATTTCAGTCCAGCGATATCGAGGCTTTCTGCGAGCGCTGGGCCTAATTTGGGATTTCATTGAGAGAGACAGGCAGATCATGAGCGATGAAAGACATCAGCATGAAGCAGCCTGCCACTGCGGCCGCGTCAAATTCCGGGTCCGGCTGGCTGATGAATTCAACACGATTCGCCGCTGCACATGCTCCTACTGCCGCATGCGCGGTGCCATCGCCGTCTCTGCCGATCTCAAGGATATCGAGTTCGTAGAAGGTGAAGACAACCTGACGCTCTATCAATTCAATACCCGCACAGCGAAGCACTATTTCTGCAGGACCTGCGGCATCTACACCCATCACCAGCGCCGCTCGAATCCGAACCAGTTCGGCATCAACGTCGCTTGCATCGAGGGCATCAGCCCCTTCGATTTTCCGGAGGTGCAGGTCATGGATGGCGTCTCCCATCCCTCGGATTCCGGCACCGGCCCGAAAATCGCCGGCATCCTCCGCTTCGATCCGACAAAATGAGATCATGCCCGGCAAGCACCCTGCCCCGGAAATGGCTCCGGCGACATGCAGCCGCCGGGGTGAAACGAGGGACCGAAGCGGCCATTCGCTTAGAGCGCCGTGCGTCCATTCGGACGCACAAAGGACGCTCTAACTCTTTGAATCTACGCATCAGGCTTTCCGAAAATCGATTCCGATTTTCGGGCCGATGCTGTAGCGACAGCCCTTCGTCAAAACCGGCTCGAGGGCATCGAGCAAAGCACCCGGTGATACTGGCGGGCCGCCGGCTTCCCACGCATCCTGAAACTCGGCAATTTCTATCCCGACGAAGTCGTGTTCTGCGATAACCTTGCAGCAGGCTCGCACATCATCCAGCGACAAGCCGCCTTCGCATTCATAGTCCGTGGGCACGATGCCCGGCTCCAGGACATCGCAGTCGAAATGCACATAGACGGGGCGGCCGGCGATCGCGGTCCTGAGGCCAGTCGCAAGATCGGCTCCAGGTTTGATATGCGGAATGTCGTGTTTCGCAATCAGATCCAGTTCGTATGGATCGAGGTCACGTTGACCGACGAGAACGACCTGACCCGGACCCAGACCTGCACCGAGACCGGAACTCCAAAGGCCGAGTGGCCCCGCAAGCGCCAGCCCGCCGAGATATCCGGTAGGGCTGGCCTCCGGTGGATTGAGATCGCCATGTGCATCGAACCAGACGATGCAGACCGCAGGATGATGTTTCGCAACGGCTGGAAGGGTCGCCAGCGAAACCGCGCACCGGCTGGTGGCGGCGATCGACATTGCGCCTGCGGCCAACACGTCGTCAAATCGGGACTGCAACTCTCTGAGCGACGGTAGCGCCGCATCGAGCTCTTCGCGCCACCCGCCATTCAAGGCGGGCTCCGGAGTGCCGATCACGGCGGGCGAAATGCCGGTTCGGCGTTCCAATTCCTCGCCGATTGCCTTCGCACCCGGCATCGCCAGGTCGTTGTGATCTCCTGCGCGTCCTTGGAACACGGTATATTCGACTTTTCCAGCCACCGCTCACAACCTCGCAATGTGGTGTTCCCTCCCATTTAGCCGGTTTCCCTGCGGAAAGCGAGAATTGCAGCCCCATATCCTCTGGGAATTCCGTGGTGCGCCCTATCCAGGAAACGGCTCCAGCGTCCCGAACCAGGCAACGAGCGCGACAACACAGACGGCGATCGCGATCTCCGCCAAGGTGCCCGCCGCCAGCGCTTTTCCGGCCGAGTGCGACCGGCCCATGCGCGGCACCAGCCCATAGCGGTTGAAGACGGCGATCAGCATCATCAGAAGGGCAAGCGCGATCTTCAGGGAAAGCAGCCGCTGATAGGCAATGCTCCAGTCAAGCGGCAAGCCGCCGATGATCAGCAGGCTGTTTGCCACGCCTGATAAAATGACCAGCGCCACGGCCACATGCCCCGCCGTCGAGAAGCGGATCAGGGCTATCCGGGCATCCGCCCCCGCCATGCCGTCGCCAAGCCGGCAAAGCACGAGCGCCACAGGGATCAGCGCCCCGACCCAGGCGCCGCCCGAGAGCACATGCACCATGTCGTTCGCCCGGTGCAGCACCCGCAGCCATCCGTCGTTCATGGCCGCATGGCCGGTCAGCGACAGGCCGCAGAGCAGCAGCGCGGAGACGACTGCCGTTGCGGCAACCTTCCGCCGTAACGGCAGCAATGTCACCATAAGGAGAGCAGCGGCAAATGCCGCCTGCCAGGCCCAGGCAGTGCCGATGGAGGTTGCCGTCAGCACCGATATCATCACATCGCCGTCCAGCCCGTCCGCCCAGCCATTGCCGATCATGGCGCAGCGCACCGGCAGCAGCACCAGTGTCGCAAGCACAGCCAGCACCACCGCCGCGAGACGCCAGACCGCGAGCCTCGCCCAGATGCTGCCGCTCAGCCCCTTGGGCACGAGCAGCCACAGATAGGCGGCACTGCCCCAGAGAAACAGGACAGCCCCGTCGAAGACGAAACGACAGGCGATGTTGGCGGTATCCGGTGTCATCAGGGCTTTACGGTGAAGGTGAAGTTGCCCTCAGTCTTGTGCCCGTCGGTCGAAAGCACATGCCAGTCGACCGTATAGCTGCCGGGCGCGAGCTTATCGGACACCGGCACCATCAGCACCTTGTCGCCATCCATAAGCATTCCCTCGCCAAGCTTGACGCCTTTCTTGTCAGGACCGGTCACGGTGACGCCGCTGAACTTGAGGTTCAGTTCCTCGGTGAACGTGAGATCGAGTTCGCTGGGGGATGCAACGGCTGCCTTGTCGGCCGGCACGGAGCTTTTCAGATGTGCATGGGCGAATGCCTGGCCGGCAAGGGCAATGCTTGCGACGGTGGCAACGGAGAGAATGCGGGTCAGTCGTGACATCGGATTATGCCTTTCGGTTCATAGGGACAGGCGATGGCGCTCGGCCCTTGCCTGGTTAGACAGTCGGAGAGCGGATTTATTCCGCTCGATGCCGGAGTTTGTTGGTGAGAGCCGCTTCTCAGTCGGCGTGATCCCCTTGCTCGTCGCCATCCTCGGGCCATCTCACGCGCCTCCTCCGCCCAGCAACACATCACGGATCTTCGCCAGCGCCTCGTCGCGATCCATGCCGTACGGGATCAGCCCCTTCAGCCGCCCGTCGGCACCGATCAGCAGCAGCGAAACCGTATGGCTCATGTGATAATTGCCGTCCTCGGCAGGCAGTTTCGCCGCATGGATGAACCAGCCGTCCGAAACCTTCCTCATCTCTTCCGGCGTGCCGGTAATGCCCATGATCCGGCTCGAGAAGGCGGTGACATAATCATGCATCACCTCCTGCGTGTCGCGCTCCGGATCGATGGAGAAGAAATAGGCCTTCAGCGCCCTGCCCTGATCACCGAGTGTGCCCAGCCAGTCGGCGACCTCGTAAAGCGTTGTCGGACAGGCCTCCGGGCAATGCGTATAGCCGAAATAGACGAGTGCCGGATGGCCCCGGAAGATCGACTGATCGACCGCGTTGCCCCTGTCGTCGACCAGCGAAAACGGCTGGTCGAAAGGCCCCGTCCGCGGCTCCGAAAGATAGAGCGAAACCATCAGCGCGACGAGCGCGCCGACGAAGACCGCACTTGCGGCAAAGCCCGTGATGGCAAGGGTCTTCTGTCTCATTGCCCATGCCCCTCATGGCCGCCCTGACCGGCATCGCCTGCCTCGCCCGCCATCATGACGGTGCCCTCGAAGCTCGCAAACGTCGCCAGCACCTTGGGGTCGAGCTTGGCCTCGGCATCGGCCAGATCCGCCGCCAGCGCCCTGGCATCGTCAGGCGAAAGGCCGGCCTTCTCCAGCGCTGCGGCCTCCCGGATGCCGTCGCCGCTGCAGAGAAAGACGCTCCAGCCGTGATGGCCCTTCTTCAGCATTGCGCGGCCACCGCGCCCATCCTGTTGCCAGCCGGCAATCGCCCAGACGTTCCTGACGACCACGGGCAGAATGGTCAGCGGCTTGTCCGGCCGTTCGAACATGGTTTTCAGTGTCTCCGGGATCGCCTCTTCAGGTGACGGCCCTGACATGTCCATGCCTTCCATGCCAGGCATATTCATCGCCCCATGGTCCATGGCCCCGGCGTCGCCGCCGACATCGTCGAGCGGCCCGGCGATCTTGCCGACGGCGAAATCGACAGTGATCTCGCCGGCCTTCTCGAAGCGCAGCACCGCGCGGATCGTCTCGCCCTGCCTGAAGGGCTTGGCCACGTCCTGGAACATCAGGTGGTAGTTTGGCGCGAGCGTGATTGTCTGCCCGGCCGGAATGGCGAGCCCGCCTTTCAGCTCGCGCATGGTCATGATGCCGTTCGCCATGGTCATCTGGTGCAGTTGCACGGTCTTTGCCCGATCCGAGCTTGCGGCAACAAGCCGGTCCGGTTCACCGCCGCTATTGGTGATGACAAGATAACCGTCGCCGACCTTGGCGCCCGGCACCATGGAATGCGAGGCCGCATGATCGATGCGGATAGTGTCCTGCGCCGCCGCAGCGGTCGCGATCAGCAGGCCAAGGAAGAGAGAAAATAATGTCTTCATCATCCCCTCCTCAGGCAAAGGCACGCTTCAGCGGCGGCACGAAGCGGATCACCGTCTGGTCGAGGGCGATCATCAGCAGGATCGTCAGGCCGCTCATCGGAAAGGCGATGGCGAATGCAAGCACGATGGCCCACAGCCCGAAATAGACCGAGCGCCGCGGCGGCATTGGCGGCACGCCGAGCCGGCCGGCCGGTCGCCGCTTCCACCACATGACGATGCCGGTCACGCAGGAGAGAATGATGGCAAGGCAGGTCGCCAGCATCAGCAACTGGTTAAAGAGCCCGAATTCCTGCCCCTGATGCACGTTGACGCCCCATTCGATCGCCCGGCCGAGCAAAGGATACTGCCCGAAGGAGAGATCGATGAGCGGCTTGCCGGAATACTGGTCGATGTGAAGCGTGCGCTCGTTGGTCAGATCATCGGGATAGATCGCCGCCGTGTAGACGCCGCTCTCGCTGCCGGGAATGGCGAGATCGAAGCCCGGCGCCATGCCGAGACCGCGGGCAATTTCCACGGCGCGATCGAGCCCGATCGGCTTCTTCGACTGTGCGGCCGCAATCTCCGACAACGGCACGGGCGCCTTCTCGACGATCCATCCGGCCTTGGGCAGGATATCCTCGGTCACCTTCTGCGATTTCGGCACGGCATCCCAGAGCTGCACGGGATAGCCGAGATCGTGGCTCGTCAGCCAGGCATTGACATTGCTGCCCCAATAGCCGGACCAGGGCATGCCCGTCATCGCCATGAAGAAGATCAGGATGCCGGCAAATGCGCCCGTCACCGCATGCAGATCCCGCCAGAAGACCCGACGCGAAGGCGTGCCGCGCACGGTGACCACCCCACCCGCCTGCCGCCGGGGCCACCAGAGATAGATGCCGGTCACGACCAGCACCATGGCAAAGCCGCCGGTGATCTCGATCAGCTTGTTGGGGATGCCCCCGAAGAGCGCGAGGCTGTGGATGCGCTTGACGACGTAATTGAATTCCTCGGTCGTTCCGACGGCATCCAGCACCTTGCCGTCATAGGGATTGACGAAGACCAGCGTCGAGCCGGCATCCGAAGACACCGTGACGATCGCCGACCGGTCTGACGCACCCGGGTCCTTGTAGGAACTCGCAACCGAGCCCGGTACGGCTGCCGCCGCCAGATCGGCGATCCGTTGCGGCGCAAGCGGCTCGCCGGCAGGCTGCACGATGTAACGATAGGCAAAGACCGAATTGTTGATCTCATCTTTGAAGAGGTAGAGCGAGCCGGTAATGGCAAGGTTCAGCAGGAAGGGAATGACGAGCAGGCCGGCGAAAAAATGCCAGCGCCAGATCGCGCGATAGAGCGAAACGCCCGATACGGCGTTCTCTGCCTCAGTGGCAGTGATGATAGACATGGAAGTAGATCCGGATCCTCGGCCGGCAGCATCAATACAGCCCGGCCATGATTGCAGGACGCATCACGGCCTTGGCCGCAATACGGGTTCAGGCAAGGATCGGATTGGCAGGCGGGGCGCGCGGCCCCGTATTCGGCGGGAAAAGCTGGCGATGGAAGGCTTCGACACGACGCGGCAGTTCCGCCGCCAGCACGAAGCCCATGGGGGCGCCCGTAATGTCGGCAGGCTGCGGCAGCAGGACGGCAGCGCTGATGCGGCAGGCTTCGCACGGATTGAGATGCGCGATCTTGCCGTGTTCCTTGCCGCTGTCGTCCGTGACGGTGACGCAAAGTGTGGGCAGCGTGCCGTCAGGCAGCACATATTGGGCAAGCGCCGCAGGGTTCAGATCATTTTCGGCAGCGGCGGGAACCTGGTGCGCAAGGCCGACGAAGACGAGCGCGATGGTGCACAGAATGCGCACCAGCCATTGCTCGATCCTGTCCACACGGTGTTGCATCGTTCCCCTGCGCCGAAAGGCCCCTGCCTCAGCATCGAATCCGTGATAGCGGCATCCGCGGGAAAGCTCAATGCGACATTCGTTCGCCGCGGCGAGAACGGTTCACATGCGATGAGAGAGTTCGTCCCGATGGTGTTCGTAGGCGTGCTTTGCCTCGGCCAGCGCCTCATCGAGATTGTGCGACCGGCCGGCCAGCGGCATGTCGCCCTGCGTGCCGTCGGCGGCCATCAGGCGCCACCCCCAGGGTTTTACCATCGACAGGCTCTTGTCGTCGCTGGCGATGGTCCCGACATATTTTCCGTCGACGGTCAGGTGGAAAACATTAGGCTCGCCTGACGGCACAAGCGCGAAACGCGCGCCTTCCTGATGTCCGGTCATGGCAGTGCTCCAACTGATGATGATCGAGCCGAACCGCCCTGCCGCACCTTTGTTCCCGAAAACCTCTCAGCCGCCGGCGATGAACGCGCCGACGGTAATGATGACAGCCACTGCTACGATCAGGCCGATATAGATCGACAGATGCTTGACCTGGTATTTCGCTGCCGGCGTCATGGCGCAGCCTCGACGGACGTCCCATCCTCGCCGGGATCAGGCACCGGTTCGTCATTGTCAGGCTTGTCCGGCGCGGGCTCCTTGACGGGCGGAGCGGGTTTTCCGGGCGGCGGAACGGGAACCGACGGAGGCTCGGGCGCCAGTATCCTGATCGCTGTGGCAGGACTTGTCATGGTCTCATCCTCCGGCTTGCGTGAGGAAACCCAACGAGGCCGGAGCTGCAATGTTCCAGAGACGGAGCCTTTTTCCGGCCGGCGGGAACCTTGGCATCCTCATCAGGTTCGAAAGCCATTTCGAAAGGAGAAGGCCATGCCGGACCTGTCCGAGAAAGCCCTGATTCCCGCCAATTTCCAGGACATGAATGACGAGCTTGCCGATCGCGGCTTCATCCTGACCTCGACCGACGACCTCATCACCTGGGCGCGCACCGGCTCGCTGATGTGGATGACCTTCGGGCTGGCCTGCTGCGCCATCGAGATGATGCAGGTCGCCATGCCCCGCTACGACATGGAGCGTTTCGGCGTCGCTCCCCGCGCAAGCCCGCGCCAGTCCGATCTGATGATCGTCGCCGGCACGCTCTGCAACAAGATGGCGCCGGCGCTGCGCAAGGTCTACGACCAGATGCCCGAGCCGCGCTACGTCATCTCCATGGGCTCCTGCGCCAATGGCGGCGGCTATTACCACTATTCTTATTCGGTGGTTCGCGGCTGCGACCGCGTCGTGCCTGTTGATATCTACGTCCCCGGCTGCCCGCCAACCGCAGAAGCGCTGCTTTACGGCGTGATGCTGTTGCAGAAGAAGATCCGCCGCCGCGGTTCGATCGAGCGCTAGGCGGTGCCCGTGACAGTGGCACCGTCAAGCCACTGAAAATCACTGTGCGCGCCGGCGATACTCTCCGGGGGTGACACCGAGACAACGGCGGAACACCGTCGTCAAATGGGACTGGCTGGAAAAACCGCAAGCGAGCGCGATATCGACGAGCGGCACATCCCTTCGGCGCAACAAGGCTCCAGCCCGTTCGATCCGCCGTCCCAGCACATAAGAATGGGGCGACATGCCAACCGTCTCTTGGAAGCGACGGGCAAAATGATAGGTACTCATCCCTGCAACGGTCGCGAGCGATGACAGCCGCAGGTCATGGTCGATGCCATCTTCGACGTAATCGACAACGCGTGCGATGCCCCGAGCCGGAAGCTTGCCGAATGGTCCGTGCCCGTTTCGCTCGCCGTGACTCGATAACCGCAGAAGAAACGTTTCGGCGAGGATCAATGCCCAACTGTCGAGGAGGAGATTGGTAGGCTCGATTGAGGAGGCTATATGCCGTATGCGCTCCAGGCTACGGTGCAGCCGAGCATCCAGCACGTCGGCGGGCATCCGCAGATGATCGTGGGTGAGCTCCTTTCCGAACAGCGAAGCGCAAACCATGCCCATCAGGTCGAATGGAATGTGGAATTGCATGAAGCTCACCGGCTGCTCGAAGCGCCACTGTGCGCCTTCGAACGGCAACATGGAAACCAAGCCCGACGGCGCCGCGTCGCGCCAGGCCGTCGCTGTGCTCGTTCGGAGCGAGGCACTGACGAAGTTCGGATCACCCTCTTGCGGGGAATCCTCGACGGTCGAGAACCAATAGCTCAACTTGAGCGACGCCGCCGTTTCGGCGCCGATCGTGCGTACCGGTGCGATCAGATGATCTGTCCAGTATCGCGGCACGCCGGAAGTGCATACCGCCCTGCAGGAAGCAAGGCCGGCGCCCTCGCCATCCCGAGCTTCATTGTGGCCGAACCCCTTCCAGGCCTCTTCGAATTTCAACCGCCCGCCCTCCAGGCCGCCTCGACGCTTTTGATGACGCAAATTCAGCGAACCATCGAAGCGCCTAGGGCAGCAAAATAGCAAGATTCTGAAATACCCACCAGCCGCGGCGCTCTTATCTGTCGTCGGACATCGGCATTCACTTCGGGCGGCGGAGGATGATGAAACCGCTGGAATGCACGGCAATTTTTTGAAGCGGCAGCGTGACGCTGCGCCAAGAAGCATCAGCCGGGGCCGCCAAGCACTCGCATAAGCTGAGGGAAGCAAAAGATGATAGAAGATCGTGGGCAGATTTCAGGCGGCCTCAATCGCCGGGACGCATTGAAAAGCACGGGCGCGGTCCTGGCCGCATCGATGACCGGGATGGTGCAGCCGACCGCGGCGCAGGGGCAGCAGACGGCCTCCCCGGCCAAACCCGAGCTGCCGATTGGCCCCCGGTTGCAAGGCGTCCAGCATTTCGGCCTGACGGTCCAGGACATGGAACGGGCCTTCACCTTCTATACACAGGTTCTCGGCGGCACCGAGGTGATGCGGGACGGCGACTTTCAGGGCGAGCGTATTCACAATACGCTGCTGACCGGTCAGGAAATCGAAGCGCGCACACGCGGTGTCAATCCGCGCGTAATGGGAATTCCCGATCTCCGCGGCGGCGCGCAGCGGCTCGATGTGCGCTTCGTCCAGTTCGACAATGTCGTGATCGAGCTTCTGCAATATCGCGACGCCGATCAGCCGATGGGTGGTCCGCGAGCATTTGCCGAGCCGCTCGATCATATGAGCCCTGCTTTTCCGCGGATGATGCACATCTGCTTTCACATTCGCGACGATGTCGATTTCAACCAGTTCATCGCCGACCTCGAAGCGGAATCGGCGCGGCGCGGCATGACGCATGTCCGCGCGAACCGCGTCGTGACCGTGACGAGCGAGGCGGAACGCAGAGCAGCCCCGCTCGACGCCAATTCCAACCCGATCACCGAGGGCAAGTCGGATGGGTGGCGGCTGATCTACTGCACCGGCTCGGAAGGCGAACAGCTCGAATTCGTGCAGGCGCTGGGTCCGGTCAAGCAAACCTTCGACGATGCGTTCGAAGCGCGACGTAAAATGGTGGCCGCATCGCGCTGAGCAGAGAGCAGGAAATGTTGCTGCTGCCGCGACATCGCCCGCTAACCCCTTCCTCACCGGCGCCTCGGCTCGAACCCGATGGCGCAACTCCAGCGTGAGACCTGAGAGCAGCGAGCGAGCAATCGAAGGAAGGAGATAAGTAATGCCACTGAGATTCCTGTCCCACATCACGCCGGCGGCGCTGCTCGCGACCGCTTTTGCATCGTCCCCGGCGATCGCTCGCGACGTCGGCGGCCTGCGCTACGCCGATATTCCCGCCGACGCTTATGCCGTCGTCGCACAGGTTCGCGCCAAGCCCGGCAAGGAAGATGCGCTGCGCGCCATCACGCTGTCGCTCGTGCCGCAGGTCCGCGCCGAACCGAAGAACTTGCTCTACTTCCTTCAGGAAAGCCGCGAGGCGCCCGGACATTTCATATTCTATGAGATCTTCGCCAGCCAGGCCGATTTCGAAGCGCATAACCAGACGCCGCATGTACAGTCCTGGTTCGCGCGCCTGCCCGAATTTGCCGATGGCGAAGTCACCGTGATCCGTATGGGTATCCTCAACAACGCGGCGACCGACCGCTGATGTGATCATGGAAAGCAGCTGAGCACTGGGCCTCGGTCTCGTTTTCGGTCCTGTTTATCAACAATCTTTGGATTGCAGATGATCAGCGCCATCGTGGGTATGGGCAGAGAACTAATGCTTGCTGCTGAAAACGAGGAGCGACGGCAAGGCTCGATCGAGCGCTTGGCAGGGCATTGGACGCATTGATCGTCGGCGCACGTCGTCACCCCCTCTGCCCCGCCGGACTGCCGGGGGCACCTCACCCTCGACCGATCATTCCCCTCCGCAGCGCGCAACGTCTCCGCTCCTCACCTCTTGCGAATCGCATAAGTGTGTGCTTATGTGTCATCATGATGGAACATGATATCTTTCGCGCTCTCTCCGACCCCACCCGCCGCACGATCTTCGAGAAGCTGGCGCACGGCAGCATGAATGCGAGCGCCCTTCGCCAGGGCATGGATATCAGCCAGCCGGCCATGTCCCAGCATCTCGCCGTGCTGCGCTCGGCACGGCTTGTGCGCGAACAGAAGGAAGGCCGTTTCGTGAATTACGAAGTCGATCCGGAAGGGCTTACCCTCATCGCCCAATGGCTGGCGAAATATCGCGCCTACTGGCCGGCCCGCATCGATGCTCTCAAGCTCTTGCTGAAGGATATGGACCAATGAACGAGATACAGGCCAAGCAACAAACCGGCTTCGAGCAGAAATACGAGCTGGATGCGCCGCCGGAAAAGGTGTGGCGGGCGATCAGCATTGCGGAATTCCGGGAGAAATGGCTGCCGAAGGAAGCGCTTGCCGACCCGCAATCGCTCGCGGAGACGCCGGGCAAGGAAATTCGCTACCGATTGCGCGACGATGCCCCGCCCTATCTCGAAAGCACCGTCACCTTCACGATCGCCGCGAATGCATCCGGCGGAACCAGCCTGCGGATTGTCCACGAGCTGACCGATGCCACTTTCGAGCGTCTCACGAGATCTGTCGCCAACAGCAACAGCCTGACCATGATGCTCGCCGCCTGACGCGGCAGGCCTTCCCGCTTATCAATTCTGAAAGATTGGAGTTCGCCGATGCGCGAAGCGATGCAACTCGTCCCTATGGTCGTCGAACAATCCTCGAGAGGGGAGCGATCCTTCGACATTTACTCACGCCTCCTGCGTGAGCGGATTATCTTCCTGAACGGCGAGATCAACGACGGCGTGTCCGCCCTCGTCTGCGCCCAGCTTCTGTTTCTCGAGGCCGAAAATCCGAAGAAGCCGATCAATCTCTACATCAATTCGCCGGGTGGCGTGGTGACCAGCGGTTTTGCCATGTACGACACGATGCGCTTCATCCGCGCGCCGGTGCATACGCTCTGCATGGGAACGGCCCGCTCCATGGGCTCCTTCCTGCTGATGGCCGGACAGCCGGGGGAAAGGGCAGCACTCCCCAATGCCAGCATCCTCATCCATCAGCCCCTCGGCGGCTTCCAGGGCCAGGCGTCCGACATGCTGATCCATGCCGAGGAAATCAGGAAAACCAAGCAGCTCATGACGCGCCTCTACGCCGAGCATTGCGGCCGATCCTATGATGAGTTCGAGCAGGCGATGGATCGCGATCGCTTCATGACTGCGCAAGAAGCCATGGAATGGGGCCTGATCGACCGCATCCTGCAGGAGCGTGAAGAGGTGGCGGACGCGCTACCGCAATAGTCCCTGATGTCACGGACCACGGCCATCTTGCGAGGTCAGCCGTCCCTGCCCTAAATAAGTGAGCGACACCCCATAGTCGCCACCATTCCTGAAGGCAGGTCAGAAATGAAGCGTCACGATTTCGATGATCTCGCCGCCTTCGTCATCGTCGCCGAAGAGCGCAGCTTCACCAGGGCCGCCGCCCGCCTCGGCATTTCCTCCTCCGGTCTCAGCCACATGATGCGCCAGTTGGAGGAGCGGCTCGGCATGCGGCTTCTCGCCCGCACCACCCGCAGCGTGGCCACCACGGAGGCCGGCGAGCGCCTGCTTCTCACCCTCCAGCCCGCCTTTGCCGAGATCAACCGCGGCCTGCAGGAACTCGGCAAGCTCAGGGAAAAGCCCTCCGGCACCGTGCGCATCACCGCAGGCAAGCATGCCGCAACCTCGCTCGTCATGCCGATCCTGCCGGAGTTTCATCGCACCTACCCGGATATCCGCGTGGAGCTGATCGTCGGTGACCGGTTCGAGGATATCGTCGCCTCCCGCTTCGATGCCGGCATCCGCTTCGGCGAGCGCATCGACAAGGATATGATCGGCCTGCGCGTCGGCCCGGATATCCGCGCCGCCGTCGTCGGCTCGCCCGACTATTTCGCCCGTAACCCGCCGCCGAAAACCCCCGCCGATCTCGCAAAGCACAACTGCGTGACCTATTACATGGCCTCGCTGGCCGGCCCCTATGCCTGGGAATTCGAAGAGAATGGCCGCGACATCGAGGTGAAGGTCTCGGGCTGTTTCATGGTCAACGATTCCGAGATGATGATCGAGACCGCACTCTCAGGCTCAGGCCTCGTCTATGTCTTCGAGGATTTCACCGCCGAGCATGTCAAAAGCGGCCGGCTGATCCGCGTGCTGGAGGATTACTGCAAGCCTTTTGCCGGCTATTCCCTCTATTATCCGAGCCGGCGACAGATGCCGCCGGCCCTTTCGGTCTTCGTGGAAGCGCTACGCGCTATCCCGAAACGGTAAGCGACCTCAGGCCGTTTGCGCCGCCGGCATCGTTGCCATGTCGATAACGAAGCGGTAGCGCACATCGCCGCGCTCCAGCCGCTCGAAGGCTTTGGCGATATCGCCCATGGCGATCATCTCGCATTCCGGCAGAATGTTCTTTCGGCCGCAGAAATCCAGCATTTCCTGCGTCTGCCTGATCCCGCCGCTCGGTGTGCCGGCAATGCGCCGGCGCCCCATGATCAGCGGCAGGTTGCTGAATTTCGGCGTATCGACCAGCGAGCCGGCAATGACCAGCGTGCCGTCGGAATCGAGCGTGTTGAGATAGGGGCCGAGATCGTGCTCGTAGGGCACGGTATCGATGATCACGTCGAAGGCGAAAGCAGCAGCCTCCATCGCCTTCGCATCCGTCGACAGCAGCACCTTGTCGGCGCCAAGCGCGCGGGCGGTGCCGACCTTGCCTTCCGAGCGCGTCAGCACGGTCACTTCAGCACCCAGCGCCGAAGCGAACTTCACCGCCAGATGCCCGAGCCCGCCGAGCCCGATTACACCCACCCGGCTGCCGGGGCCGACATTCCAGGTGCGCAGCGGCGAATAGGTGGTAATCCCGGCGCAGAGCAGCGGCCCGACGCGCGAAAGATCCAGCCCATCAGGCACGCTGAGCACGAATTCCTCGCGCACGACGATATGGTTTGAATAGCCGCCATAGGTGGTCTCGCCCGTCACCCGGTCCTGGCCGTTATAGGTGACAGTGGCACGCTTGTAGCACATCTGCTCTTCGTTGCGCCGGCAGTTGGTGCACTCCATGCAGCTGTCCACAATCGTGCCGACGGCAACATTGTCGCCCACCCTGAAGTGCGAAACGCCGCTGCCGATTGCAGACACGCGCCCGACGATCTCATGGCCAGGCACGACGGGATAGGCCGAAAAGCCCCAGTCGTTACGGGCCATGTGCAGATCCGTATGGCAGACCCCGCAATAGAGAATATCGATCGCCACGTCCTCTGGACGCAGTTCCCGGCGATCGAAGGAGAAAGGGTGCAACGGCGTATTCGCATCGGTTGCGGCAAATCCGGATGTTCTCAATGGCTTATCCCTTAAGCTGACGGGCAGCAGAAGCTGCACCGAAGGAATATAGCGTCCGCGGATTATCCGAATTAGACGAGGTGGGCGGGATGGGCTTGTGAGCTCGGCTCAGCAATCGACATCAATGGCCTGCGTCACAGTGCGGCGGGATCAGCGCCTGCACACCGCCATCCAGTCACGATGAAAAGCCGGCCAAACATCAGACCAGGCCAGCGCCCGATTCGTAGATTCAAAGAGTTAGCGCGTCCTTTGTGCGTCCGAATGAACGTACGGCTCTGGTTTCTCAAAAATCCTGCAGCCAGGACTGGACAAGGCAAACGTAACTTTATAACAACGAGAATGTAATGTTATTACATTAAAGGAGATTTCATGTCCCGGCGCCTCTTCGCTACATTCGCAGTCGCCACCGCGCTCACATCCGCCGCCTTGCCATCGGCTTCCGGCGCCGAGGAGGAACAGCAGGAGAGCTGGCGGCTTTTCGTGGCTGACCACAGCCTGCCGATCGTCCACGCCATCGACCTTGCAAGCGGGAGACAGATCGGCCGCTTCGATCTCAAGGGTTATGCCGCCCTGTCGCTGAGCGAGACCGGGCGCACGGTCTTTGCCGTCCAGGGCGAAGAGAATGTCGTTCACGCCATCGATACCGGCATTGCCCTTTCCGATCATGGGGAGCATCGCGATCTCGAGGTGGCGCCGCCGAAGCTGATCGGCGCGACGATAAAGGGCGAGAAGCCCGGCCATGTGGTGACGCATGGCGATGACGTAGCGATCTTCTACGATCGCACCAACCACTTCGATCTCCTGAAGGAAAGCAGCCTGCTGCAGGAAAAGCCGGAGCCGAAGGCTGTCGATACCATCGCCGCCCATCATGGCGTCGCAGTGCCGATGGGCAATCACCTGCTGGTCTCCGTGCCGAACATGCAGGCGCCGGTCAAGGAGGGCGAACTGCCACCGCGCCTTGGTCTGCGGGTGCTCGACCGTGATGGTCGGCAGATCGGCGATGTCACGCCCTGCACCGGCCTGCATGGCGAGGCGACCTCTGCCCGCCTCGTTGCCTTCGGTTGCGAGGAAGGCGTGCTTATTGCCCGCCCGGGCGGCACTGCAGGCCCCAGGGTGGAGATGATCGCTTATGGCGCGTCGCTGCCGCAAGGCAAGGTCTCCACCCTGCTCGGCGGCCGCTCCATGCAGTTCTTCCTCGGCAATTACGGGGAGGACAAGGTGGTGCTGATTGACCCCGACAGTACTGAGGCGCCCTACCGCGTTATCGACCTTCCGACACGGCGCGTCGATTTTGTGCTCGATCCGGCAAAGTTCCAGAATGCCTATATCCTCACCGAAGATGGCAGGCTGCATCTGCTCGATACGGTGAAGGGCGAGATCGTCAGATCGGAAACCGTCACGGAACCCTACAGCAAGGACGGCCATTGGCGCGATCCGCGTCCTCGGCTGGCCGTGGCCGGCGATGATATCGCCATCACCGATCCTCGCCGCAGCCTGATCCGCCTTGTCAGTAGCGAAACACTGAAGCAAACGCGCACGATCCCCGTCGAAGGCCAACCCTTCGGGCTTGTCGCCGCCGGCGGCTCGGGCGCCAGCCACTAAGCCTGTTGGCAGACCACACTTCGCGTTCCCTGCGCTTGACGTCGCCCATGGCGGCGTCATAGATCGGGGCGACGGTTCCCCGAGGAAGACTCCAAGGGGATTAATAGGGAACACGGTGCGGACGACCCAATAGGGACCAAGACCGTGGCTGCCCCCGCAACTGTAAGCGGATTGCTGGTCATATCCTGGAATGCATGGTTCGCCATTCATCCCGGAAGATGACAAGCGAACTGGTCATATCGGAGTGATCGCTTGCGATCATCTCCGCCGGCCTCAGGGCCACGCCACTGCGCGAAAGCGCGGGAAGGCAGATGACCAGCTGACATCCGCGAGCCAGGAGACCTGCCGTCAATCGCAATCCAATCAGCCAGGCGGGGATGCCTGGACAAGGAGCAGATATGATTGACCTTATTTCCTGCCGCTTGCCGCACGCGATCCGTCCCGATTGGACCACTCGCCGCTAGCCGTCCCGCCACGTTTGGCTCACGCATCTGCGCGCACCGGCGTCCGCTAGCCCTTTTCCTTTTGATCGAGAGTTTCCCATGCGACAGCTTCTGAAGAGCTTTTCCCTCGCGCTCGGGCTGGCCGGCCTTGCAGCCCCCGCCTTCGCAGCCACCCAATATCCCCTCACCCTCAGCAATTGCGGCCAGAAGGTCACTTTCGAAAAGGCACCGGCCAGGGTCGTTTCGATCGGCCAGGGCATGACCGAAGTGCTCTTCTCGCTCGGCCTTGCCGACAAGATCGCCGGCACCGCCGTCTGGGTCGGCCCGGTCCTGCCGCAATATGCAGAGGCCAACAGCAGGATCAAACGGCTGGCTGACAACGACCCGAGCTTCGAATCCGTCGTCGGCGCCGAGCCCGATCTGGTTGCTGCCGAATTCGAATGGCATGTCGGCGCCCAGGGCTCCGTCGGCAAGCGCGAACAGTTCGCCGATCTCGGCATCAACACCTATATCGCGCCGGCCGATTGCGTCGCCAAGATCAACACCGATGGTGGCGATGGCGTGCGCAAGGAGCTGTTCACGATGGACCTGATCTATCAGGAAATCGGCGAACTCTCCGAGATCTTCGACGTGAAAGACCGCGGCGATGCACTGATCGCCGACCTCAGGGAGCGCGAGGTCGCGGCCGTCGCCTCCGTTTCAGGTGCTGCGGCAAAGAACCTGCCGATCGTCTTCTGGTTCTCCAGCAAGGAGGTGAAGGGCGATGCCTTCATCGCCGGCAAGAACAGCGCGCCTGCCTATATCCTGAAGACGCTCGGCGCGAAGAACGTCGTGACAACAGAGGAAGAATGGCCCCTCGTCGGCTGGGAAACGATCTCGCAAGCCAACCCGGCCGTCATCGTCATCGCCACCATGGACCGGCGCCGCTATGCCGCCGACGACCCGAAGGTGAAAGTGGATTTCCTGGAAAACGATCCGGTCACGAAAGAGCTCGATGCCGTCAGGAACAAGCGCTTCGTCATGATGGACGCCCAGTCGATGAACCCGACGATCCGCACGATCGACGGCATCGAAGTGCTGGCAAAGGGCATCAAGTCCTTCGGTCTGACGCAGTGAGCCAGGCTGCCTTGCCACAGAGACGATGGTGGGCGCAGGTAGCGCTCGCCATCGCCGCCCTCCTCCTGCTCGGTATCATGATCAGTCTCGCCGTATCGATCGGCGAGATATCGATCCCGCTCGCCACCACGGCAAAGGCGGTTTCCAACCGCCTGTTCGGCACGGCATTCGAGCTCAGCCGCGTTCATCAGGGCATCGTCTGGGATTACCGCCTCAGCCGCGCGCTGGTGGCGGCCAGTGCCGGCGCGTCGCTGGCGCTCTGCGGCGTGGTGCTGCAGGCCCTGTTGCGCAATCCGCTCGCCGAACCCTATGTGCTCGGCATTTCGGCCGGTGCCTCCACCGGAGCGGTCTGCGTCATGATATTAGGTCTCGGCTACGGTGTGCTCAGCCTCTCCGGCGGCGCCTTCATCGGCGCCGTGATCGCCTTCCTGCTCGTCGGCTTGCTCGCCGCGGGTGCCGGCGGCACCAGCGAGCGCATCATTCTCTGCGGCGTGGCGGGCTCGCAGCTCTTCAATGCGCTGACCTCCTATATCGTCACCACCTCGGCCAATGCCGAACAGGCCCGCGGCGTACTCTTCTGGCTCCTGGGGTCGCTCAGTGGCGTGCGCTGGCCGGATGTCTGGCTCTCCGTGCCGGTCGCGCTGACGGGCTTCGTCGTCTGCCTTGCGCATGTGCGCGCGCTCGATGCCTTCGCCTTCGGCACGGATGCCGCAGCCTCCCTCGGCATCGCAGTGCGCCGCGTGCAGTTCACCCTGCTCGGCGTGACAGCGGCGATGACGGCAGGTGTGGTCAGCATGGTCGGTTCCATCGGCTTCGTCGGCCTCGTCATACCCCATGCCGCCCGCTTCCTCGTCGGCCCCTCCCACGGCCGTCTCCTGCCCGCGAGCGCGCTCGGCGGGGCGATCTTCATGGTCGGCGCCGACATTGTCTCGCGCATCATCATTCCCCAGCAGATCCTGCCGATCGGCGTCGTCACCGCGCTCTTCGGCGCACCGGCCTTTGCCGTCATCCTCTATCGCGTGCGGAGAAGCGCATGAGCATCACCGTCGACAAGGTCAGTTACGCGGCCGGCAACACCGTCATCGTCAATGGCGTCAGCATATTAGTCGAAAAGGGCAAGGTGCTCGGCCTGCTCGGCCCAAACGGCTCCGGCAAATCCAGCCTGTTGCGGCTGATCTGCCGCCTGCGGCAGGTCAAAAGCGGCATCATCCGCCTCGGCGACGACGATGTCTCGGGCCTCTCGCGTGCAGCACTCGCCCGCCGCATCGCCTTCGTCGAGCAGCAGTCGACGACGGATACGCAGCTCACCGTGCGCGACATCGTCCGCCTCGGCCGCACCCCGCATCGCGGCCTCATTGCCTCCTGGGGAGCCGATGACGATACCGCCGTTGCGGAAGCACTCGCCCGCGTCGACATGAGCGAGCGCGCCGGTCAGCTCTGGCAGACGCTCTCCGGCGGCGAACGCCAGCGCGTCCATATCGCCAGAGCCCTCGCCCAGGCCCCAAGCGAACTCCTGCTCGACGAGCCGACCAACCATCTCGATATCCAGCACCAGCTCGATATCCTGGCGCTGGTTTCAAAACTCGGCCTCACCTCCATCATCGCGCTGCACGATCTCAATCTGGCGGCGATGTTCTGCGATCACCTGGCCGTGCTGCAGAAGGGCGAGGTCGTGGCTGCAGGCACGCCCGAGGAAGTGCTGACCGAAGATCTGATCGCCCGCGTCTTCGGCGTGCGCGCCCATATCGAAAGATCGGCCGTGCATGGCCGCACACATATCCAGTATCGGGTGGGTTGAGACATGGACGGCGTGAATTTCGATCTTAAGGAAGAAATCCGCGACTACTGGTCGAAACGCTCGGAAACCTTCGACCTCGCCTTCGGCCACAAGATCGCCCCCGGCCCGGAGGCCGATGCCTGGCAGAAACCGATCCGCGAGGCTCTCGGCCTTGAGCCCAAACGCGTGTTGGAACTTGCCTGCGGCACCGGCGAAGTGACGCGCCTGATCCACGATCTCGGCCATGACGTCACCGCGCTCGATTTCTCCGAAGCGATGCTGAAGGTTGCCCGCACCAAACACGCCGGCAAGAAGCGCCTGCGCTTCATCCTGGCAGACGCCGAAAACACATTGGAGCCGGATGCGCATTACGACGCGATCGTCTGCCGCCACCTCGTCTGGACGCTGACCCGGCCGCAGGAAACCTTCGCCGAATGGCTCCGCATCCTCAAGCCCGGTGGCCTGCTGCTCTTCTTCGACGGCGACTGGGCAAGCCCGAAGCCCACCGGCCGCATCGCCAGCCTGCTGATCTCATGGATCGACCGCCTCATCGGCGCCGACAGGAACTATGACGGCGCGCTCAGCACTCGCCACACCCGCATCATGTCCGCCCTGCCCTTCGGCACCGGCCTGCACCCCGACACACTGCTGCCGCTGCTGATGGCATCCGGCTTTGCCGAAATCGAACTGCACTCCCACGCCCCGATCGCCCGGGCGCAGCGCAGGAATGCCAACCTCAGAAACAAGCTTAGAACCCTGGTCTACCGCCGCTTCATCCTGACCTGCCGGCGACCCTGATCTGTTGCGGATGGAGTTGACCCGGCAGCCGCCGTCTACCAGTTCCCAGGATCGGCAGTATGATCGACAGCAGCGAATTCGTCTGCCTTTGCCCGATCCAGTGTCACAGTCCTCGTCCTCTTAGTCTCATCAGCAACCAGATAGCGAAGCGGCGCCGCGTCCCTCGCGAGCTCCTGATACAGAAGAAGCGCGGCTTCCTCGGCGGTGTCGGCCTCGATTTCTCGCGTGATGGTCACAGTGAACTTCTGCATGGCTTCCGGCCTTCTCGATCGTCGCGGGCATGGGCGCAATATCCACCGCCTGACAATAGGCTGAGAGCCGAATAGTTCAAGCTACCCTGCCCTCGACGATCAGCCGTCCGCCATCAAACATCCGGCAGGCGCTCTCGCTCAAACAGACCGCATCAACCCACCATCGACCTTCAGGCTCTGGCCGGTAATATACCCCGCCCCATCAGACACCAGAAACGCGATGGTCGCGGCCACCTCCGCGCTCGTGCCGTAGCGCTGCATCGGCACGGTTTCGCGCCGCGCCTCTGTTGCCGGCAGGCTGTCGATCCAGCCGGGCAGCACGTTGTTCATGCGGATATTTTCGGCCGCATAGGTATCGGCAAAGAGCTTGGTATAGGCGGCAAGGCCGGCGCGGAAGACGGCCGAGGTCGGAAACATTGTCGACGGCTCGAAAACCCAGGCCGTCGAGATATTGACGATCGCGCCCTTCTTCTGCGCCTGCATGATCGGGGTGACCAGCCGCACCGGACGGATGACGTTCATCAGGTAGACGTCCATGCCCGTATGCCACTGCTCGTCGGTGATCTCATTCAGTGCGGCGCGCGGCCCATGGCCGGCGCTGTTGACGAGAACGTCGATGCGGCCCCATTCCTTCATGGCGGAATCGACCAGCCGCTTCAGATCGTCATTCGACTGGTTGGAACCGGTCACGCCGACACCGCCGAGTTCCCTGGCGAGCGCCTCGCCTTTGCCGGACGAAGACAGGATCGCGACCTTGTATCCATCGGCCGCAAGGCGTCTTGCGCTCTCGGCCCCCATGCCGCTGCCGCCTGCCGTGATAACAGCCACTTTTTCTACTGACATGCTGGTTCCCTCCTGAAGTGATATCGCCAATTGATCGAAGTATGCAGGCACGATACCATGTCCGACACGCGAGCGCGAAACAGTTCTCCTCTTCTATGGCAGTAGAAAAACTACTCGATGAGCGATATCCCGGGAAAGCTTCCCGCCCTCAATGGCCTCAGGGCCTTCGAGGTTGCGGCACGACACCTGAACTTCCGGCTCGCCGCCGAAGAGCTCGGCGTCACGCAGGGCGCCGTGGCCCAGCAGGTTCGCGGGCTCGAAGCGCAGCTCGGCATGGCCCTGTTCGAACGGCTCCCGCGCACGCTTGCGTTGACGGGCGAAGGCCGCCGCTACATCGCCGATATCAGGCGCGCCTTCGAAATCATCGCGCGGGCAACGGACGAGCTGAAGCCGCAGGCGATCAAGCTCACCATCAGCACGACGCCGACATTCGCATCGAAATGGCTGATCCCGCGCCTGCCTGATTTCACCGCGCTGCACCCCGATCTCGACCTGCATATCCTGGCGACCGAGCGTATCTCGAACTTCGCCGTCGATGGTGTCGATCTCGCCGTCCGCTATGGCCGCCCGCCCTTCGGGCCGGGTCTGAATGCAGAACTCCTGTTCGAACAGGAGGTCATTGCCGTCTGCAGTCCGCTGCTTCTGGCCGGCCGCGACCCGCCGCGCACGGCCGAGGAGCTTGCGGCCTATCCGCTGCTGCACGACGCCCACAATCTCTGGCCGGAATTCGTCGAGCGCCATCTCGCCAACAGCAGAAGCCCCTCCTTCAAGGGCATCAGTTTTTCGCAGACCGCACACGCCATCGAGGCGGCGATTGCCGGACAGGGCATCGTTCTCGCCAATGGCGGTTTCGTCACCGAGGATCTGGCAAGGGGGCGGCTCGTGCGTGTCTTCGAAGCCCGGCTGCGCGGCCCGTCGGATATCTACCTCGTCTGGCCCCGCTACCGGAAATCTGCTGCGCGGGAAACCGTGATCGGCTGGTTGTTCGCCGAAGCGCAGAAGCCAGGCTGAGTGCTCGCGCCTGGGCCAGTGCCGGGCCGGCGAACCCGAAGAATGATGAGCCCCTTGCGCAGAACGCCGGAGACACCAGATTCAATCTCTTCATTCCCTCCCATAAGCATCGATAATCACAGGCCTATTTGATGTTCCATTTCGTTCTCGGGCTTCCTTGGCTCGTCGTCGTCCTCAGGTTCATTCTCCCCCTGCCATGGATCTGGCCCGCCAAGGCCCTCTTTGCCGGCGTGCTGCTGGTCGCCTCCCAACAGGTGCTGCTGAACCGTATATCCTCGGGTTCCGTCTTCGCGCCCGAATATCCGCGCCCGCTGATTATCGTGTTGAATTTCCTCTTCGGCGCGACGCTCCTACTGGCCGTCTTCCAGATCGCACTGGATGCCGTTTCGCTTGTCCTTGCTCTCGTGGAGGGACAATTTCCGGCCGTTCCCTCTGAGGTCCGCTACATCATCGGGCTCGCGGCCTTCGGCCTGGCCGCTTTTGGCGTCGCTGGAGCCGTGCGCATTCCGCCCGTCAAGAATGTCGAGATATCGATCCGGGACCTTCCCGAAGCCTTCGAGGGCTACCGCCTGCTGCAATTGACCGACCTGCATCTCAGCCGCCTCTTCCCGGCCTCCTGGGCCGAAACCCTCGTCGAGAGGGCCAATGACCTGAAAACCGATCTGATCGTCGTGACCGGCGATTTCATCGATGGCCGCCTCGAAAAGCGCCGCGCGGATGTAGCACCGCTGGCGAAGCTCGAGGCGCGCGACGGCATCTTCGCCATCCCCGGCAATCACGAATATTATTTCGGCTACGACGATTGGATAGCGCACGACGTCAGTCTTGGCATGCGCATGCTGATGAACGAGCACGCCGTCATCGAGCGCGGAACGGACCGCATCATCATTGCCGGCGTGACGGATCTGGCAGCATTCGGCAGACCGATGCCCAATCCCGATCTTGCCGCGGCCTTGAAAGACGCGCCAACCGAGGCGCCGATCATTCTTCTCGACCATCAGCCGAGAATGGCAGCCGAGACCGCCAAGAGGGGCATCGCGCTGCAGCTGTCAGGCCACACCCATGGCGGCATGGTACTCGGCCTCGACCGTCTGGTCGCCCGCGCAAATGGCGGTTTCGTTTCCGGCCACTACCACGTCGGCGGCATGCAGCTCTACGTCAATAACGGCACCGCGCTCTGGCCGGGCTTTGCGCTGAGGCTGGGCAGGCCTTCGGAACTGACGGTATTCACGCTGCGGCGAAGGATTTAATCCCGCCCGGGTCTCCCATCCCGGACCATCCGACGGATGTGCTCGGCGAGATCGGGATCGACGGGATTATAGACGACCATGTTGAGATCCGGCCTGCCGTCGATTGCAAAGCCGGAATATTCAAGCTCGATATCGCCGAGAACAGGATGTCTCAGCCGCTTGGTTCCCTCGCCATGGGCGATCACCTCGTTCTCCTCCCAGATCCGCTTGAACTCGGCGCTCGTGCGACAAAGCTCCTCCACCAGATCTGATATTTCCGAGGTCGCCCCCGCCCGCGCCGCATCCGCCCGGAAGGCCCCGACGACGAAACGCGCCATGGCCTCCCAGTCGTGCTGGACATTGCGGACGCCGGGATTGGAGAACAGCAGGCGCAAGACGTTCCTGTCATCAGGCGCAAGCTTGCCATAGTCGGTCATGACGATGGTGGCCGCACGGTTCCACGCCACGATATCCCAGGCCGCCGTGCGCACCAGCGCCGGGCTCGTCTCGAGCGTATCGAGAAGCCGCTGCAGGCGTGGGCTGATGCCTTCGACGGCGCGGTAACGCACCTCGGGCGGCCGGCCGAGGCCGAGAATGAAGAGATGCTCGCGCTCCGGCTCGGTCAGCATCAGTCCGTTTGCGATCCGGTTCAGCACGTCGGCCGATGGCGCGCCACCCCGCCCCTGTTCCAGCCATGTGTACCAGGTCGGGCTGATATTGGCGCGCTGCGCCACCTCCTCGCGCCTGAGCCCCGGCGTGCGTCGGCGGCCCGAGAATCCGAACACGGCCGGATCGAGGCGCGCGCGGCGGTCGCGAAGGAAGGTGCCGAGGAGGTTGGCGTCAGTGCTCATACCGTGCCTGTTAGCCATTATAATAGGATAATGTCACTACTTTAACAGCATAAAACATAGCGCAATAACAGGGTTCACTGCAACAAGGAGAGACCCAATGCGCATTTTCCTCACCGGCGCCACCGGCTTCATCGGCTCGGCCATCGTCCCCGAACTTCAGAAGGCCGGCCATCATGTCATCGGCATGACCCGTTCCGACACCGGCGCCAGGGCGCTGGAAGCAGCTGGCGTCGAAGTCCACCGCGGCGTGCTGGAAGAGCCAGAAAGCGTCCGGCGCGGCGTCGAAAAGGCCGATGCCGTCATCCATACGGCCTTCGACCATGATTTCTCCCGCTTCGTCGAGAATTGCCAGAAGGATAGCCGCGTCATTGCCGCCATGGGCGAGGCGCTGAAGGGTTCCAACCGCCCGCTGCTCATCACCTCGGGCACCGGCATCGGCAATGCCCATCTCGGCGAACCCGCGAGCGAGGATGTCTTCAATGACGAGCATCCCAACCCGCGTATCGCCTCCGAACGTGCCGGCAATGCGCTGCTCGATCAGGGCATCAACGTCTCGGTCATGCGCCTTCCCCAGGTCCACAACACGTTCAAACAGGGCCTGGTCTCCCCGCTCATCGAAATCGCCCGGCAGAATGGCGCCGTCGGCTATGTCGGCGAAGGCCGCAACCGCTTCCCGGCCGGCCACTTGCTGGACGTTGCTCTCCTCTACCGGCTTGCCATCGAAAGAGGGGTATCAGGTGCCCGCTACAATGCCGTTGCCGAAGAAGGCATCGCCACCCGCGAGATCGCCGAGGCGCTGGGCCGCGGGCTGAAGCTGCCGGTCATCTCGGTCGCGCCGGAAAAGGCGGCCGAGCATTTCGGCTGGATGGCAATCTTCGCCGGCCTCGACTTCCCGGCCTCCAGCGAAAAGACCCGACGAATCCTCGGATGGGACCCCGTCGGACCCGGCCTGATCGCCGATCTCGACGCGATGGATTACGGCGCTCTGGCTGCCTGACCGATTGGCTCGTCGCCGAACCAGTCGCCTGCGGAGTTTCTTGGCTCCGCAGGCGACGGGCCGTTTTGATTTCAGACCTGCAGCCCGCCCGAAATGTCGATCACGCCGCCGCTGATATAGCCGCCATTCGGCCCCGCCAGGAAACTGATGGCCGCCGACACTTCCTCCAGCGTCGCGATGCGCCGGATCGGGTGCAGGTCCATTACTGCCGGAGGCAGGTTGTCGCGCACATCGGCCGCCATGTCGGTCGGCATGATACCGGGTTGGACGATGTTGACGGTGATATTGCGCCCACCGAGATCGCGCGCCACACCCTTCGCATAGCCGGCAATTGCCGCCTTCGTTCCCGCATAATCGGCAACACCCGAAAACGGCACGCGGCTGCCGAGCAGCGAGCCGATGAAGATGATCCGCCCGCCATCCGAGATTACCTGTGCTGCCGCCCGCGTCGTTGCCACCGCACCCATCACGTTGACCTGCCACTGACGATCGAGATTGACGGTGTCCAGTTCGGGGTCATCGACCGTCCTGCCCTGCACGGCAATCGCCGCATTGTTGACGAGGATGTCGAGCTTGCCGAAATAGGCCAGAACCTTGTCGACCAGCGGTTTGGCCGCCGCCGTATCGGCCTGGTCACTCTGGATCGCCAGAGCCCGGACACCCTTCGCCCGCAGCGTCTCGACCACGGCTTCCGCTTTCTCCGCCGAATTGACATAGCTGATCGCCACATCAGCACCCTGGTCTGCAAGCGCCTCTGCTGCAGCAGCACCCAGCCCGCGTGAACCACCGGTCACCAGAGCGACCTTTCCCTTCAAAATGTCAGACATATCAGTCCTTTCCATACCTCATCGAGGCACTGCCGGCCCCTATCGGCCGGCGGCGTAATTTTTCGTAACGATCGTTACAGTAACGATTGGTATGAAATCTGGACAAAGGCTGTCAAGTGGTTTAGTAACGACCATTATGAAATTCATTGAGTCGATCTGATGGGACGCCATCGCGAGTTTGATGTCGAAAAAGCGCTCGATGCCGCGCTTTGCGTCTTCTGGCGCAAGGGTTATGAAGGCGCGTCCTATGCCGACCTGACCGAGGCGACGGGCGTCGAGCGGCCGGCGCTCTATTCCGCCTTCGGCAACAAGGAAGCGCTCTTCCGCCAGGTGCTGGATCGCTATTACGAGCGATACCTGGACTACATCCCGAAAGCGCTGGAACTGCCGACATCGCGGGATGTTGCCGCGTTCATCCTGTCCAACGCGATCGATCTCCACACCCGCTTTCCCACCCACAGGGGTTGCCTCGGCATCAATGGCGTGCTGGCGGGATCGGATGAATCCGAACCGGTGCGGCAGGCTCTGATCGATGCCCGCGCGGTCGGTGAAATGCAGCTTCGCGAACGCTTCGAACGGGCAAAGGCCGAGGGCGATCTGCCCGTGACCGCCAAGCCTGCCGCCCTTGCTGCATTCCTGCTGGCGGTTGGTCATGGCATGGCGGTACAGGCCAAGGCCGGCTTCAGCCGCGATATGCTGGAGGCCGTTGCCGAGCAGGCGCTTTCCACCTGGCCGTCGAAATCTTCCTGAGCTTCAGCAGCCGAATTTAGCCCGCCGCCGCATCCATCTTCGCCCGCACTTCCAGAAACGCCGCCGTCAGCCGCGCCAGAACCGGCGATTTGACCGTGCCGTTCGCCCCGCCGATCGGATCCTCGATATGGATCCGCCGCAGATCCTCCATGAACTCGTCCCAGAGCGGCTGCCCGCCCTCTTCCAGCAATTCGGCGCGGATACTCAGATCCTCGCTTACAGGCAGAAACCGCCGCCCCCAGGCGCCGATCATCGCAAACATGGGCACGAGCTGGATCGACGCTTCCGTCAGGCTGTAGATCGCCTTCTGGCTATGGGAGGGGTCGTCGAGCTTGCTGATCAGCCCGAAGGAGAGAAGCCGCTTCAGCCGTGCCGCCAGAATATTGGAGGCGATGCCCTCCTCCGAGCGGTTCAACAGTTCGCGGAAATGACGTCGATTGCCGAACATGATATCTCTGATGATGACCAGGCTCCATCGGTCGCCCAGCACTTCCATCGTCAGGTTGATCGGGCAGCCCGAGCGTATTTCGATATCCATATTCGACTCCGCGAGAAAAACCAGTTGCATTATAGGATTGGTTATGCAACAAGACAACTGATTTCAAAACGCAACCAGATTGAGGCTGACATGACACGTGTACGCGTAGCTGCATTTTCTCTTTCGATCGATGGTTTCGGCGCTGGCCCCGACCAGAGCCTTGAAAATCCCCTCGGCAAGCGCGGCATGGAGGTGCACCAGTGGTTCTTCCCCACCCGCACCTTCCGCACCATGATCGGCAAGGACGACGGCACGACTGGCGTCGATGACCAGTATGGTGCGGCAGCCATGGCGGGCTTCGGCGCTTTCATCCTCGGCCGCAATATGTTCGGCCCGATCAGGGGCGAATGGCCTGACGAAGAGTGGAAAGGCTGGTGGGGGCCGAACCCGCCCTATCACGCACCGACCTTCATCCTCACCCACTACGCCCGCGAGCCCATCGTCATGGAAGGCGGCACCACCTTCCATTTCATCACCGGCGGCATCGAGGAAGCACTGGAAAAGGCCAAGGCCGCAGCCGGCGACAAGGACGTCAAGATCGGCGGCGGCGTCAGCACGGTCAGGCAATATCTGAAGGCCGGCCTGATCGACGAGATGCATTTCGCCATCTCCCCGGTTGTGCTCGGCAAGGGTGAAGCCATGTTCGAGGGTATCGACCTGCCGGCGCTCGGTTTCTCCGTCAAATCCCACGAGATGACGGAAAAGGCCGCCCATGTCGTGCTGTCGAAGTGAGGCTTGCCCATGTCCGCCGCCATGCCGCTGGTGATCTACCTGCACCCGCTCTCCTCCTACTCACAGAAGGCGAAAACCGCCCTCTACGAGAAGAACCTGCCTTTCGAAGTGAAGCTTCTGGATGGCGGCGAGCCGATCACCTCGGAATTCCAGGCAAAGTGGCCGATCAAGCGGTTTCCGATCCTTGAGCATGGCGGCGACTTCATCTTCGAAGCAACAAGCATCATCGAGTACATCGATGCGCTCAGTCCCGGCGACCAACCGCTCATCCCCCGGGATCCCGCAATGGCCATCAAGGTGCGCATGTGGGATCGCTTCTTCGACAATTACGTCCAATATCCGCAGCAGCGCATGGTCAATGCCGCACGCGGCTGGGAAATGGAGCCGGATGACGGTTATGTGCGTTGGCGCCAGGCGCTCGAAACCGCCTATGGCATTCTCGATGCGCATATGAAGGACCGCCTATGGGCCGCAAGCGAGACCTTCAGCCTCGCCGACTGCTCCGCAGCCCCTGCTCTGCTCTACGCCGACTGGGCGCACCCCGTTCCCGAGCATTTCAAGAATGTCCGCGCCTACCGCGCCCGCCTGCTCCAGCGCCCGAGCTATGCAAGGGCGCTGGATGAAGCGCGCCCCTACCGCCACTTCTACCCGCTCGGGGCGCCTGTCGGGCGCGATTGAGCGGGTCACCGCTCCGCTTTCAAGGAGATGCCGCGGCAAGCAGTATCGGTGCAAAGCCGCCTTTGTCTGACAGCTGGTAACGGCAGCATCTGAAGATATCAGGCATTTACTGTAACGTACTTCCGCCCTGGGCCATTTTTCCCTACCGATCGCCCCGTAACGGCCAGGCGCATAGGGAAGCGGATGACCAACCGGCCGGCGGGGGCAGCAATGACACTTGCGGAATGGATCATACTCGCTCTGAAGGCCAGCCTGTTCCTGGTCGTCTTTTCGCTTGGGCTGCGGGCGACGCTCAAAGACATCGCATACCTGCTGGCCCGACCTATGCTGCTGTTCAAATCCATCCTGTCGATGAATATCGTCATGCTCGGTTTTGCCCTTGCGGCCGCCTCCGTTTTTCCGCTGCCCCTGCCGCTCCAGATCGCACTTCTCGGGCTGGCCATGGCCCCGGTTCCGCCCATCCTGACCTGGAAGCAGAAGCGAGCGGCCGGCACCTCCTCCTATGCGATCAGCCTCTGCGTCACGGCCTCGTTTCTCGCCATCATCCTCGTTCCTCTCGCCGTTGCGCTCGCAGATGCCGTCTTTCAGGAGGAGTACCGGATGCCCTCCATACGCATCGTGCCCATCGTGCTCATATCCGTCATCGTGCCGCTCGTGCTCGGCATGCTGGTCGAGCGCTTCGCGCCGGCCACCGCCGCCCGGATCGCCCAGCCGGTGGGAGCACTCGGAACCGCCCTGCTCATTCTGGCGGCCCTGCCGGTCATCTTCGTGACGCTGCCCGCAGTCTGGGTGCTTGTCGGCAGGGGGCTTCTCCTGTTCCTTGCGCTTTTCACCGCTTTCGGCCTGCTGGTCGGCCACACCCTGGGCGGGCCGCACGCCCATGATCGCGTGGTTCTGGCGCTCGCGACAGGCACGCGCCATCCGGGCGTCGCCATGGCAATCGCCGCCTATAATTTTCCGGATGAGAAGGCGGCTGTCGCGGTCGTACTGCTGCATGTCTTCATCGGCGCACTGGTCGCGATCCCCTATCTGAAATTCGCCCGCATTCGCGCAGCACCGGCGCACGATCTCGACAGATGACGGTTGGCCGATGTCCCCGGCACCGGCCAACCTGATAGACGCTCAGACCAGCCCCTGGCTGAAGCCGAATTCGCCCTCTGCTTCCGCAGCGCGCACATCCTCACCGAACAGCATGTCATTATGCGGCCGGCCGCTGCGGACCATCGGATAGACGTTTTCGAGGGCCGCGACCCGGCAGTCGAAGAGAACCGGTCGGTCGATAGCGATCATCTCCCTGATCTTCGCATCCAGTTCATCCGGCCTCTCGCAGCGCAGCCCCACGGCGCCATAGGCTTCCGCCAGCTTGACGAAGTCAGGCAGCGAAGCGGAGTAGGATTTATCCCGGCGGTTGCCATGCAGGATCTGCTGCCACTGCCGGATCATGCCGAGCTGCGCATTGTTCAGGATGAAGATCTTGACCGGCGCCTGATGCTGCATCGCCGCCGAAAGTTCCTTCAGCGTCATCTGCACCGAGCCATCGCCGACAATGCCGAGAACCAGCCGCCCGGGATGGGCAATCTGCGCGCCGATCGCCGCCGGCAACCCATAACCCATCGTGCCGAGCCCGCCTGAAGTGAGCCATCGGTTCGGCCCTTCGATGCCGAAGAGCTGTGCCGCCCACATCTGATGCTGGCCGACATCCGTCGTCACGATAGGGTCGAGATCGGTCGTCAGCGCATGCAGCCGCTCCAGCGCATATTGCGGCATGATCACGTCATGGCGCATCTCATAGGCAAAGGAGTTTCGCGCCCGCCATCGCTCGATCTCGCCCCACCAGGCGTCAAGCCGCCCTCGCTCCGGTCGGGCCGGAAGCGCCCACCAGGCTTCGATCATATCCCTGAGCACTTCAGCCGCATCGCCGGTTATCCCGATATCGACTGATACATTCTTGTTGATCGAGGATGGATCGACATCGATGTGAATCTTCCTCGAACCCGGCGAAAACCTGTCGACGCGCGAGGTGACGCGATCGTCGAAGCGCGCTCCGACAGCAATCATCAGGTCGCAATCATGCATCGCCATGTTTGCCTCGTAGGAACCATGCATGCCCGGCATTTTCAGCCAGTTCGGCCCGCTCGCCGGATAGGCGCCGAGCCCCATCAGCGTCGAGGTGATGGGAAAGCCGGTCAGCTCCACCAGTTCCCGCAGCAGGCGCGAGGCCTCCGGCCCGGAATTGATGACGCCGCCGCCGGTATAGAGGACGGGCCGCTCAGCCTGCGCCATCAGCCTGACCGCGGCAGCGATCGCCTCATGGTCGCCGCGCATCGGCTGCTGGTAGTTCGCAGGCACCGAAATCTCCTGCGGCCCGACATAGGGCCCGCTCGCAAACAGCACGTCCTTGGGCATGTCGACCAGAACCGGCCCCGGTCTCCCTGATGTCGCGATCCTGAAGGCGAGATGGATGGTGCTTGCGAGATCGTCGATGTGATCGACAAGGAAATTATGCTTGGTGCAGGGCCGCGTGATGCCAACCGTATCGCATTCCTGAAAGGCATCCGTGCCGATCAGCGTCGTCGGCACCTGCCCCGTCAGGCAGACGAGCGGAATGGAATCCATCAGCGCATCCTGCAGCGCGGTGACGGCATTGGTGACACCCGGCCCGGAGGTTACCAGCATGACGCCGACCTTGCCGGTCGCGCGCGCATAGCCTTCGGCGGCGTGTCCTGCACCCTGCTCGTGGCGCACGAGCAGATGCTTGATCTCGTCCTGCTGAAAGATCTCGTCATAGATCGGCAGAACGGCCGCGCCCGGATAACCGAAAATATGTTCGACGCCATTGTCGCGCAGCGCCTGCAGAACGATTTCGCCGCCGTTCATCAGGCGGCCGGAGGAGGTATTGGGAGAATTTTGGGTAAAGCTGGCCTTATCGCCGGTCATAGCAATTTTCCGTCGTTGATAGAGGTGATTGGGGTGCGACGGGGCATAAAAAAAGGCCCCGTCAGGGACCTTGTGTTCGGCGCATGGGTGGCTGATGCCGGACGGTTACACCGTCCTGCCCATGCGCGATATCACCACGACGAGAACCATTGCGATTTTCATGGGCGTAAGAGCTAACCGCAAATCGCGAGCCCGTCAATCGCGTCTTTGCGGAGCCCATCGGATGCGTCGATCGCATGGATCGATCATCCTCAATCGAATTCAGCCCGCACGATCCATGCTTCCTCTTCGCTCGGAAATTCGAAACCTTGAGCATATTTTGCGAGCAACTCGTCCGTTATCGGAAATGCGGCATTCGCGTCGCGTCGTGCTGCTCGTCCTTTCAAACGGTTGCGCAAGATCGCTTCCTCCACCAGCAGACAGATGATGCGGCACCGGTGATCATGGGCTTCGACAAGCTGCCGGTAGCGGGTGCGGGACGCGGCGTTCCAGAACGCAAAATCGACCACGGCTTTCGTGCCGGCGGTCAGCTGATTTTCAAGACGCAGCCTCAGCCTGGCCTCCGCCGCGGCCTGCAGATCGGCATAGGCAGCCTCGGGATAATCGACGCCAAAACGCCCGTCATGCCGCCAGACCTCCTCATCAATTGAGAAGCGCTCGCATCCGAGCGCCTCCAGCCGCTTCGCAAACGTCGTTTTGCCGGAACCCGCCAGACCACACATCAGGAACACGATCCGCGGCTCGCTTTGCGCCAGATCCTCAGCGGCAGCCACTGCCTCCCGGTAAGACATCACCATGCGATCCGCCTCCTGCGCATCGTCGGCCCGCAATGCATCGGCAACTGATGCGTCGTCTATTAATGACAACGGAAACTATCATTATGTCCCGTCCTTTTCAGGGAAAAACAGAGACAAAGTTCTCGTCCAGTTTTCCGTTCTACTCCGCCAGTTCCCGCATCACCTTGATCAGATCGGCCTTGCCTTCGAAGCCGATGCCGGGCAGTTCCGGCATGGTGATGTGGCCGTCGATGACCTTTACCCCATCCGGAAATCCACCATAGGGCTGGAAGAGATCCGGATAGCTCTCGTTGCCGCCAAGGCCGAGGCCAGCCGCAATGTTGAGCGACATCTGGTGGCCGCCATGCGGAATACAGCGCGAGGGCGACCAGCCGAACTGGCGCAGCACATCGAGTGTACGCAGATATTCCACAAGCCCATAGGACAGCGCGCAGTCGAATTGCAGATAGTCGCGATCCGCACGCATGCCGCCATAGCGAAGCAGGTTGCGGGCATCCTGATGCGAGAAGAGGTTCTCGCCGGTCGCCATCGGCGCATCGTAGAATTCGGAGATGGCTGCCTGCAGCGCATAATCGAGCGGATCGCCGATTTCCTCGTACCAGAAGAGCGGATAGTCGCCCAGCATCTTGGCATAGGCGATGCCGGTCTCCAGATCGAAGCGGCCATTCGCATCGACGGCAAGCTGTGCCTCAGAACCGATCTCCTCGAGCACGGATTCGATGCGGCCCCGGTCTTCGTCAATCGAAGCACCGCCGATCTTCATCTTGACCACGGTATAGCCGCGGTCGAGATAGGTACGCATCTCCTTGCGCAAGGCGCTGTTGTCCTTGCCGGGATAGTAATATCCGCCGGCGGCATAGACGAAGACCCTGGGATCGGCTTCCCTGCCCTTCATGTCCGCGAGCAACTGGAAGAGCGCCTTGCCCTCGATCTTGGCAACGGCGTCCCAGACCGCCATGTCGATCGTACCGACGGCGACCGAGCGCTCGCCGTGACCGCCCGGCTTCTCGTTCTTCATCATCGCCGCCCAGATCCGGTGCGGATCAAGATTGGTGCCGGCATCGTTCACGAGACTGTCGGGCGCCGCTTCCAGGATACGGTCCCGGAACCGCTCGCGGATCAGCCCGCCCTGCCCGTATCGCCCATTCGAATTGAAGCCGTAGCCGACCACGCGGCGCCCGTCCTTCACCACATCGGTGACGACGGCGACAAGGCTCGCCGTCATTTTGCTGAAGTCGATATAGGCATTGCGGATAGGCGAAGCGATCGGCTTCGTGACTTCGCGGACATCGATGATGCGCATGGCAGTCTCCATTCTTCAGATGCTCATGTTCTAGGAGACAGGCGCCCCATCGTCCAATGCCGATCCGGGCTCTTTCAATGCCGAAACGGCATAGAGAATTTCGAAATCTCTTGAAAGAATGAACACGATACCATTTCCTCAGTGCCATCAAAGCATCACCAAAAACGGATCGACATCAGTGGAAACCACCTGGCTCGCCGACCTCCAGGCTCTCGCGGAAACCCTGAACTTTTCGCGCGCAGCCGAAAAGCGCAATATCACGCAACCGGCCTTCGGCCGCCGCATCAAATCGCTGGAAGAGTGGTGCGGCGCCGAACTCGTCGATCGCTCCACGCACCGCCTGAAACTGACGCCATCAGGCGAAGCCATGCTTGCAGCGGCCGATGATGTCACCGCCCGTCTGGAGCGCGCCATCAGCGAAATCGAACAGATGCGGGCGGCGACCTCGACCGTGACCTTCGCCGCCACCCATGCCCTCTCCTTCATCTTTTTTCCCCGCTGGGTTCAAGGTTTGGGCCACGAGGCATCGACGATGCCCATCCGCCTCCTCTCCGACAATATGAACGAATGCGAGCGGATCATGATGGAAGGGCGCGCGCAGTTCCTGCTCTGCCACGATCATCGAGACAGCAGAATCCGTCTCGACCTGAACGCCTACAGGCATGTCGAGCTTGCGACCGACCGACTGATCCCCGTTAGCAGGCGGGACAGGGATGGCCGGCCGCTCCATAGCATTTCGGAGATCACGGATCGCCCTATCCCCCATCTTGCCTTCGAGGAAACGTCGGGCATGGGCCGCATCCTGTCATCCGCCCTTTCCGCCAGGACAGCTCCGCTGCAGCTCTCGACGGTCTTCACCTCGCATCTGGCAATGGCGCTGAAGGCGCTTGCGATCGAGGGAAAGGGCGTGGCCTGGATCCCGGAGAGCCTGGCCGCGGATGAGATGGGACCGGCAGGAACACTGACCTCAGCCGGATCGGCCGATTGGGCGGTCGAGGTCAGGATCGTACTGATCAGGCCGAGGGCGCGCATGACTGACATTGCCGAGAGCTTCTGGAACCTCGTTCAAGGCATCAATTCGCGTGTTAAATAAGGAAGGCATCGCGATCAACGTCTATCATATTATGCGGCGCGATGGTTCCACCACCAATGAGGGTGAGCAGTTCAGCCCGCGTGATGTAGCTGCCATCGGCAAAGACGAAGGTTTCGATACCGGCCGTGCTTGCCGGGTCGGCAGAAGAAAACTGCCAGCTGACACCCATAACTTCATTGGTGGCAATGTCGCGAATGTAGAGATGATCCGGACGGAAGCCTTTATAGCCTTGCATAAACTGCAGATCGTCGAAATTGGCGTTGGTAAACACCAGCGTATCGGATGAGCCCTCTCCCTCCGCATCCGAGACGTGATTCAGGAAGCCAAGGTTCGGATCGCCAACCACCACCTCGCTGCCGAAGGCAAACTGATAGGTGTCGTTGCCGGTGCCGCCCCAAAGACCATCGATGCCATGGCCGTCATTGATCAGGATGTCATCTCCGGCACCGCCATAAAGAGTGTCATTGCCGAGCCCACCGGAAAGCGTGTCGTCGCCGACACCACCGAAAAGGACATCGTCACCCGCAGTTCCGTTGAGAACGGAGCCCGGCGTATGCGGCACGACGGTTCCTCCGCCCACGAGCGTGAGCAGTTCTTCTCGCGTAATGTAGCGACCATCGGCAAAGACGAAAGTTTCGATACCGGCCGTGCTCGACGGATCAGCAGACGAGAGCTGCCAGCTCACGCCCATAACCTCATTGGTCGCAGTATGACGAATGTAGAGGTGATCCGGACGGAAGCCTTTGTAGCCCTGTAGGAACTCCAGATCCTCGAAGTTGGCATTCGTGAATATCAATGTATCAGACGAGCCATCCCCTTCGGCGTCGGACACATGATTGATGAAGTAGACATTCGGATCGCCGACAACCACCTCATCGCCAAAGGCAAACTGATAGGTGTCATTGCCGGTGCCGCCCCAAAGCCCGTCGATGCCATGGCCGTCATTGATCAGGATGTCATCTCCGGCACCGCCATAGAGACCGTCATTGCCACCGACACCGGAAAGCGTATCGTTACACTCGCTGCCTATCAGTGTATTATCAAGATCATTACCGGTGCCGACAAACCCGCCATCGCAGCCCTCATGGATGAGGTTCTCGACATTGCCTGACAGTGTATAACTGGCAACACCACTCACTTTGACGGTATCGTTGCCGGAGTTCAGCTGTTCTTCCACCACGACATTGGGGCCGCGGACCTCGTAGACGTCGTCACCGGCTCCTCCGCGCAGGATGACCGTGCCATTGGCACCCGAAGCTCCAAGTATGTCGCCGTAGCCCGAGCCGACGACGATCTCGATCCCCGACAAGGTGTCACCTCGGGCATCGCCGCCATAGCCGGTACCGGCATCCAGATCGATGGTCACGCCCGAAGACGATCCGGCATAGCTGACCGTATCCGTACCAGCGCCGCCATCCAGCACATCGGCACCAGCCCCGCCAATCAGGATGTCATTGCCGTTGCCGCCGTGAAGAACGTCGTTGCCGAGACCACCTGTTAACGTGTCGCCGTAGCCCGAGCCGACGACGACCTCGATCCCTGACAGAGTATCACCCTCGGCATCACCGCCATGACCAGTTCCGGCATCCAGATCGATCGTCACGCCGGAAGACGATCCGGCATAGCTGACCGTATCCGTGCCGGCGCCGCCATTCAGAACGTCCGCACCAGCCCCGCCAATCAGGATGTCATTGCCAATACCACCGGTAAGAATATCGTCGCCGGGCGTGCCGCCGAGAACCAGGGGCGCATGCGGCACGATGGTTCCGCCGCCAATGAGGGTGAGCAGTTCAGCCCGCGTGATGTAGCTGCCGTCGGCAAAGACGAAGGTTTCGATACCGGCCGTGCTTGCCGGATTGGCGGAAGAAAACTGCCAGCTGACGCCCATAACTTCATTGGTGGCAATGTTGCGAATGTAGAGATGATCCGGACGGAAGCCTTTATAGCCCTGCATAAACTGCAGATCGTCGAAATTGGCGTTGGTAAACACCAGCGTATCGGATGAGCCCTCTCCCTCCGCATCCGAGACGTGATTCAGGAAGCCAAGGTTCGGATCGCCAACCACCACCTCGCTGCCGAAGGCAAACTGGTAGGTGTCGTTGCCGGTGCCGCCCCAAAGACCATCGATGCCATGGCCGTCATTGATCAGGATGTCATCTCCGGCACCGCCATAAAGAGTGTCATTGCCGAGCCCACCGGAAAGCGTGTCGTCGCCGACACCACCGCTCAACACGTCATCGCCGCTGCCGCCCGTCATCACATTGTCGAGATCATTGCCCGTGCCGGTGAAGCTGGTACTGCCGTCATGAATGAGATTCTCGACATTGGCCGATAGTGTATAGCTGCCGAGACCACTTACTTTGACGGTATCGTTGCCCGAGTTCAGCTGTTCTTCCACCACGACATTGGGGCCGCGGACTTCATAGACATCGTCACCGGCTCCGCCCCGTAGAACCACCGTCCCCCCAGCGCCCGAAGCAATAAGCGTGTCGCCGTAGCCCGAGCCGACGACGACCTCGATCCCTGACAGAGTATCACCCTCGGCATCACCGCCATGACCAGTTCCGGCATCCAGATCGATGGTCACACCGGAAGACGATCCGGCATAGCTGACCGTATCCGTGCCGGCGCCGCCATTCAGAACGTCCGCACCAGCCCCGCCAATCAGGATGTCATTGCCGTTGCCGCCGTGGAGAACGTCATTGCCCAGGCCGCCTGTTACTATATTGTCGAGATCATTGCCCGTGCCGGTGAAGCTGGTGCTGCCCTCATGGGTGAGGTTCTCGACATTGCCTGACAGTGTATAACTGGCAACACCACTCACTTTGACGGTATCGTTGCCGGAGTTCAGCTGTTCTTCCACCACGACATTGGGGCCGCGGACCTCGTAGACGTCGTCACCGGCTCCTCCGCGCAGGATGACCGTACCATTGGCACCCGAAGCTCCAAGTATGTCGCCGTAGCCCGAGCCGACGACGATCTCGATCCCCGACAAGGTGTCACCTCGGGCATCGCCGCCATAGCCGGTACCGGCATCCAGATCGATGGTCACGCCCGAAGACGATCCGGCATAGCTGACCGTATCCGTACCAGCGCCGCCATCCAGCACATCGGCACCAGCCCCGCCAATCAGGATGTCATTGCCGTTGCCGCCGTGAAGAACGTCGTTGCCGAGACCACCTGTTAACGTGTCGCCGTAGCCCGAGCCGACGACGACCTCGATCCCTGACAGAGTATCACCCTCGGCATCACCGCCATGACCAGTTCCGGCATCCAGATCGATCGTCACGCCGGAAGACGATCCGGCATAGCTGACCGTATCCGTGCCGGCGCCGCCATTCAGAACGTCCGCACCAGCCCCGCCAATCAGGATGTCATTGCCGTTGCCGCCATGGAGAACGTCGTTGCCAAGACCACCGGCAAGGGTATCGTTGCCGTCGCCACCGTTGAGTAGATCGTCCCTATTACCACCAGTCAGCACGTCATCACCCGCGGTTCCGTTCAGAACGGTGCCTGGCGCATGCGGCACGATGGTTCCGCCGCCAATGAGGGTGAGCAGTTCAGCCCGCGTGATGTAGCTGCCGTCGGCAAAGACGAAGGTTTCGATACCGGCCGTGCTTGCCGGATTGGCGGAAGAAAACTGCCAGCTGACGCCCATAACTTCATTGGTGGCAATGTTGCGAATGTAGAGATGATCCGGGCGGAAGCCTTTATAGCCTTGCATAAACTGCAGATCGTCGAAATTGGCGTTGGTAAACACCAGCGTATCGGATGAGCCCTCTCCCTCCGCATCCGAGACGTGATTCAGGAAGCCAAGGTTCGGATCGCCAACCACCACCTCGCTGCCGAAGGCAAACTGGTAGGTGTCGTTGCCGGTGCCGCCCCAAAGACCATCGATGCCATGGCCGTCATTGATCAGGATGTCATCTCCGGCACCGCCATAAAGAGTGTCATTGCCGAGCCCACCGGAAAGCGTGTCGTCGCCGACACCACCGCTCAACACGTCATCGCCGCTGCCGCCCGTCATCACATTGTCGAGATCATTGCCCGTGCCGGTGAAGCTGGTACTGCCGTCATGAATGAGATTCTCGACATTGGCCGATAGTGTATAGCTGCCGAGACCACTTACTTTGACGGTATCGTTGCCCGAGTTCAGCTGTTCTTCCACCACGACATTGGGGCCGCGGACTTCATAGACATCGTCACCGGCTCCGCCCCGTAGAACCACCGTCCCCCCAGCGCCCGAAGCAATAAGCGTGTCGCCGTAGCCCGAGCCGACGACGACCTCGATCCCTGACAGAGTATCACCCTCGGCATCACCGCCATGACCAGTTCCGGCATCCAGATCGATCGTCACGTCGGAAGACGATCCGGCATAGCTGACCGTATCCGTGCCGGCGCCGCCATTCAGAACGTCCGCACCAGCCCCGCCAATCAGGATGTCATTGCCAATACCACCGGTAAGAATATCGTCGCCGGGCGTGCCGCCGAGAACCAGGGGCGCATGCGGCACGATGGTTCCGCCGCCAACGAGGGTGAGCAGTTCAGCCCGCGTGATGTAGCTGCCGTCGGCAAAGACGAAGGTTTCGATACCGGCCGTGCTTGCCGGATTGGCGGAAGAAAACTGCCAGCTGACGCCCATAACTTCATTGGTGGCAATGTTGCGAATGTAGAGATGATCCGGGCGGAAGCCTTTATAGCCCTGCATAAACTGCAAATCGTCGAAATTGGCGTTGGTAAACACCAGCGTATCGGATGAGCCCTCTCCCTCCGCATCCGAGACGTGATTCAGGAAGCCAAGGTTCGGATCGCCAACCACCACCTCGCTGCCGAAGGCAAACTGGTAGGTGTCGTTGCCGGTGCCGCCCCAAAGACCATCGATGCCATGGCCGTCATTGATCAGGATGTCATCTCCGGCACCGCCATAAAGAGTGTCGTTGCCGAGCCCACCGGAAAGGATGTCGGCCCCGGCGCTTCCACTGAGAACGTCGTCTCCATTGCCACCGGTCAGGACATTATTGAGCGCAACCAAGTTTTCAGACATAGGTATTTCCTCAAAATTAAAAATTGCAATCTTAAGAATACATGAGCAACCGTATCCCGCAGGTTGCATAAATTGCAAGTGGTTATTGTCGAAATCTCATCAAGATAGCTGATGCCCTGTTCCTGCTTCAGCAAGTCGGACCGAAGCATCGAACCACTGATCATGTTTGATACGCCACCGCTTCTTGCAGCCTCGCCAAGGCAATGGTTCAACAAGATCAACAGCGCAAGAATAGAACCCCACGTTCGCGCTCAATGCAGCCAGGCCGCTCCCCTACAACCGCAAACCGCCCTATTCTCTCACAGCGTGAATCGGCAAAAACGAATGGAAGCACGATGACCGACGAAATGTTGCAGGACGTGGCGGCGCGATGGAACGGCAATGCGGATCAATGGACGCATGACGTGCGACAGGGCTACGACACCTACCGCGAACTCTTCACCTTTCCCGCCTTCGTCGATTTTCTGCCGCCGCTTGTCGGCCTCGATGTGATCGATTTCGGCTGCGGCGAAGGCACCAATACCCGCCGCTTCGCGCAAATGGGCGCGCGCATGACCGGCATCGACCTCTCCGAGCGGATGATCGGCCATGCGCGAAAAGCTGAAGAAGATCATCCCCTAGGCATCACCTATAGGGTCTCCTCCTACAGCACCGATACCGGCTTTCCCGATGCCTCCTTCGATGCCGTCATTTCCACCATGGCGCTCATGGATGGCCCGGATTTCGATGCCACGATGCGGGAGGCCTATCGCCTCCTGTGCCCCGGCGGCTTCCTCGCCTTCAGCATTCTGCACCCGTGCTTCATCACGCCGGGCCTCGCCTGGCAGAGAAACGAGGCCGGCATCGCAACCGCACTCTGCGTCTCGCGCTATTTTGACAGCAGCACCTTCACCGAAGAATGGCGTTTCGGCAGCCGGCCGGCAGACGAAATCGTTCAACCCTTCGCTGTCCCCCGCTTCCCGCGCACAATGAGTGATTATCTGAATAGCATCGCTGCGGCCGGTTTCCGCATCGGCAAGATCGGCGAGCCGCAACCGAGCGCTCAAGCCTGCGAAGACAAGCGTTTTGCCCGCTGGCGCGACCTTGCCGCATTCCTCCTGCTCGTCATGGCCGAGCGACCCTAGATGAAATGCCCGTCGGGCGATTGCTCTTTCCTGAAGTGGCAGCTCAGGTTCGTTCAGCTTCCACGAGAATAAATTATCGCAATGTGACCGCGGTCACTATCGGAAACAGCCGCTGCTTGTATTTTGCCCCCGCTGGATGCTGCACCTACCAGCAGGAGAAGGGTCGCCGGGCCCCACTTGGTGGCCCTTCTCATACTTCGCCTGGTGGCGCGACGCCCCTAATTACCGAAACATCTCGCTCTGGCTGCCGATCCTGCCGCCTTTTCGCACGGCGGTCACCGTATCCTGACCCGGGTCGAATGGTTTATCCCCGAGCCACGACACAGTGAACAGAAGAAACGCAGCTGCCATCAGCGGCGGGCCAAGATAGACGATCAGGAGGGAATTTAGCGGTCTCATGGTGGTGTCTTTTTCTTGTTTCTTGGTTTGTCATAGAGTGATCGTCATCGGGCGCCCGTACGGATCGCGCCGATGTCGGGTGAAGCGAAGGCAACGGTCTGGGAATGCGAGGCGCTGAATGTGAGATAAAATCCCTGAGCGCTATAGTAGGCTCCCACCCACATCAGCAGGCCGAGCTGAAGCGCAATTATCAGACAGTATATCCTCATGACTTCCCTTCGATTTCAGCTTTTGAAAGCCAAAGCTTCGGACCTATTCTGCGTACATCGACACAAAATAACTTCCTTATTTTCATTGTTATCGCAAAGTGAGCCGATCTACTATTCTCAATCACACAGCAAAAGGTGGTAAAATAGGCGGAGCGGATAAAACAGGTAACATCGAAAGAATTATACTTTCCACCCCGCTGGCGGCAGCACGTTAATCCTCACGAACTCCGGCCAGCATGCTTCCGACATATCGGTGGCGGTGGGTCGCAGACCGATTGTTCGGTCAGCCACGCCAACATCGCGGAGCATGGCCACACCGACCTGCATTATCCGCTCTCATCGAGAACGGGTTCCCGCCACACAAAAAACAATCCAAAGTAGCAATCCGTCCTATAACCTGATAGAATGCCAGGTGAGAGGAGCGAGTGACCGTCATGGTAGTTTCACTTGCCTCAGAAAGAAGCGTCCAACAATATCCTGAAACCACAGCAAAACGGAGGACGACGCATGGGCGATTATAACGGCACGCCTGGAGATGATGTGTTCCGGACGAGGAGCTCTACTCTCATCATAATTCCAGAGGCGGGAATTATCTTCGAGAACAGCGATTATTACTCCGGCTACGGGGGCAGAGACACTTTTCGGATCGCGACGTCGACTTTCGACTTGCCGGACCTCCTGGAGACATCAAGCGTTATTTTCGGAGGAGCGGATAATGACAAATTGATCTTCGCTCCTCCTCACGACTTTCTCGGCCAGATCGACATCACGTTTTTCGGCGAGGCCGGAACGGATTCCGCCTATCTCAACTTTCAGCCGATGGGAGCTCTCGACGTCGATTTCACGAAGATCGGTCCGCCGGGCACCTACACATCCATCATGTACCTGACCCATGCGGACGGCAGCTACGCAGGCCAGTTCTTCATCGAACCGGACGTCGAACATGTCTCGGTCATCGGTTCGAATTTCGCTGACCGAATGATCGGCAATGCCGGCGACGATCAGCTGGATGGAAAAGGCGGGGCCGACACCTTTTTCGAAACGATGGGCAACGACACCTACATATTCGATGATACGGGTGATCGCGTCGCGATTTATTCAGGGCCGTTGCTCACCGTTCCCGATGGCGGCGTAGACACGATCTGGACGACGGTCAGCGTAGATTTGCGTGACCAGGGGCCTGTCGAAAACCTGCGTCTGAACGGTACGGCGGATATCGATGCGACCGGCAACGGCCTTGCCAACCTGATCACCGGCAATGCCGGCAGCAACCTGATCGCCGGCGGTGCCGGCAACGACAGCCTTTACGGCAAGGGCGGTGCCGACACGTTCCATTTCGATGACATGGGAGCAGCCAGCAAGGACTTCGTCTGGGACTTCGATGCAGACGACAAGATCAGCCTCGGCCCGGCCTTCGCCGGCCTCGATGTGGACAATAACGGCGTGGTGGATGCCGCCTCTTTCGAAATCGTCAACAAATGGGGTGCCGGCGGCACCAAGGCCGGTCCCGAGCTGATCTACAATTCCACAACCGGCATTCTGTCCTACGACGCCGACGGCGCCAGCACGACCCATGCTGCCCAGGACATCGCTTTCATCGGTGTGAACAAGACGTTCTTCGACAATACCGACATCCTGGTAAACAGCTCCCTGCTCGTCTGACAGCACGTCCTGTATCTGAAAACGGCCGGTTTCACCGGCTGTTTTTGCTGGGTATGGAGTATCCACCGGAAGGTGATTGAACCTTTAGCGATCTGCCTAAATCACGCGAACGAGCGCATGGTACCCTTGAGCCTGGCAGATAATAATCAGGCCGGATGCTGGGGGGAATGAAATGCGTGATTTGCTGTCAAACTTCGAAGAAGACCATCGTAGTCTCGGCTATGGTGCAGAGGCTCCAACCCATGGACATGGTTTTTCCCGGATCCATGCGGTCGCGGCGATTTTGATCCTGTGCGCGGCAATCTTCTTTATCGGAGGCCACGGACTGGTTTAGCGCAATTCCAGCAAAATTGTGCAGCGATATTGCGTCCGTCAGAACCAGAGATCGCGCACGCACCGCCCCTTGGAAGGCAGGTCGTCAAATGTTTCCAGCCCGTCGAAATGATCGATCGGCAGATCGGAAACGAGATCCGGCGGCGCCAGCCGCAGATTGACCGCCATGCGCCGGCGCCCATCCCTGTTGAGCCTCAGGCCGCGCCAGCTGAGCACGCAGGCGCAGGTCGGGCAGAACAATATTTCCAGCGACGACGTCTCCGGGCCGGTCCGTGTATAGGAACCGGTCTCGCCGCTCACGGTGATCCGCTCGCCCTCGTAATCATAGGCCCAGAGCGCTCCATAACGCCGGCAGAGCGTGCAGTTGCACGCCGTGATCGAGCCCGGATCACCTTCCAGCGTCCAGCCCGCCTTGCCGCAATGACATGAGCCGATCAGCATCAGCGCACCGTTTCATCCCTGCTTGTTCCCATAAGCCTATCCTGCCTCAATCACGCGGTGTCCGCAAACGGCGCCCGATCCAATTCTCCTCTCCGCGCTCAGCCTGACCACAGCCCTTGACTCCCACCAAAATGAGAACATAATAAGAACATTCTTGGCGCTGCGGTCGCCATCCCGACAATCCTGAACTGAAATGCTCTGCAAGGAGAATGAGAACATGCGTCCGCAACTGGCCCCAAAAACCAATGGTAATGTGATCGGAAACGAAGATTTGAGCTGGGAGGTCGAGGCCGTGCTTTCCTGGCACGACGAGGATGCCAAGGCCGCCATCGCCACGCTTCTGCAGGATTGCCGCCACCTGCGCAAACAGCTTGCGCTTGCCGAAGGCGCCATGAGCCGGGGCATGACCCGCGGCTGGCGGCCCACCTTCGACAGGTCCTCCCTTGACCGGACATGAAACACCGCCGCAGCATCGATCTCGTCGCCAGCCACGAGGAGGTCGCAACCGACAGGGAGACACTCGCCACCCTGCCGCAATGGTACGTCCTCCATGCCCGCTGCCCGGCCTGCCAGCGCGAGGCGAGGATTGACCGGCGCATGCTCGCCTACAGCTACGGCAAGGACATATCGCTGGCGAGAATCGGCCTTCGCCTGAAATGCAACGGTTGCGGCAACCGCACGGGAAACCAGCTGCTGCTCGGCAGGCTGCCGCGCGATTGACCACGTTTCCTCCCGTTTATCTCCCGGTCGAGGCAAGCAGCAGCCTTGCCGCCACCATCGCCCCGTCGGTTCGGATCGTGGGGGCGACGGCCACGGCGCGCTCGCGCATATCAGGCTGCAACGCCGCCGAAATCGCGGCGGAGAAGGTCTCAGGCGTTGGTGTCGCCCCCTCATGCGCCACGCCAATGCCGAGCGCTGCAACGCGGCCCGCCCAATAGGGCTGGTCGGCAATCTGCGCCACGACCACCTGCGGCACGCCCGCCCGGGCCGCAGTTGCCGTCGTCCCTGCCCCGCCGTGATGGACGATCGCCGCAGTCAGCGGAAAGAGCGCCTGATGATTGGCCTCGTCGATGACGAAGCAATCGCTTGCGCCCTCATCGGGCACCAGTCCGGCCCAGCCGCGCGACAGAACGGCACGCCGCCCCTGAGCGCGGATCGCCGCAAGGATCACGCCCACGGCATCCTTCAGGACGTGCATCGGCATGCTGCCGAAGCCGACATAGACGGGCGGCGTTCCATTATCGAGAAAGGCTTCCAGAGCCGCTGATAGCGGCCGTTCGTCATCGAGCATCCACGCGCCCATCTGCACCGCGTCGATCAGATCCGTCGCAAGCAGCGGCCCGATGACCGGATCGGCCGCAAGCAACGGCCGGCGGGTCAGAACGGGATCGCGCACATTATCCACCGGCGCCATACCCATCGATGCGCGCAGCCGATTGTAGGCTCCGCCGAAGATCACATTCTTCGTTTCGATATCGTAGTCCCAGAGAACCCGGTTGTCGGTCACGCCAGGCGGATGCGGCCGGCCCTTGAATTCATGCGGCTTGTGGTGATGCGACGGCAGGAAGATCGGGCAGAATGTCGCCCCGAAATAGCCGATGCCGGCCCGCTCGGCCACCAGCTGTGCCGCAGCCATTGCGGGAAACAGCCCTGCGGCGACGATGAGATCGCATCCTTCCGCAGCCGCTGACAACGCCTCGAATTGCCCTGCCAGGATGCCGGCCGCCCGTTCGGAAATACCATCGGCCGAGCGCTCTCGCGTATTGCCTTCGGCGCTCTTCATCACCTCGCTCACCCATTGCCGCACGGGCGCATTGGCCGGCGCCAGCGGCACGCCGAGCCGGTCGAGCAGCCCGGCAAATTCCGCATCCGGCGGTGCGCAGACCACCGCCTCGGCGCCTATTGTCCGCAAGGCAACCGCCAGCGCCGCCAATGGCTGCACATCTCCCCGTGATCCGTATGTGGATAGCAATACACGCATGCTCATCTCCCGATGCTGTTGATCAGGTTGAGCGTTCTACGCCCTCTTCAGGGTCTTGCCGCAAGTCCCCCCTGCGCCATATCTAGAGGCTTAGCAGGGGATGATGATGTCCCCGGCCGCCGAAATTTCCAGCGATCAGCGGCAGCCAAAGGCCGGTGTTCTAAGTCACAAACCGGCTGAGATAGGCATAGCTGCGCGCCGCAAATTCGAAGGGCAGCCGTGGATTATCGTGCTCGACGACGAAGAGCCGCGCCCCGCTCGCGACCGCCGCCTGCCACAGCGACGGCCAGACGAGCACGCCGGAGCCGACATTGGCCCAGCCGCCTTCCTCCGGATCGACATTCTCGGGCGCCTGATCCTTCACATGCACCGAGACCAGCACATTGGCATAGCGCCTTATCCATTCGACCGCATTCGGCTGGGCGCGCGCCAGCCACGCAATATCCGCCTGCCAGGTGAGCGGGCTGCCTTTGGCCGCCTCGAACATGATCTCGAAGCCGTAGCGGCCGCCAATGGTGCGGTCGAAGCCTGCCATCATGTTGTGATAGCCGAGCACGATGCCTGCTTCCTTCATCTGCTCCGCAAGCGCGCCCAGCTCACGGCCGATCCGCTGCCATGCCGCCTTCGTTTCTTTGATCGCAGAAGGCGCCGGATGCGGAACGAAGAGCTGCCCGATGCCGCACTGCTGGCAAGCATCGATAAAGCGCTGCCGCTCGCTGCGCAGCGCCTCCAGTCCGACATGAGCCGACGGTGCCGTCAGCCCGTTCCTGACAAGCCCGGCCTGAAGGATATTCGCGTCACGCAAGTGCCCTTCGAGCGGCTCGACGGCGCCAAAACCTGCACCCGCCGCCTTGTCGAGCTGCGTGCCGAGATCTCCAAGGCCGCGCATCGAATAGAGCTGTAGCGAAAGCATCGGCTTCGTCATCGCTCATCCCCAGACCGCTGTCGCCCTCGCCGGCAAGGCATCTTGACCGTTCCCTTTTATCGAATCCGAACACAGTTTCGCCTGTGTCGAGACAGATTGCGAGGGCAAAACGGCCGATATCACCCCAATGCTGACAAGGCGGGTTTCGGCGACAGCTTGCGTTTCAGGTTGACGATATGGCGACCAAAGGATCTGTCGATACGCTTCACATCGATCAGCGTCAGGTCTCCGCAGGCAGAAAATGTGTGCAGGCCGTCGGGATAACCGGCAGCGGTGAGATCGCCCGTCAACTGGGCCGGCAGATGCGCGCAGGTCACATGCGTTTCGCTGAGCAGGCTGAAGCGCAGGAAGCGCAGACCACCGCCATAACTGACGCTGCAGTCCTGGACCGGCAAGATGACCTGCCCATCGGCGCCGATAAAGGGCGTGCCGCCCGGCCGGGCGCCGGAGCGATCCACCAAAACCGGATTTTGCGGATGGGTCTTCCACGGGCCGGTCAGGCTGTCGGCAAAGGCGATATGCAGCTCGCGCTGGTCGCGCGCGCCGGCCCCGACGAGCGTGTAAAACATCCACCACTTGCCCTGATGCTCGATGAGGCAGGCCTCGGCAACGGGCATCCCGGTCAGCAGCACCGTTTCCCGCACCCAGTCATCCGGGAACGAGCGGGCGCGGTAAAGAGCGACCTCCCCCGCCTTATGGCTTTCCGGCATCATCAGCACCTCGCCCTCCTGCTCGATCAGGAAGGGATAGGAGAGATGAAAAGGCCTGGTGAGAACCACCGCTCTGCCGCGCCATTTGAGGTCCGGCCCCACCAGTTCGTGGCGCTCGATAAAGCCATGCTTGGTATGGTAATCATAGGCCTCCACGAAAACGTGCAGGCTGTCGCCCTTCCTCACGGCGAAGGGATCGGCGAGATATCGCCACGGCCCCGGGTCGGGCAGCCATGTGATGCGATCGGAACAATCCGCCAAAGTCTCGGCATCGAGCAGCGCGTCGGCACGTGCGGGCACGATGCCGACCTGCCAGAAATCACTCTTGGGCTTCAGACGCATAGATCAACCGCGGCTGATCGATGTCGGGCGCAGCCTGGACTGCGGCTCCGCGGGCAACCCGGGAATAAAAATCGAGAACATTCGCAATACCTGCCGAACGAGAGAAAGGAGCTAAGTCGTAGCCTACGCGCGACAGGCGGACAACTGGCTGTTCCCGCAATACATCGGCAAGTGCCGCGGCGAGCCCTTCGACAGAGCCGGGTGCCGCCAGTGTCACCGGATGCTCGCGCAGATATTCCGACGGGCCTTCGGCCGCCGTGGCGATGATCGGCAGCCCCTCATGCATGGCTTCGAGGATCGCAAGCCCTGCCGATTCCTCGCGTGACGGCGAGACGAAGAGATCCAGATTGCGCAGGAACCCTGGCACATTGTTGCAATGGCCGGGCAGATGGATGCGACTGTCGCCCTCGGCGAGCTTTTCCAGTGCGGCGCGATGCGGCCCCTCGCCGACGATGACGAGAGCGGCATTGTCGGGTGCCGACTGCCGGAAAGCCGACACCAGCACATCATATCCCTTGCTGAGATGCAGACGCCCGACACTGCCGACGAGCCGTGTTTCGCGCGGCAAATTCAGCTGCGCACGCAGGTCGAAGCTCTCGGCGGATTTGACATCGGGCAGCCAGTTGGAAATCAGCGTCGACTGGCCGCCGAATGTGCCGAGCCGCGTCGACTGGGCGGTGTTGACGCAGATCACCCCGTCGAGGCGGGCATGCTGCTTGGCCTTGTAGCCGACATGCAGGGTCGCGATCTTGGCGACGCTGTCGGGCGCTGCGGCAAGTGCCTTGCAGCCATGGCTGAGATGCCCATGCGCGATCTCGATCCCTGTCCTGTCCATCAGCCGCCGCAATCTCAGCCCCCGCAGAAACGGAATTGCCAAGCCGTGGAAAACAACCTCTTTCGAGAGCAGGCCAGCAATCGGCGAGCCGTATCGTCCGGCAACGTGAACCTCATGTCCGAGGGCAGCCTGCCCGTTGGCGAGATCAGCGCAGTATCGCTCCGATCCGGCGACTCTGGAGGAGAACAGGACATGCAGGATTTTCAACTTATGAGACGCTACCGGATCGGCAGCCGCATAGGCACGCGGGTGCAACTCACCCACGAAATTATTTCGAGCGTTCAAGATACACCTCAGACCGATAGCCGACCGAGTTGAGATGTTGGCGGAACACTTCTCGATAGGTTTCGGCGATGATCTACATCGGAGACCATGTGCAAACAAGACCGTGTAAGTATACAGAATCGTAAACTTTTACGCCACAGAATGACCATTTTTGGGGTAACTTGCTGAAGTAATTCTTGAAAAACTGCGGCAGTATTATGCGCGATTGTAACACCAATAAAACAGCCTGCTGAAGTGCCAAAAAAAGTCTTGAGACGAACTTTGCGGGCAACGGCAAAGCCGCCCTGGAAACCGGGGCTATCCGTTCAGGCGCCTTACTTTTTCAATGCGTAGTTGATTCTGCGGACCGTCTCAGCGATGCGGATCGCATAGGTCGGCAATCGCCTCCACCAGGGAAATTTGGTGGCCTTGTAGACGGACCGTGTCCCGATATTCGAGCCGCCCTCTTCCACGACGGTCACATTCTGGCGGGTCGTGTAGACCTGCGCTCGGGATGCCCAGCCGCGCTCCAGTTCGATATCCCAGGGAAACCGCATGACGCCGACCGTCTGGAGGAGCTTCAGGGCACCCATCCGCGTCACCGCATAGCAGGCCGCCGAGCCTTGCGGACCATGCGTTGCCCGCCCGATCTCATCGCCGACAGCAGAGGTGGCGACAGGCTTGAAGCCGACGATGCGGTGATTGAAGAGCTTGATCACATCGGCACCGGGCACCGCTGCAAGTGCCGCCTCGGCGCGCACAACGAGGTCGTGGGACAAAATGATATCGTCCTCGACGATGAGGCAGGCGGCCTCGCCCGTTTCCAGAAAGGCCGCGAGCACCTTCAGGTGGCTCCGGTAGCAGCCATACTCGCCCGGCAGCATGGTCCGGCCATTGTTGCGCTGGAAGGCGCGCTCGTCCCAGGCTGTGCGCTGATCTGCGGCAACCTCCCGCCCATCGACGCCGGCAATGCGAACGAGATCGAACTGCAGAGTCTTGGCCTGATCGGACAATGCATTCCACCGATCCGTGGACCGGTCGAGATTGATCACATAAATGCAGGTCGTCATCGTCCAACCGTGGTTCTGCAGCTCAAAGCAGCCAGGCCTCCCCCTGAGGCCAAGCTTCCCGGCAAAAAAGGCTCGCCTAGCACTTCCCTCGCCTGCTGTGCAACCTGTCGTCGTCGCATGACAGCAATGTCGGTGACGAATTTCTCGTTCGGCTAAAGGCAAGCCCAAGACCGCGATGACATCAGCTTGAATTGCTGCCCCGGAGCCTCTAGCACTTGTACCCTATCGATCAGCCCTTCAGGACGCATAGCTTGCCAGCCTTCCCCTTCTCTTTAGAGGATCCCATCCAGCATCATGGCCCGCTCCCAAAGACATCCGACGTCGTCATCATCGGCGGCGGCGTCATCGGTGTTTCGACGGCGCTGTTTCTGGCCAAGCGCAATATCTCCGTGACACTCATCGAGAAGGGACGCATCGCGGCCGAACAGTCCTCCCGCAACTGGGGCTGGATCCGCAAGCAGGGCCGCGATGCCGACGAGCTGCCCATCGTCATCGAGGCCTGTCGCCTCTGGAAGGAGCTCGTGGCAGAATGCGGCGAGGATATCGGGCTGAACCAGACCGGCGTCACCTATCTCGCAAACTCGGACAAGGAGATGGCGGGCTTCGAGACCTTCATGAAGCTCGCGGGCACCTACGACCTTGATACCCGCCTGCTCGACAGCGCGCAAACGGCTTCCCTCTTCAAGGGCATGTCCCGCAAATTCGCCGGCGCCATGACGACGCCGTCGGACCTGCGCGTCGAGCCATGGCTCGCCGTGCCTGCCCTTGCCCGGCTCGCCGCCCGTCTGGGCGTCACGATCATCGAAAACTGCGCCGCACGTACCCTTGATATTGCCGCCGGCAAGGTGAGCGGCGTGTGGACCGAAGCCGGCCGCATCGAGGCCTCGACCGTGCTCGTCGCAGGCGGCGCATGGTCGTCGCTCTTCCTCAGAAACCACGGCGTCTCCATCCCGCAGCTCGCTGTCCGCGCAACCGTGGCCGCAACCGAGCCCCTGGCCGAAGTCCACGCGGGCGCTGCCGCTGGCGCAGACGTCGCCTTCCGCCGCAGGCAGGATGGCGGCTACACGCTGGCGCCGAGAGATCATCGCCTCTATCTCGGCCCCGACGCCTTCCGCCACGCCACGAAATATATGCCGGCGCTCATGGCCCACCCCTTCGGCACCCGCTATTCGCCCGCAGCCCCCGAAGGCTTCCCGGACAGCTGGTCGACCCCGCGCAACTGGACGGCGGATAGCGAGAGCCCGTTCGAACGGATGCGCGTCCTCAACCCCGCCCCCGAGCAATCCAGCCTCGATGCGATCAGCCGCAATTTCCAGCGCCTCTTCCCGCAATTCGAAACCGTCCGCCTGAAGACGACCTGGGCCGGCATGATCGACGCGATGCCCGACATCGTGCCGATCGTCGACCGCGTTGACGTCATCGCCGGCCTCTTCGTCGCAACAGGCATGAGCGGCCACGGCTTCGGCATCGGCCCAGGCATCGGCCGCGTGGTCTCCGACCTGATCCAGGGCAACGCGCCCGGCCACGATCTCAACCGCTTCCGGCTCTCACGCTTCAGCGACGGAAGCCGCATCCGGCCGGGGCCGGCGATCTGAGTGATCTCTGCCCTTCCTCGGCATTCGGCCGGGTCAACCTAATAGAATGTCAGCCGAAAATTAAGCTCCGGTCGGCGTCTCGATCAAATCTGGCGCCCTCAGGCTTCGAAGGAAAAATCAGCAGGATCGTCAGCGCCAATCCCCCGAGGTAGGGTATAAGCATGATAAGGCACCACCATCCCCGAAAATTCGCATCGTGTAACCGACGCACAGTCGCGCTGATATTCGGTATCATGAAAAACACGGCATAAATTGCCAGCCACGCAAAGGTGGGTACAGATTCAGGGAGCCTGAAAAATCCGCTAACGAATCCCAGAACAAATCCGATCGGTATGGAGAGCAAAACATTTGCAAGGATGAAAAGCCAATAGGCTTTTCGGCCAAGCCGGCATGAAAACTTCAGACCATCCTTATAAACATCAGTGAAGTAATGCATTGTGCTTGCCCCTCAGCTTGATACAACCCATGCATTTATTTTATTCGGAAGCAATCGCAAACCCCAAAGCAAGCTGGCCGGATCTAAAGCCAGGGCGGTGCACATTTATATTGCCCGAAAGGACTTTCTATGAGTGCGAGACGCTGGTTCTTCTATCTCTGGCTTTTGATCGCTCTTGTATGGGTCGCCATTATCGGAGTGATTGGTTGGCCGGCGATCGTGGAGGATTACGGATGGGCCGAAAACAAACAACTGGAGCACGATCGACCAACTGAATTGCCGGTGCGATGCGAGCAAGCCCGCGGAGTCATCCACTTCAATTATGAGATACGCGAGGCGGCCGAACCTTGGAACCGGGACGAATACGAAACACCGTCACAAGCGTGCTGGTATGACGAGCGGCATTTCAGAATACTATGGCCCGAATACAAGGATATGCCTCTCGCAGACCTTTTGACCCAGCAATATCAGTCGCTGGAATGGTCGCAGCAATTCCACGGCGATCCCTATTTTTTTACCAAACTGGCGGTGGTCGTCGCTGTTATTCCGCCTTTAGCGCTGTTTGCGGTCGGGAGGCTGTTTGCGTGGATGTTCGTTCACGCCAGGCGCCTCGTCAGGCTTTCAAGGAACTTACCCTGAACATGAGAGTGATAAAAAACCGACATCACTGTATTCCGGGCAAACACCACGCCCCTTAACCCACTACGGCCTCTTCGCGATAAAGACTGACGTCGTCATATTCCGTGTGACGACGCCGCCAAAATCGCTTCGTGCCAGCTCTTCAAGCGCATTGAGCAACGCCTCACGCACTTCCGCCGGCAACGCCACGACATTCGAGTAGGTGGCATAGAGCCGCCGCACTGCGGGCGGATCAAGCGTCAGCGTCCACTCGAACATGACAGGTGGCTCGCAACAGAATGAGGCCTCCTCAAAATCCCTGAGTCGGGCCTCGCTGTCGAGCCCGTAAGGTGTCTTCGTCGTTCCCCCACCGGAGGGGCTTGGGCGATGTCCGGTAAAGAGATGCGCACTCGCCTCATGAAAGGGATCGGGCCGGATGCTGTCGCCAAAGACATTCCAGATCAAAGCAACCGCGCCGCCATCGCGAAGCAAAGCATGGATACGCCGCAGCGCCGGAACGGCATCCAGCCAATGAAATGCCGTCGCGCTGACGGCAAGATCGTAGGACTGCGGAGCCTCATCCAGGTCTTCGAAGGCTTGTTCGACTACCTCGAGTTCGGGGCGACGCAGCCGCGCACGCAGGAATTCCGCAAGCCGCCTGTCCGGCTCGACGGCCAGCAGCCGCTGCGGCTCGTGTTCAAGAAGATGTTCCGTGGCAAGCCCGGTCCCTGCACCGATCTCCAGTATCGAGATACCGGATCGCAACCCGGCCCTCTGCCGCAGCACATCCCACACCGCCGGCGGATAAGGCGGCCGGGCTAAGTGATAGTTTTCAGGGCTCAATCCAAAGGCTTGCCGGCCGAAGGAACGGGCAAGGGTGTCACCGGACATGGCGATCTCCGCGCTGATCGGCGTAGACCTATCCCATTCCGCAGGAAAGCGCACCCATTAAACAAGCAGCGAAACCACGCCGCTGGCTATATCGTAGCGCGCCGCGACGACCCTAAGTTTGCCCTCCTTGGCAGCACCTGCAATGACCGTGGAGCTTCGGCTGATCAGCGTCGCCTGCATCCTGGCATTGGCATCGATGGCCGCCTCAAGATCGTTGCCTGCGGCATTCACCGCAGGCCAGATCGGCGCATAGAGGGCGCCGATCTGGCCTGGCACGGCCTTGCCGTCGATGGTGGCCTTCACCGCGCCGCAATTGCTGTGGCCGAGCACCATCAAAAGCCGGGCTCCGAGAACGGCAACGCCATATTCGAGGCTGGCGATGATCTCAGGCGTAGCGATATTTCCGGCAACACGCACGACGAAGAGCTGGCCGATGCTCTGGTCGAAGACAAACTCCACCGGCACGCGTGAATCGGCGCAGGAGAGCACCGCCGCGAAAGGCTCCTGCTTTTCCGCCGTCTTCGCTTTAAGGATCGAAAGGTCCTCATTGAGAGACTGGAGGCGCCCCTCGATGAAGCGCCTGTTTCCGTCCATCATCGCCTTCAGCGCATCATCGGGCGCCAGGGTGCTCTGTGCCGATGCCGGCTCGGCGGATGAGGCGACAGCCCCGGCCGTTACTGCCGCCACACCTCCCAACGCACTGCACAGGAAGCGGCGGCGCCCTGGATCGCCAGGTCCATCGGGACAGCCGCCGCAGCCGCAAGCCACGCGGGGTCTTTGCGTAAAACCATGCATCTTTCCCTCCCAAGATTGACAGGCCGAAACCCGAGCCCCCGCTTCCGCATGGCAACGCGAGCACCCGCCTTGTGCAAGTCGCCCAAACGGGTGAGGTGCGACCGATCTTTGCCCCGCGCTTCACGCGTGGGGTGATCTACCAGAATATTTCGCAACGCGAACGGCTCGAAGCCATCAACGGCTTGTCCTCATAATGCCCCCTGATGCATCGAAAGACACATCGGGGAGATGGGGAGCAAGCCAATGACACCAGCAATCATTTTATTGCTGTTTACATCAGGCATCGCCGGTGGCGTGATCAATGCGCTCGCCGGCGGCGCCACGCTGCTCACCTTCCCCGCCATGCTCGCAGCCGGCCTGCCGCCCGTCACGGCCAATGCCTCGAATGCGGTGGCGATCGTGCCGGGCCATCTGCTCGCCGTCCTCGCCGACCGCCGCAAGGTACTGCCGCTGGATGCCAGGCTCTGGTCATCCGTCCTGGTCTGCCTGATCGGCGGCGCCATCGGCGCGCTGCTGCTGCTTGCTTTGCCCGAGCGGCTCTTCGTCCTGCCCGTTCCAGCCCTGATCGGCATCGCCACCCTGCTCTTCCTCTTCTCGCCCCGCATCGCCGCCTGGGCCGAGGCACGGCGCGGCGATGCCGAGCCTTCGCGCGGTCTCGGGCTTTCCGTCCTCGGCCTTTCGTCGATCTATGGCGGCTTCTTCGGCGCCGGCCTCGGCGTCATCCTGACGGCGGTTCTCTCGATTGCCGATCCCGACGATATCCGCCGGGTAAAAGCCCTGAAAAACCTGCTCGCCACCTCGGTCAGCATGGCGGCGGTCGTCATCTTCATCGCCAAAGGCGCCGTCCACTGGCCCGAAACGCTGACGATGCTGTCCGGCGCCCTGGTGGGCGGCTATCTCGGCGGTTACCTCGTGCGCGTGCTGCCCGCCACCATCGTCCGCTGGTTCGTCATCCTCACCGGCGCCGTCATGACGGTCGTTTATGCCGTCAAATATTGGAGCTGAGGCCGGCACCTATCTTCACTTCCGCAGCCACAGCCGCTTCAACCCTTGCCACCGTTTCACGAGGCGGATCACGACAGGCGGCGGGATCTTCGTGGTGTCGGCCATCGTCCCCTGCCTCGTGACGGGAGACCGGGGATCGAGCAGGAAGGCCACCATCACGCAGGCGCTCGTTGCCTCCACGATCAACATCTCATCCGACAGCAGCAGACCTTGCTCGCCCTCACCAAACGCCTGCCCGCCGGCGAGAACCACGCCGCTGAACACATAGAAATATAGGTCGCACCCCTGCTTATGCGGGAAGTCCACCCGCACGCCAGCCTCCAGCCGGATATCGAAGAAATCGATCCGGTTGCGCACGAAAAAGGGCGCATCGCCCCCTTCCGGCCCGACAAGGTGCCGCCAGCGATTGCGCATGATTTCGGGCATTGCCCCATACTGGATGCCGGGTTCGAGATCGACAGCATCGGGCCGCACGAGGATCTGCAGCATGCGCAGCGGCGGATCGGAGGCCAGCGTTTCCTCGGAGTGCCAGAAGCTGCGCCCGGCATTCATCACCATCAGATGCCCGCTGTCGCAAACCAGCCGGCCACGGGCTCTGTCTTCATGGCGCATCACGCCTTCAGGCACCCAGGAGATGATCTCGTCATTGCGGTGCTCGTGCATGGCGATCAGCCGGCCCGGATGCAGGATGGATTCGACCACCATCGCCAGCGGCCCATGCCCATGATCAACAGGCTTCGGCTTCACCCATCCCGGCATGTTGATATGCGTGACAAACCCTCCCATGTCGCGCACGACGAAGGTTCGTTCCCCCTTGAGCAGCATCGCATCCTCCTTGCCTGCAAGCAGTGACGATACCGCTCCATTAGCGCCCCGATACCGTCAGAGGTCAATGAAGCGGCCTGCTATTGACCTCGCCCGCCCCGGCCTTAAATGCCTGCGCCGTACTCGCAGCAAGGAAACCCATCGTGAGCAATGACAACACAATCCCGTTCCGGCGCCCTGATGCCCTCGCCAGATTTGCGAAGTCCCCTCTCGTCGCAGCCCGCTATGGCGGCGCGGAGGAAGCGCGGCTCTCGGCATTCGAGACGGAGCATGAGGTCAGTCTTTCCGATGGCTATCGCGATTTCCTGATGCGGGAAAACGGCCTTGACTATCACATCCCCCACACCACCATCGCCACCCTGCCCGCAGAGGCGCAGCGCGATGCCTTCGTTCTCTCCGACATCAACACGCTGTTTGGCATCGGCAACGGGCATCCGTATTTCGATCTCGAGGAACTCGCCCCGGCCATGGATTTCCACGACTACGGTTTCACTCCCTTCGCACATGTCGTCGGCCTCGGCGGCGACTTCTCCACCCTCGTCGAAATCACCGAAGGCAAACATACAGGCGCGATCATGTACACCGATGGCGAGCTCTTCCATGGCATGCGCAGCGACGGCATCGCCGGAAAATCCACTGACGAAGCGATCGATTATTTCATCGAGAGCGGTTACTACTACCCGATCGCGACGAACCTCTCCGACCTCTTCGAAAAATATGCCCGGCTGACCTGAGGCTTCGCACCGTTCCGATCATTCCCACAAATACAAAGCCCTCGGCGACCGATATCAGACTTCCCGCGCTTTCCGATATCGGCCAATTTCAAGCTTCGATAGCAACGCGGCAACAGCCTCATCCACGCCCTGCTTCGCAGTGTCGATGACGATGGGACTCGACCCCCAATCCTCATAGTCGCGTGCAGTCACCTCTTCCCAGAGAGGCTTTACCAACCCCGGAACATCGCTTGCCCGCGTTTCCACCCGTCGGCGATGTTCAATCCGGTCCGAGCAGATGATTTCTATCTCGACGGCCGGCACGCCCGATCGCGCAGCAACCGACAACCAGGCGTCTCGCGTCACCTTCAAGGGATTCACCGAATCCGCGACGACGATATTACCGAGCGTGAGATTGTCTTCGGCAATCCCGTATCCGACCATGTAGCCTGCCGGGCCGACCTCCGAGCTCAACATGCCCGAAGCCCGTATGTTCTGTTCGAGCGTATCGATACGCAGATGAACGGCCCCAAGCTCCTTCGCCAGCGCACGCGCAGTCGTCGTCTTCCCCGAACCCGGCAAACCGCCGAAAATGATCAGCATGAATTGGCACCTCCCGTTTCTGATGGACTTCATGAATCCGATTTTTGCGCATCCGTCGCGCCCGAGCTAGCCAGAATATCATCGAGCGCCCGGCGGCGAGCCCGGGCGTGGGACAATCGCCACCGAACTGCGTCGTCCGCGCCATCCCCTTCCTTGATGTCGAGATCGACCGGGCTTACCGGTTCGCCGGTCTTCTGGTCGATAAAGCCCCAGCGTATCTCCGCGCCCGTCTTGCGATTGACGAAGGTCATGGGCGGCCCCGAAGCACCTGACATGCCGAGGCTGTCGCCGATCTGGGCGAGCACCGGCATGATGGGCGCGATCTGCCAGCCCTTCCGGGTGAGGATATATTCGAACCTTTCCGGATTCACCTGATAACGCCGCCGCTCGATAAGACCATTGGCCTCCAGATGCTTCAGCCGGTCGCTGAGCGTCGCATTGGTCACGCCCGACGACTGGCGAAAATCCTCATAGCGGCTGAGGCCGCAGACGAGATCGCGCAGGATCAGCAAACCCCACCGATCGCCGATCGCCGCCATGACGCCGGCGATCGAGCAGACCATCCCATCGAAACCCTTCGAACGCATCGAACTCCTTCCCGGCCCCGCGATATCGACGAGCGCCTCTCATCATGAGAGCCACTTTAGTTTGCCGGAATGATTGGTTCAAGAAAGCTCGGCAGCGACCGGACCTGCGACAAACCGTACCGCCAAATCGCTTGCCGCATAGTAACTCTCATTATAAGAGTTAGTGATGTCATTGGAGAGTGACATGCTCTCATGACCGCAGCCATGCGCGTCGATGCCTAATCCAGATCAGGCGCCGATCGCTTCACCGGTTTCGCCAAAACGGGAGGATCTCACATTGGCGCTGAACACCACCGCTACCTCCATTACCCCGACACTTGCCTTCGCCGGCAGCGCAGTGGCTACAGGCCTCTGGTTCGCTGCCCTTGTCACAATACCGGAGCTTCAACGCTCTGACCTCTCCGTGATCGTCGCTCGTATCGCCGTGCATCTCATCGTGCTCGGCGGCACATGGGCAGGATTGTCTCGCACGTCGCTGACGGCATCGGAACGGACATGGACCTGGCTGGCCATCGCCGTTCCGCTCACCCTCTGGCATGGCGCGGCCTGGATTATTGTCGCCGATGGCCTTCTCCTGCCCGGAGCGGTTTCAATCCCCTTGCTGCCGCTGATGATCGTCGTGCCGACGGCTATCGTTATCACGCTCCTGTCGCGCTCGGAGCGGATCGGTGTGCTGCTCGATGCCATGCCCGCCAACTGGCTGATCGGCCTCCAGGCCTACAGGGTGATCGGCGGCGTCTTCCTCGCCAACTGGCTGGCCGGGACGACACCGGGCGTTTTCGCCCTTCCCGCCGGCACGGGTGACGTGATCACAGGGCTGATGGCCTTGCCGACGGCCGTACTGCTTGCAAGCGGCCGGCCAGGAAGCGCCCGGGCGGCTCTGTTCTGGAACCTCTTCGGCATAGCCGATCTGGTCGTAGCGGTCACGCTGGGCGCCCTTACCACGCCCGGCCCCCTGCAGCAGCTCGCCCTCGATCATCCCAATCTGACGACCGGCACCTATCCCACCGCCATCATTCCGGCCTTCACCGTCCCCACGTCCCTCGTCCTGCACGCCCTGTCGCTGCGCCAGTTGCTGAGAAGAACGGGTCCAGTGGCGAGAGCTGCTGCCTAAAGCCTCGCGTCAAAAATCCTGTCGCCGATTTGAGCTGGCCCCAGTTCCGAGATCAATTCGGCGACGGCTTGATCCACATTCAGCACCGCACTGTCGATCACTATGGGTCTCTGCCCCCAATCGTCATAATCGCGCGTGACAACCTTCTCCCAGCTCGGATTTATCAGCCCCGGAATATCGCTTGCCCGCGTCTCGACCCGCCGACGATGCTCAACCTTGTCCGAACAGACGATTTCGATCTCGACGGCCCGCGCACCCGCCCGCGCAGCGACCGAGAGCCACGCATCACGTGTTATCGTCAGGCTGTTCACAGAATCCGCAACGACGGTATTGCCGAGCGTCAGATTGTCTTCGGCAAGGGCATATCCAACCAGATATCCCGCCGGTCCGACCTCCGATCTCAACATGCCGGAATCCCGCACTGACTGTTCGATCGTATCGATGCGAAGATGGACGGCCCCAAGCCGCTTCGCCAAGGCCCTCACAATCGTCGTCTTCCCACTGCCTGGCAAACCGCCGAAAATGATCAGCATGAATAGGCAACTCCCTTGAAACCACGCTCAAATCGGAACGCTGAGCCCCACCTTGATTCGATCCATGGCAACGAATGTCCGAAACCGCTTCACATTGTTGTTGCCGAAGAACAGGCGCCGCGTCAGCGCTTCGTAATCGGCCATCGAAGACACGATAATGACGAGTACGAAATCGGCCTCTCCCGTCACGTAATAGCATTGCTGGATTTCCGGCGCGGCAGCGAATTCGCGCTTGGCCTGCTCGATCTGCTCCGCCGTCTCGCTGATGACCTCCACTTCCACGAAAATGGTGATCGCCTGGCCGACGGCAGCTGGATCGATGACGGCGACATTGGCGCGGATCACGCCCTCTTCCGTCATGCGCTTGATGCGCCGCTGCACCGCCGGGGCGGAGAGATTGACGGCCTCGCCGATCGTGCGCTGCGGCATGGTATTGTCGCGCTGCAGGATGTCCAGGATCTTGCGGTCGAAGGCATCGAGTTGTGCCGGCATGTGGGGCTCCACGAAACAAACTTGCAAAACAAGGGCCAAATATCAGCGCCTTTTTCGTGGCTGCCGCAATATGTTTCCGCCGGACAGCAAGCGAGGCGCAAATGTTCATCCTCAACAGCAATGCCGACTATAGACACCCGCTCGCGTCAGGTGATGCGGAAACGCTTGGTCTTGCGGCAGCGGAAGGCGTGGAGCGCCACCTGCGCTATCGCGAAAACCATGCCGAAACGCCGCTCATCTCCCTGTCCAGCCTTGCCGCGGCATCCGGTGTGGCCGCCATCCATGTGAAGGATGAGGGCCAGCGTCTCGGCCTCGGCAGCTTCAAGGCGCTGGGCGGCGCCTATGCCGTCATCCGCCTCATTCTCGAGGAAGCCGAAGTTAGGCTTGGGCGGCCGGTCGACATGGCCGAGCTGCATTCGCCCGTCGTCAAAGAGATCGCCGAAACCATGTGTTTTGCCTGCGCCACCGATGGCAATCACGGCCGCTCGGTCGCGCAAGGCGCCGGCCTCGTCGGCGCGCGGGCGGCGATCTTCATCCACGCCGGTGTGAGCGACGAGCGCGTCGCGGCGATCGCCCGCTTCGGCGCCGAGATGATCCGCGTCGCCGGAAGCTACGACGACTCCGTGAAGGAGGCCGCACGCGTCGCCAAGGAGCGCGGCTGGACCATCGTCTCCGACACGTCCTGGCCGGGTTACGAGCGCATCCCCGGTCTCGTCATGCAGGGTTACACAGCGCTGGTGTGCGAGGCGCTCCGGCAGTTGCCGGCGCCGCCGACGCATGTCTTCATCCAGTCCGGCGTCGGCGGCATTGCCGCTGCCATTGCCGGCCATCTGGCGATTGCGCTCGGCGATGCCAGGCCGGTCTTCACCGTCGTCGATCCTGCTCGCGCCGCCTGCCTGTTCGAAACCGCTCGCGCCGGCCATCCGGTCACTGTGCCGCATGCCGAACCGACCGTCATGGCGATGCTCGAATGCTACGAGCCGTCGCTGGTCGCCTGGCGCATCCTGTCGCGCGTGGCCGATGCCTTCATGACCGTCGATGAGGAGCATGCGATCTCCATCATGCGGCGCCTTGCCAATCCCCTGGGTGGCGATCCCGCCATCGTCTCCGGCGAAAGCGGCGGTGTCGGCCTTGCCGGTCTCCTGAAGGCGCTCGCCGATCCCGAGGCGAAGGCCGCCCTTTCCCTTGGCCCGGATTCGCGCATCTTCGTGGTGAACACGGAGGGTGCCACCGACCCCGGCCGATATCAGGAGATCGTCGGGCGCTCGCCCGATGAAGTCCTGTCGCGAGGTGCAGCATGAGCAACACATCCATCGATGCATCGCGGCTTCTCGGCCGGCTTGCCGAACTCGGCGCGATCGGCTGCGATGCGGATGGCAGGCTGGTCCGCCTTGCCGCCTCCGACGCGGACAAGCTCGGCCGCGACCGCCTCGTCGCCTGGATCGAAGCCGCCGGACTGGAACTCGCCATAGACCGGATCGGCAACATCTTCGGCATCTGGGCGCCCGATAGTACGCAGGATCGCGCCCCGCTATTGCTCGGCTCGCATATCGATACCGTCATCGACGCCGGCATCTATGACGGCTGTTACGGCGTGCTCTCGGCGCTCGAAGTCATCGAAACGCTGAAGGCATCAGGCTTCGCGCCATCCCGCCCCATCGCCGTTGCCGCCTTCACCAATGAGGAAGGCGTACGCTATGCACCCGATATGATGGGCTCGCTCGTCTATGCCGGCGGGCTCGATGTGGAAACGGCGCTTGCGACGAGAGGAACGGACGGGTCACTGCTCGGTGATGAGCTGAAACGCATCGGCTATGCCGGCGAGAAGGAGCCCGGTTTCCTGAAGCCGCACGCCTATATCGAACTCCATATCGAGCAGGGCCCGGTGCTGGAGCGCGAAGGCCTGTCCCTTGGCGCAGTCGAGAACTTGCAGGGCATTTCCTGGCAGCGCGTGACGATCGAAGGTGACGCCAACCACGCCGGCACGACGCCGATGACGATGCGCCGCGATGCCGGCCATGCGAGCGCCCGCGTCATCACCTTCCTGCGCGAGCGCGCCATGGCATCGAACACGCAGACGGTCGCGACTGTCGGCTGCCTGGAATTCCAGCCGAACGCCATCAACGTCATCCCCTCGAAGGCGATCTTCACGGTCGACCTGCGCGACCCGGACGAGGATCGGCTGAAAGAGGAAGAGGCAGCCCTTGCCCGCTTCCTCGAAAGCCTGTCGGCCGAAGAGCAGGTTACGATCTCGGTGGAGCGGCTCGCCCGCTTCGAGCCGGTCAAATTCGACGAAGGAATCGTCGCCACGATCGAGGCAGCCGCCAGGGCACGCGCGCTCCCCTGCAGGCGCATGACCTCGGGTGCGGGCCGCGATGCCCAGATGATCGCCCGCATCGCGCCATCTGCCATGATCTTCGTGCCGAGCAAGGGTGGTATCAGCCATAATCCCCGGGAATTCACCTCTCATGACGATCTCGTCGCAGGCGCCGACGTCCTGCTCGATGTCGTCAGCACGCTGACGCAGGAGGAATAGAAAAATGGATCTCGACCGACTGGCCTCCGACATGCGTGCCTGGAGACGCGATCTCCACGCCCACCCGGAATTCGGCTTCGAGGAAAAGCGGACCTCGGCCTTCGTCGCTGAAAAACTCCGTGAATTCGGCTTCGACGATGTTGCGGAAGGTGTGGGCGGCACAGGTGTCGTCGGCACCCTGAAGCGCGGCAGCGGCAACCGCTCGATTGCGCTGAGAGCCGACATGGACGCCCTGCGCATTCCCGAGCAGGCCGATCGGCCTTATGCCTCGCGCAACCCAGGCGTCATGCATGCCTGCGGCCATGACGGCCACACCGCCATGCTGCTGGGTGCAGCCAGAATGCTCGCCGAAGACGGCGGTTTTGACGGCACGGTGCGCTTCATCTTCCAGCCCGCCGAAGAATGGGGCAAGGGCGCACTTGCCATGATCGAAGACGGTATTTTCGAGCGCTTCCCCTTCGACGAGATCTACGGCCTCCACAACATGCCGGGCCTTCCCGTCGGCCACTTCCAGACCCGCCCCGGCGCCTTCATGTCAGCGGAGGATAATTTCGAGATCGTGCTCAAGGGCACCGGCGGCCACGCTGCCCGCCCGCACGCGACCAACGAAGTGCTGGTCGCCGCCTGTGCGCTGGTCATGAACCTGCAGACGATCGTCGCCCGCCGCCTCGACCCGACCGATATCGGCGTCGTCTCCGTCACCGAACTCCTGACCGACGGCACCCGCAATGCGCTTCCCGGCCTCGCCCGCATTCTTGGCGATGCCAGAAGTTTCCACCCCGGCGTCAGCGCCGAAATCGAAAAGCAGATGCGGGTGATCGCCGAAGGCACCGCAAAGACCTACAACCTCGCCGCCGAAGTCACCTACACAAGGGAATTCATTCCCCTGTTGAACGACCCTGCCCTCACCGAAGAGGCCTTCGCAATTGCCCGCGACATCTTCGCGCCCGCCAGCATCGAGGTTCGAAAGGAACCGATGACGGCCTCGGAAGATTTTGCCCGCTTCCTCGGTCTCGTCCCCGGCTGCTTCGTTTTCCTCGGCAATGGAGAGGATTCAGCGCCGCTGCACAACCCGACGTTTGATTTCAATGATGATGGGCTGATCCATGGGACGAAGTTCCATGCGAGCATCGTGCGCAGGCGCCTTCCAATGACTGGAGGCTGAGGCCGACCATAGCGGGACGTTCATAAACGGCCGGCGGCGCAGGGAAGCGGACCCGCCTGCACTGCTGCGTCACCATGCAATCGCCATTTTGCACGCGACGGCTCCTCTCTTTCGCGCTATGAAGATTATCGATAATCCTGCCTCATCCGACACGGAGATCCCACATGGCTCTGAACATCCTTTTCATCGGCGGCACCGGCCAGATTTCCTATCCCTGCGTCGAGCGCGCCGTGGCTCAAGGCCACCAGGTCAGCGTGTTCAACCGCGGCCTGAGAGGCGATCCCCTGCCCGCGGGCGTCACCTCCATCGTCGGTGAGCTTGGATCATCTGTTTATGCCGATCTCGCCAGGGCCAATTATGACGTCGTCGCCCAGTTCATCGCCTTCACGCCGGATCAGATTGCTCGCGACATCGAGATCTTCTCCGGCCACTGCGGCCAATACATCTTCATCTCGTCGGCCTCGGTCTACGAGAAGCCGGCCCGCCACTATATCATCACCGAGGAGAAAACACCGGCGATCAACCCCTACTGGCCCTATAGCCAGGCCAAGATCGCCTGCGAGGAACTGCTGAAGAAGGCCGGCAACCTCGCCTGGACCATCGTCCGCCCCAGCCACACTGTCCGCACCGGCCTGCCCATCATGATGGGCGACAGCGATGTCATGGCGCGGCGCATGCTGGACGGCGAGCCGACCATCGTGGCGGGCGACGGCCATACGCCCTGGACGCTGACCCGCTCGGTCGACTTCGCCGTGCCCTTCGTCGGCCTCTTCGGCAAGCAGAAGGCCCTGCAGGACATCTTCCACATCACCAACGACCACGCCCACATCTGGGATGACATCCAGAAGGCAATCGCCCGCCTGCTCGGCGTCGAGGCCAAGATCGTCCATGTGCCGACAGACACGCTCATCAGGTATAATGCGGAATGGATCGGCCCGCTGACCGGCGACAAGGCCTGGACGGCGATTTTCGATAATTCCAAGGTTAAGAGTGTTGCCGGCGACTTCACCTGCGCCCAAAGCCTGGATGAAATCCTCGCCGAGCCGATCATGCACCTCAAGCAGCGTTTCGCGAAGGCCCGTCCGCCGAAGGGCGAATTCGATGCGCTGATCGATCGGATCTGCGCCGAACAGAGCGCTCTCGGATAGGCTATATCAACAATCAACCTTGATAGCGTATTGATACTAAAATCTAGATGATATCAGACAAAAAGGACTGTCGATCACTAGAGGCCGGTGGCTGCCACTCAGCATATTGATTGCTCACAAGGGAAAACTCAAATACGGAAGGTCAGTCACCCATCGTGTGGATGTTCGTCTGGTATGAGCTTTTTTCCTATTGTTGATGTGGAAAGCGAGATTGAGGTCATTGAGTATCTCGGTACCAAGGAGAAGTTCTGGTTCAAACGTGATGGCAAGCTTCAATTGCTGAAATTTGGCCGAGAGGAGACAGGAGAGAACTGGGCGGAAAAAATTGCCTGTGAGCTGTGTCAACTTCTCGCCTTGCCCCATGCTCACTACGATTTTGCTCGTTTCAAAGGCAAGTTGGGCGTACTAACGCCAAAAATGAACGAGGATGGTAGTGATCTTATCTTGGGTAACCAACTAATGGATCCTGCTCCGCCGACGAATGAGGGAACACGTTATAAGTATCGCGGTCACACCGTCAGTCGAGTCCTCGAAGCACTCAAGTCTACGGACGATCCCGAACTGAGCGTTCGTACTTTCAGTGGTTATCTAATGCTGGATGCGTGGATTGGAAACGGCGATCGCCACAATGAGAATTGGGGGCTTGTTCGCAACCCCGAAAGGCGCACAGTCAGTTTGGCTCCCACGTTCGACCACGCGTCAAGTCTGGGAAGAGAACTTCGCGACGAAGTGCGCGCCGAGCGCTTAAAAACCCGAGATAAACGGTATAGTGTCGAGGCATACGCAGCCAGAACAAGATCAGGTCTCTATGAGGAACAAACCAACAGTCAACCTCTTTATACGATCAACGCGTTTAAGATCGCGTGTTCAATAGGGAAATCGAATATGGACTTTTGGTTGGACAAGCTTTCAGCTGTAAGCGAAGCAGATGTTTCTGGTATTTTTAAACGAGTTCCGACTGCGCTAATCAGCAATGAGGCGTCCGCGTTCGCGATTGCAATGTTAGAGATCAACAAACAAAAGCTCTTGGGATTAAGATGATGCGAGCTTTCTTTTTGACCTGGCAAGATCCCGACACGCGACGGTGGCTCCCTGTCGCAAAACTAGTAAACATCGATAACAATTACATTTTCGGTTATACGGAAGGCGCCAGAATTTCGGACGCGTTCGTTCCCTTCGAAGGCATGCGCGACCTTTCATCCTTATACGTATCCGCCGATCTCTTTCCAATCTTCGCAAACCGCGTGATGAATGAGAGACGCCCGGAATACAGTCGGTATTTGGAGTGGGCGGGGCTCAAAAAAGATACCGATCCATTGGGCCTTATGGCACGGATTGGTGGCATTCGAGCTACAGACGGCTTTCAAGTTTTTCCGGTGCCCGAGAAAGGCACGGACGGCAAATTTCGTTCTGTATTTTTCAGCCACGGCATCAGCCACCTCCCGTCGATGGCTGCCGAGCGTGTTGTTTCTCTGAAGCATGGGGATTCACTATATCCGATGCACGATGTGCTGAATCCGTTTGACCCAAATGCTGTTTGTCTCAGAACGGCGGATCCCGTGGTAATCGTCGGTTATTGCCCGCGTTACATCTCACCAGACGTAAAAGTACTTTCAGATAATCCATCCTTAGAAATGACGATTGCTGTCAAGCAGGTTAATCACGATGCTCCTGCACAATTTCGACTTCTCTGCGAGGCTGCATGTTCTTGGCCAGAGCAATTTGTCCCATGTAGCAGCCCTGAGCACGAACTAATTAGCGCCCTCAAGGTAGAGGAAGTGCTCAGTGCTCTAGATTCATCGAAATCGTTTCAGCGCGCGACGGGATGATGTAGCGCGCTGAATAGGCGATCACGACGATGTTTAATAACCGCCACCGACCGTTGTTTCTCCGGTCCGTGCGCCTTCCTCGGCTAATCCTTGCTGCAATCTACGGCACCGAGCGGATGCTTTACTATCGTGACTTGTTGCCCATCGGCTGGAGGAGTGGAGAAGAAAGATTATGTGGCTGTGGCATTCTACCAACGGAACTGGCCCGGCAATGATCGTTTTCAACCGGAGGTCTTGTTAAATTTTCAAATGCGCGAAGGCACTTCATCACCTCACGCAGCCCCCGCGTCAGATGTTTGTCGCGCCGGATGACCATGCCGAGCTGGCGCACGAGCGGCGGCTGAACGGGTGACGTCACGAACCGGCCCCGGTCGCGCTTCAGGGCAAGCCCGGGGAGTACGGACCATCCGAGCCCCGCAGCGACCAGCTCCTTGATCGCCTCGACGCTGCCGAACTCCATGGTGGGCTGGCTCCTGATGCCGGCGGTCTCGAACCATTCGTCGATGGCGCGGCGCGTATTGCCGCCCTCATAGAGCATCATGACCTTGTCCTTGAAGAAATCAGGCGCCGGGCCACCCTCCGGCATCGTGCTTCCGTTGGGCGCCACGGCGACAAGCTCATCCTCGTAAAAGGGCTCGATCTCGATAGAGCGGCCGGATGCCGGCAACGTCACGACGGCGATATCCAGCGCATTGGTTTCGAGATCGCGCACCATCTCATCGGTATTGCCGACTCGAACCAGGATTTCCAGGCCCGGCATGCGCTTCTTGGCAGCAGCGATTGCCCGCGGCAGCAGGTGGATCGAAGCCGTGCCGCCGCTGCCGATCCGCACGCGGCCCACCGCGCCCTCCTTATAGGGCGCCATCGCCTCCTCGGCCACCGCGCATTCGCCAAGGATCCGGCGCGCATGGGCCAGCAGTTCGACACCCGCCGCAGACGGCTGCGCCCGGCGGCCGACGCGTTCGATCAGCCGAACTCCCATCCTCTGCTCCAGAAGCTTGACCTGCAGGCTGACGGCCGGCTGCGTCAGCCCTGCCCTTTCGGCCGCAGCGGTGAAACTGCCGAGATCGACGACGCTGACGAAGGCGGCAAGCTGGTCGAGATTCAGCATCAAAAGAATTCCTTATGGATTGTATAAAAACCATAAACTTCCTTGCATGCATGTGCCAGTGCATTTTGAGGCGTCCGAGACGAATGCTGGAGATGCCCGATGACAACGGATGTGGAATTACTGACGACAAGGGATCGCGCCCCGAGCGGCGGCTTTGTCAGGCGCTGCGTGATGCGCCTCAACCTCTATTTCAGCAAGCGCCGGGAGCGGCTGGTCCTTTCCGGACTGTCCGACGATCAGCTCCGCGATATCGGCGTCAGCCCTTCGGAGGCGAGGACCGAGGTCAACAAGTCATGGTTCTGGGGCTAGCGGCCGCCGGGTTTTAAATGACGCACCGGGGCTGGAGAAAACCGGCCTGCCTCTTATGTCTCTGCCATCAGGGAGAAAACAAAAGAGGAGCGCCCCATGCACAAGAACACGATCTGCGTCTGGTACGACAAACACGCCGAAGAAGCCGCCCGCTTTTACGCCGGGGTCTTTCCGGACAGCAAGGTCGGCGCCATCCACCGCGCCCCCGGTGACTATCCGTCGGGCCAGCAGGGAGACGTACTGGTCGTGGAATTCACGGTTGCCGGCATTCCCTGCATCGGGCTCAATGGCGGCCCCTCGATCAAGCACAGCGAGGCCTTCTCGTTCCAGATCTCGACGGAAAATCAGGAAGAGACTGACCGCTACTGGAATGCGATCGTCAACAATGGCGGCCAGGAAAGCGAATGCGGCTGGTGCAAGGACAAATGGGGCGTCTCCTGGCAGATCACCCCGCGCGTCCTGATGGAAGCGATGCAGGCCGGCGGGGCCGAGGCAAAGCGCGCTTTCGACGCGATGATGACCATGCGCAAGATCGACGTCGCCGCAATAGAAGCAGCTCGCCGTGGTTGAGGTGGCGATCTTGCAAGAGTAGGATCACGGAACGGCCGACAGGTCCGATCCCTCGAACAATAGCCGAGGCCTGTTCCACAGGCATCGGCTTTCCAAGCCGATAACATGGCCTGTTATCGGCTTATTCGGCTTGGTCTCTCGCTCATGGCACTTCCGGAAAAATGCCGCCGCTGATGGCACGTGCCGTCATTTCGAGGCGAGCGAATTCGGTTCCCCCCGGCATCTTCCCGCAAATCCCGAAATCTTCCCCCACTCTCGCGAAACAGGAGTATTCCGATGGCCGAAGCCCGATGCAGCTGCGGCGCGCTCAAATTGGCGCTGCCGGATAAACCAAGTGCGGTGATCGCCTGTCACTGCATCGAATGCCAGAGACGGACAGGCGCCCCCTTTGGCGCCGGCGCCTTCTATCCGGCCGAAGCCGTCAGCGTCTTCGGAACGGCCAGGCAGTACACGCGCGCTGCGGCGAGCGGTGGAAAGGTGCATTCCTATTTCTGCGAAAACTGCGGCTCGTCGGTCTACTGGAAGGCCGACAACCTGCCCTCCATGATCGGCGTGGCGCTCGGAACGATGACCGGCATGAGCCAATTTCCGGCTCCCGCCAAATCGATCTTCGAGCAGTCGAAACACCATTGGGTGCAGATCGAGGGTGTCGGCGAGCATTTTCAGCAGGGCAGCACTATCAGGCAGTCGAGCTGATACTCGCCCTTGATCTCGAAAGATTTTCAAAATTTCTAATTGAGATTGCAGCCGGAAGGTGATTCCATGCGGCCCGCGTCGCCTGATACGCCCGCTTCTCACCAGATGCTGCACCAAAGAGGTCTAAGTCGATCATGTCGATTTCAGATGCGATCTATCGCCCTTTTGAAAGCCTGATCCGGCCGCTCGATATCCCCTACCGGCCGCTGCCGTCGAAGGGGCCGGTGACGGTGCTCCTGCATTTCATCTCGATGTTTCGCGGCATCCTGATCACGCTCGCCCTTTGCACCATGGCGATCGAGGCCATGAATCTGACGATCGTCTGGGGCCTGTCGGTCATCGTCGATGGCGTCACGCAGCAGGGGGCCGCCGCCTTCCTGCACAATGACCGGTCGCTGCTGATCTTCCTCGGCCTGATGCTTTTCCCCGCCATCCCGATTGGCTCCTTCCTCGTCAATACGCTGAACTCGCACACGCTCGGTATCGGCATGCCGGCCGCCATCCAGTGGCAGGGTCACAGAGCGGTGGAGCGGCAGGATCTCGCCTTCTTCCACGATCTCTATGCCGGCCAGGTCGCCTCGCGCCTGCAGCAGGTGGCGTCCGCCGTCCAGCAGCAGGTTATGTCGGCCTTCCAGTCCATCCCGCGCTTCATCATGCAGATGGTCGGCTCCGTCATCCTCTTGAGCGCACTTTCCTGGCAGCTTGCCCTGCCGGCCATCGTATGGATCACGCTCAACGTGCTGCTCGCCGTCAAGCTGGCGCCTGTATTCACCGAACGAGCACGCCGCTCCGCCAAGCGGCGCAGCCTGATTTCCGGCGCCATTACCGATCTCTACGCCAATATGCAGACGGTGAAACAATTCGCCGCCGAAGATAGCGAGGCGGGCACTATCCGCGGCATCATCGGCAAGGCGATCAAGGCCCAGCAAAGCGAACAGCGTATCTATCGGACCGCAGAGGTTATCGTCGTCGTCCTCAACGTGACGCACTGGCTGGCCATCCTGTCGATCGGCTTTACCGGGCTCGTTGATGGTTTCGTCACGATCGGCGAATTCACTGCCGCCGTTTATGTTCTCAACCGGCTGTCCGGTCACACATTTACATTCCTGCAGATGGGCCAGCAGATTTTCCAGGCGATCGGCACCATCAAGGACGCCATGCCGGTCATGACGACACCGCCCACCATCACCGACCGGCCGGATGCGCAGGACCTTGTCGTTCCGAACGGCGAAATCCGTTTCGAGGACGTTCGTTTCGCCTACAAATCCCGCAAGCCCGTCATCGACAACCTGTCATTGACCGTCCGTCCCGGCGAAAAAGTTGGCCTCGTCGGCCTCTCGGGTGCCGGCAAAACGACGCTCGCCAACCTGCTCCTGCGCTTCTACGACATCAAGGACGGCGCGATCCTCATCGACAACAAGGATATCCGCTCGGTCACCCAGTCGAGCCTTCGCCGCGCCATCGGCGTCATCGCGCAGGATGTCGCACTGCTGCACCGTTCGGTCGGCGACAACATCCGCTACGGACGGCCGGAGGCAACGCAGGAGGAGATAGAGAGCGTGGCAAGGATGGCGAGCGCCGATGCCTTCATCGCCGATCTCGCTGACAGCGAAGGCCGCAAGGGCTACGAGGCCTATGTCGGCGACCGTGGCATTAAGCTCTCGGGTGGCCAGCGCCAGCGCGTCGCTATTGCCCGCGTGCTCTTGAAGAACGCCCCGATCCTGGTGCTCGACGAGGCAACCTCGGCTCTCGACAGCGAATCCGAAGCCGCCATCCAGGAGCGGCTGAACCTCGTGATGGAAGGCAAAACCGTCATCGCCATCGCCCACCGCCTGTCGACCATCTCAAGCATGGACCGCATCGTCGTGCTCGACCACGGCCGCATCATCGAGGAGGGCCGCCCGGAGGAACTGATCGAAAGTGACGGGCTGTTTGCCCGGCTGTGGAGGCGCCAGACGGGTGGGTTTATTCCCGAAGAGATCGAGGAGATAGGATCGGAATAGCGCCCAAACCAGAGCCAGCGCCTACGCCACAACCTGCGACCTCTACGGAGCCTCGCCTTCCTCCCGCTCCAGCAGCCATTTCCCGAATTCCTGCATCACCTTGACGACGGGAACGAGCCGCTTACCATCCTCGGTCAACTGATATTCCACCGTCACCGGCACTGTCGGAAACACCGTGCGTTTGATCAGCCCTGCCTCTTCCAGAGCACGCAGATCCAGGGTCAGCATGCGCTGCGAAATACCGGGAACGCAGCGGCGCAGCTCGTTAAAGCGCCTGGGGCCGTCGAGCAGGAAATAGACGATCAACAGTCGCCATCGACCGCCGAGCAGCCGCATCGCCTCCTCGACGGTGCAGTTGGTCACGCTTTCTTTCAAGTGGGCTATCCTCCCGGTATAAAATATGTACCTACACCACAATATAGTGCCTTCTTCAAAAAATATCCCGCCCTTTCTAGATTGGCCGCGAACCAGAATCCTGGTAGACATCGAAAAGGGAAAACCATGAAATTATATTATCTTGCGGCCGCCTGCTCGCTCTCGCCGCATATCGTACTCAACGAACTCGGCATCGATGTCGAGCTCGTACCAGTCGACAACAGGAAGCACACATTCGGCGATGGCGAGGATTTCGAAGCGGTCAATCCACTGGGATATGTTCCCGCCCTCGAGCTCGATGACGGTACTGTTCTCACCGAAGGCCCGGCGATCGTCCAATACCTCGCGGATCTGAAACCGGAACTGAAGCTGGCGCCGGCCAATGGCACGATGGAGCGTTACCGGCTGCAGCAATGGCTGAACTTCCTGTCCTCGGAAATCCACAAGGGTTTCATTCCCCTGCTCTATGCGCGGCTTGCCGGCCCCTATGTCGAGACGGCGAAACCGAAGCTCGAAAAGCGCTACGCCCATATCGACGCGGAACTCGCCACCCGCCCCTATATATCAGGTGAGAACTTCACAGTTGCCGATGCCTATCTCTTCGCCCTTACCGGCTGGGGACAGGCGCCATGGCTGACCTCCTACTACAGGGCAGATATCCACTTCGACGGCTTGTCGAATCTGCAAGCCTGGTACGAGCGGGTGCAATCTCGCCCCTCCGTTCAAAAGGCGCTTCGGGCCGAAGGGCTCGTGAAGGCTTAAGCGGGCGGCTTCGTCGCGCAGATCGCAAAACGATCCTGCACCATCCGCTCCAACCCGCGCAGGAGGGGCATCTTGCACGCACCCAGGATCTTAACCCTCTCGTTGCTCATTCGTCGGCTCGGGAACATGAGAGCAGGCCCATTCAAACGCTTCGTCGATGGCCGCAAACTTGACCGCCTGCCAGTGTCGATAGTCACGGATCAGTTCTGCTGCGAGCCAGAAATCACCGCGGTCGCCGGAAGCGTCCCATCCACAAATCTCAAGCACCTGGGCACGCTCGAAAAGGCGCCGCGCGTGGGTTCGGGAGATGGCGTAGCGCCTGGAGAATTCTCCGATGCGCAAAGGCCCGATAGACATGCGCGTTTCCAGCTCCTTTTCCGGCGGCAATCGAGACATCAGGTCGTGCAGGATGTTGCTGCCGGAAGCGGTTCGAACGAATGTGTCCACGCTTTGCGAAGGGCTGGCCCAGTTCGGGTCGTGAAAGAGGCTCTCCGACATCCTTGGCTGCGCATACCAGAGCAAACGCCGATCGGCCGATGACCGTAGGGATCGGGTACCTCCATCGAGCGTGTCGAGTGATTTCAAATGTTCGTCGAACCATTCGCGGATCAAGGTTTCGGCAGTTTCGGAAATTCTGAGCGGACGAACCCGCTTGTCCGCGCGTTCATGAACATCGACTAGGAGACCGTAATTACGCATCTCCGCCAGATGTGCGAATGCCGTGTTCTTGGAGGCAATGCCACTGTCTGCGATGAGGGCCTTCAGGTTAGCGGCCGTAAGGCCCGGATGAGATGGTGACGTGACACGCTGAAAATGAAAAGCCAGAATTGACTGCGTCAGCAACCACCGTTTCATGTCTGCGGTATAGCGCACGATACGGGGCGCGGCATCGTGCATGGCAATGAGCTTCAGCGCAGCATCCTTCAAGGCGAGCCCGTAAAGGCGATTTTCCACAATGGCCTCGACGGTCAAAGCCTCCGCCGCATCGGTGGCGGCGCGCATTGCGGCTGATATGGAAGTCAACGGATCTCTCCAGGCAGGTTTGAATTGGGCAAGCTACGGCCTGAGCGACCTGCAGCCTGCCCTCGCGGCGGGTTGGTTATGCCCTTGCGCGCTCCAAGCGCTTCCTTGGACGCGGGTCATATCGACATCGCCAGCTTCCTCCGCCAGCAGTCGGCCATCTCCTGCTGCACTATGTCCCTTAAAATAGAATTGCAAAATATTGCCATCCATCCCGTCGGGACCGATCTTGTCGCGTGACCGATCAAAATGCCGCCCCGATCCGGGACGATCACGCATCCGATAACGGCGCTCCAAAAAGACCTTGAGCGATATTTTCCAGCTCGACCGGTTTATCGCAGAGAATATAGCCGCCAAACCGCCCCGGAATGATGGACGGATCATAGGCCGTGGCGAACACGAAGGGTATGCCGAGTTCTTCAAGGCGTTCTGCCACGGGAAATACCAGCGTATCGGACAGAAAAACATCGAGAATGGCGGCATCGATCTGGTGATCTTCGATCAGAGAGAGCGCATGGTCGACGCGCGGTGTCGGACCAACCACGACCGCGCCGAGCTTGTTGAGCTTTTTGCGGGTTTCGTCTGCAAGCAGAAATTCATCCTCGACGACGAGTACTCGCTTTCCGGCAAACAGGGCACTGTGGGGAAAGCTGGATTTCAATGGCTCACTCTGCTTTGCTGCTAGTTGAGCGGGAACGAGAGACTGACAGTTAAACCGTCGGGATCGAAATTAGTTTCAACCTCCCCTCCGAGCCGGTAGCCGATTTCCCCGTGCATCAATGACATTCCAAATCCATCTGCCCGCGGTTCCTTGACTGCCGGACCGCCGCGTTCGCGCCAGTCGAGGACGAAAGAGCGATCTTCGAGCTGCCATCGTATATCGATGTGGCCCTCGCCATTGCTCAAGGCTCCGTATTTGGCGGCGTTGGTCGCAAGCTCGTGGATGACCATTCCGAGCGCAAGCCCGCGCTGCGGGTTGAGTTTGTATTGCGGGCCGTCGAGCGTGATGCGCTCAGCGCCGAATGGCGTCAGTTCCAGGCTTATCAGCTCCTGCACGGACGCCTCCTTCCAGTGTTCGCGCGAAAGCAGGCCATAAGTTCGCGACATGGCCTTCAACCGGCCGACGAAGGCCGCGTGAAACTCCTCCGGGGAGGCCGCGGATTCCAGCGTCTGGGTCGCGATGCTGATCGTCACCGCGAGCATATTCTTGACGCGATGATTGAGCTCCGAGATCAGCACCTTCTGGTGCTCTTCGGCTTCGGCCAGCGTGGTGACGTCGATCAACGTCACGATCACACCATCGATCTTGTTGTTGTCGCCGCGATAAGGAAGCAGGCGCCCTAGGAAATGACGCCCCTGGTCGTCGCGCGGAAGGTGATGATCACGGCTTTGCCCCGAAGCAAAAACCTCGGCGATATGGTCGTTCAGCTCCGGATAGTCGATATTGCTGGAGAGTTCGGTCAGCGGCCGGCCGACATCGGAGGCGCGCAGCTTGAAAAAATTCGACGCAGTCGGCGTGAAATTGCGGATGACCAGGTTGCGGTCTAGGAAGATCGTCGCGATCTGCGTGGCGTCGAAGAGGTTTTTCAGGTCGTTATTGGCCCGGTCAAGTTCCTCGACCTTGCTGTTGAGTTCGGCATTGATCGTGTTGAGCTCTTCGTTGAGGGACTGCATCTCCTCCTTGGAAGCCTCAAGCTCTTCGTTGGAGGATTGCGCCTCTTCGTTGACAGATACCAGCTCTTCGTTGGATGACTTCAGCTCCTCGAGTGCCGTCTCATATTCCTCGATCGTCGACTGCAGGCGCTCGCGTGTATCGCGCAGCTCCCGCTCGAGATCGGCAGTCCCCTCCTGGTTTCGCTGGGCGTGTTCGGCTTCCGAGCGTGCCTGCGACGGTCCGAGGGTTTGAAAGAGAACGACGTAGAGCGCTTCGCTTGACCCGCGATTGCCGAGCGGCTCGACGGCCAGCGACACCAGCTGGACGCGGCCGTCATCGTCGTCGACAACGATATTGTCTTTGGTGACGCGCTGTCTCGATGATGCGCATTCGCGCAGGGCGGCCCTGAGATCGAGCCGCAAATCCCGCCTTGCCATGTTGCTCAACTGGCGGCTTGGCGCCCCTTGCGGCACTTCCAGAAATTTGCTCGTCCGCCCCGATGAATAGACGACATCGCCGTCCGCATTCACCACGACGTGAGCGGGCGCGAATGATTCCAGCACCTGCGCTTCGACCGCCTGCCGTAACTGTAGGCCGCCGAGTCCGCGCGGCTCGATTTTTGCAGAGGCCGGGAAAGGCGTGTACCGTTCGTCCCCGGCCAGGATTGGAAGACGGTGCCCATTGGCGTGCTCCCGCGCCTGGAAGATGCGGTTCTTCTTGTCGGTCGTGGTAAAAAGATCTCCGTGCTGGCCGATCCCTTCCGAAGTGCCGAGAAAGAGATAGCCTCCCGGTTTCAGCGCATAGTGGAATGTCGGGATGACCCGGTTCTGCACATCAGGCCCGAGATAGATAAGAAGATTGCGGCAGGACACGAGGTCCATGCGGGAAAAGGGCGGATCGCGGATGACGCTGTGCGGCGAGAAGATGCACAGCTCACGGATGGCGCTGCTTGCGACGAAACTGGCGCCGTCGCTGCTGAAATACTTCTTCTTGCGCGCGCTTGAAACGCCCTCCAGCAGCGCCTCCGGATAACGCGCCGTCCTGGCGATCTGCAGCGCAGGTTCATCGATGTCGGTCGCAAATATCTGCACCCTCGGTACCTGCGACAGTTTCTCCATGTACTCGCGCATGAGAATGGCGATCGAATAGACTTCCTCACCCGTTGCGCAACCTGGCACCCAGATACGCACCGTATCGGTTGCGGTTCTGCCGGCAAACAATTGCGGGATGACAATGGTTTCAAGCAGCGCGAATGCGTCGACATCGCGGAAGAAATTGGTCACGTTGATCAATAGGTCGCTGAAAAGCCTCGAAACCTCATCGGGATCCTGCTCCAGCGAAGCGACATAGGCCTTGATGGTCTTCAATTGCCTGACCTGCATGCGCCGACGCACTCGCCGCAGGAATGTCTTGGTCTTGTACCCGGAAAAATCATGGCCGGTGTGGTTGCGAAGGATCGCATAGATACGCTCGCGGGACTGTTCGAGATCGCTCACCTTGTGCCCGTCAGCTTCGCCGAGGGAAATAAGGTCGAAGCTGCGCGTGAAGGCGACCAGCTTTTCGCCCATCTGCTCGGCCGGCAGGGCAAGATCGATGAGACCGCTGGAAATCGCGCTTTGCGGCATATCCGGATTACGCGGGCCCGAGCCGTCGGCAATCTGCGCAACCGTCAGACCGCCGCGCTCCTTGATTGCCTTGACACCGAGCGTCCCGTCGCCGTCGCCCCCGGACAGGATGACACCAACTGCAAATTCGCCCTGATCTTTCGCAAGCTCGCCGAAGAAGACATCGATGGGCTTGCGCTCCCTCGAATTGACGTCGAGCGGCTTGACCAGAAGCACACCGTCATGAAGGCTCAGCACCACATTTTCCGGCATGACGTAGACTGTTTCGGGAACCACCTTCACCCTGTCGGCGGCAAGCACCACTTCCATGTCCGTATAGCGGGCGATGACCTCGTGCAGGCGGCTTTCCCGTCCCGGGCTCAAATGGGTCACGATCACAAACGCCATGCCGCAGCGCGCAGGCAAGCCCTGGAAGAAACCTTCCATGGCGGGTATCCCGCCGGCCGAAGCGCCGATACCGACGATCGGAAATTTCGGATTTGCCTCTACCATTTAACCGCTCCTCAAGACCGAAGATGGCGGCCCTTGCACTCGGTAGAATTAGGGTGCAGACCTCTCTTTGGCAATCTCCATTTACTCGCGGAACTTCTCCCTTATTCGCCGCGTTGGAGACGTGATGAGATGGAGTGCTCACGTGGAAGAGAAGCTGGGACACGTGCTTGTTGTCGAGGACGAATATCTGATAGCGCTCGATCTCGTGGAGGTTCTCGAACAGCACGGGGCAATCATCGTCGGCCCCTTTTCAAGCATCGCGCATGCAAGGGCCGCGATCGAAGATGCCGCCAAGCTCGACGGCGCAGTGATCGATATCAATATCAGGGGAGAATTAAGCTTTCCCATCGCCGATCTTCTTCGGCAAAGGCAGGTCCCGTTCATCTTTACGAGCGGTTACGACCAGGTCGTCATCCCGTTGTCCCTCTCCGAGGTACCACTGGTGTCAAAGCCCGCCGATTCCAGCGAAATAGTTGGATTGCTCGCAAACCTCATCGGCAAGGGACGCCCGGCCCTTCAATAACTGGAAATCGCGGGCGCCGCGCGCAAAGCAAAGGCCTCGTAAAACCCTAAGCCGGCGGCTTCGTCGCGCAGATCGCAAAACGATCCTGCACCATGCGCTCCAGCCCGCGCAGGAAGGGCATCTTGCGCGCCTGCGCCCAATGGATATCCGAAAGCTTGCGGTCTACGACGATGTCCTCAAACCCCGCCTGCCGCAGCAGTTCGACGATCGCCTCGGCCGGCATCTTGTCGGAGAAATAGACGCGCGAGCGGATAGCCTGGTGGCGAGCCATCATCTCGGGCTTCATGTGGCTCGCAGGCGCCTTGCCGGTGAGCTTCGTCCAGACTTTCTGCAGGCCCTTGACCCAGGTTTCCTTGCCCATGTTGCCGTCGACGATCAGCACCTTGCCGCCGGGCTTCAGCACGGAAAACCATTCGCGGAAGGCCGAGGGCGGATCGACTAGCGTCCAGACGAGGTGCCGGTTGGTGATCACGTCGTAGCTGTCCTTCGCCTCCATCGTGTTTTCCGCGTCACCCGAGACGAAGCGGATATCGGTGCCGCGCTTCTTCGCCTTGGCCCTAGCCTGCGCCAGCATCGCATCCGACCAGTCGAGCCCCGTCACACTGAAGCCCGCCCCATGCATGAGATGGGAGATGACCGCCGTGCCGCAGGCAAGGTCGAGCGCCGCCCGTCCCTGCCCCTCGCCGAGGTGTTTGCGGATCAGCCGCTGCCAGCCGGCGCGCTCAGCTTCGGAAAAGATTTCGTGGCCGACACTATCGTCGAACGTCGCTGCGCGTTCCGACCAGAAGTCCCGGATTTCATCGCGAATGGAGTAGTCTGTGTTCATCGTATTCATCATCTGCACCCTGACGCCGAACTTACTTTGGAAATGCTCTAAAACATAAAACTTGATTCCAAAAGTCAGTTTTTCTATGCCTCGGGACATTACCAAGGACGGGGAGAGTTTCCAGATGAATTTTATGAAATTGCTTCGACTATCCGCAGTTGCGGTTGCGGGTCTGATGCCACTCCAGGCTTTGGCCGATCCCTTCACCATCAAAGATGTCGCCGGCCGCGAAGTCACTTTCGACAAGCCGGTCGAGCGCGTGATCCTCGGCGAAGGCCGCATGCTCTATGCCGTCGCCCCGATCGAGAAGGACGATCCCTTCGCCAAGATCGTCGGCTGGCGCAACGATCTCTGGACCACCGACAAGGACGGCTTCAACGCCTATGTCGAGAAATTCCCCAAAGGCAAGGACCTGCCCTTCCTCGGCAACCTGACGGACGGCACGCTGCAGACCGAGACCGTCGTGGCTCTCCACCCCGATGTCATGCTGCTGCCGATCGGTAACAAGAAGGCCGCCGACGAGGTGAAGCTCGAGGACATGCTGAACAAGATCGGCGTGAAGATTGTCTATATCGATTTCCGCGAGCACATCCTCGACAATACCGAGCCGAGCCTGAAAATCCTCGGCAAGATCTTCGGCCATGAAGACCGCGCTGAAGCCGTCGCCGCCTATTGGAAGCAGCAGATGGCGCGCGTCACCGATAAGCTCAAGGAAGCCAATCCGAAGAAGCCCAAGGTGTTCATGTACCGCGCCGCCGGACTCGTCGAATGCTGCGGCACCTTTGGTCCCGACAATTTCGGTCTGATGGTCGATTGGGCCGGTGGCCACAATCTCGGCTCGGATTTCCTGCCCGGCTATACAGGCTCGATCAATGCCGAGCAGGTCGTCGCCTCCAACCCTGACGTCGTCGTCGTGACCGGCTCGAACTGGAGCCAGACCAAGGACGCCAAGGATTATGTCAATGTCGGCCCCGCCGCTGCGGCCACCATCGACGACAGCCGCAAGGCGCTGGATGCACTCGTGCAAAACCCGGCCTTCACCGGCTCCAAGGCCGTTGCCGATGGCAATGTCCACGCGATCTGGCACCAGTTCTACACGAGCCCCTACCAGTTCGTCGCCGTACAGCAGATGGCCAAGTGGTTCCATCCGGACCTCTTTGCCGATCTCGATCCGGATGCGACTTTCAAGGAATTCCACGAGAAGTTCCTGCCCGTCGCCTATCAGCCGGGTTACTGGGTCGACGCCAAGGCCGGAAAGTAAGGCCAATGGCAGAGATCGCCGCCATGCCGATCGAAGCCGAGGAAGGCAGGGCGCGTTACCGCGCCCTCGCCCGCCGCAAGTTTTTGATCCTCGTTGCCATGACGGCAGCGCTCTGCCTGTCCTTCGCCGTCGATCTCGCCTGGGGTCCTGCCCGCTACGGCCTCGGCGAGGTCGTGACCGCCCTCTTCTATCCCGATGCCGTCTCGGCGCAGGTCCGCGCCGTCGTCTGGGATATCCGCATGCCGGTCGCCGTCATGGCGATCGTCGTCGGTGCCTCGCTATCGGTCGCGGGCGCGCAGATGCAGACGATCCTTGCCAATCCGCTGGCAAGTCCTTTCACGCTCGGCATTTCCGCCGCCGCAAGCTTCGGCGCGGCACTCGCGATCGTCACCAGCGTGCCGATCCTGCCCGTTGCCGCCGGCCTGCTCGTGCCGGTCAATGCCTTCATCATGGCGCTCATCGCCACCCTCTTCATCCATTTCATCTCGCAGGCGCGCGGCGTCTCGGTGCAGACGGTCGTGCTGCTCGGCATCGCCCTCGTCTTCACCTTCAACGCGGCTCTCGCCTTCCTGCAATATCTCGCCTCCGAACAGGCGCTCTCGGCCGTGGTCTTCTGGACCATGGGCAGCCTGACCAAGGCCACCTGGCCGAAGATCTGGATCACGCTTGCCGTATTGCTGATTTCCCTGCCGCTCTTTGCCCGCCACGCCTGGGCGCTGACTGCGATCCGCCTCGGCGAAGACAAGGCGGCAAGCTTCGGCGTCAATGTGCGCCGCATCCGGCTGGAAACGATGCTGATCATCTCGCTGCTCGCCGCCGTGCCCGTCAGCTTCGTCGGCACGATCGGCTTCGTCGGCCTCGTCGGCCCGCATATCGCCCGCATGATCCTCGGCGAGGACCAGCGTTTCTTCCTGCCGGGCTCGGTTCTTTCAGGCGCCTTGCTGCTCTCAGTGACCTCTGTCGTCTCGAAGTCGATCATCCCGGGCGTCGTCTTTCCGATCGGCATCATCACGGCGCTCGTCGGCGTGCCATTCTTCTTCTCGCTCATCCTCTCGAACAGGAGCCGCTCATGGTAGCGCTTCAGCTGCAATCGGTCGGCGCCTATCACGGCCGCAAGCTCTTCGTCGAAAACGTCAGCACGCCGAAGCTGACTGCCGGCGAGCTCGTCGCCGTCATTGGCCCGAATGCCGCCGGCAAGTCGACGCTCTTCAAGCGCATTACCGGCCTCCTGAAAGGACCGGGAAACGTGCTGGTCGAGGGCGCAAAGGCCAAAAATGCCATCAGCTACATGCCGCAGGATACCTCGGCCAATGCGGTGCTGACGGTCTATGAATCGATCCTGCTTGCCCGCAAACAGGGCCAGTCCTGGGGTGTCGGCGATCAGGATCTGCGGCTGATCGACGACATCATGAAGGCGCTGAATATCGAGGCGATCGCCTTCCGCGATCTCGGCGCTCTCTCCGGCGGCCAGCGCCAGCTGGTTTCCATCGCCCAGGCCCTGGTGCGGGAACCCGAGATCATGCTGATGGACGAGCCGACCAGCGCGCTCGACCTTCACCGCCAGGTGGAAGTGCTCGATTTCATGCAGCGACAGGCCCGCAAGCGCGGCATGATCGTGCTGATCGCCATCCATGATCTCAACCAGGCACTCCGCTTCGCCGACAAGGTTCTGATTATCCAGAACGGCCGCATGCGCGCCTGCGGCAAGCCGCGCGATGTCGTCACCGTCGACATGCTGCGCGAGGTCTACAAGATCCACGCCCGCATCGAGAAATGCTCTATGGATCATGACCATGTCATCGTCGACGGCACGGCGCATTAGAGCATGTCGCGCAAAGCGCGAAGCGGTTTTCGGATAATCCGATACCCGACGAAAAACCAGGAGCGCCGGAAAACCGACGCCCCTGTTTCAGACCGTTGCTGACGTCAGACCATTAGCGGCCGCGCGGGAATGTCTGGCCCTGCTTCATCGCGTCGATATCCTGAGCCTGACGAAGCTCGCGCTCGGCATCTTCGTTGGCTTCGTCCACCGTGCGGTGGTGCCCGGTCGGCAAGATATCGTCACGCAGTTCCGGATCGAGCAGCGGCTCCTCGTGGAGATGGTAAGCACGAGTTTTATATCGCGATGCTGCCAAAGCTTCGTTCGACTTGCTGATATTCCAGCCCTCCGCCCGCCAGAGATCGGCGCGCTCGTCCATGTCGACACAGCCTTCGTCGTCGAGAATGTCATGGGCGATACCATACGTCGCGTCATCAACCTCGACGGAGATCAGAAAGCCGCCCCGGCGCAGGCCCTCGGCATAGACCGCCCGGTCTTCATCTGGGAAAAGCCAGTCCTCCAGCTTCGACCAGAAACCGCCGCGGTCGTCGCCGGCAACGCCGGCCTTGTTACCGTCGGCTTCGTATCCCGGCATCATTCTGACACCGGTGATACCCAGGTTCTTCAGCCGGTCGATCGCGTTGTCGGCATCGTCGCGGCTGTCGAAGAAAGCGGTCAGCGTACTGCTGCCCCCGCCGCCTGAAAATTCGGGGGCACCATCATTATGGAGATTGCTCATCGGGATTCCTCCTCCACGTCTGTCCACTCCGCAAACGGACGAAAAAGCCCGATGTTCCCCATCCAGGCGGAGAAATGCGATCTCCTAAGAGCGCAACGTCCTGAACGCGGCCCGGACCTCCCCGGCGAAGAGTTGCGGCTCCTCCCAAGCAGCGAAATGCCCGCCCTTTTCAGCCGCATTGTAATAGATCAGCTGCGGGTAGGCTCTGGCGAGCCAGTGGCGCGGCGGCCGATAGACCTCGCCGGGAAAGACCGTGACCGCAACGGGAACCTTGACCGGTTCCAGTTTTGCGCCTCCAGCGACATTCTCCCAGTAGATGCGCCCGCTCGAAGGCCCGGTATTGGTCAGCCAATAGAGCGTGATATTGTCGAGAATGGCCTGACGGCCGAGCGCCTGCTCCGGATCGCCGCGGGTAAACACCCAGTCGGCAATCTTGTCATAGAGCCAGGCCGCAAGCCCCACGGGAGAATCCGCTAATCCGTAGCCGATCGTTTCCGGCCGCGTTCCCATGATCGCGGCATAACCAAAGCCATTGGCGAGGAAATCCCGGGCTTCCGCGAAGATCACCTTCTCGTCCGGTGACAGGCTGTCGGGCACCGGCGCCCCGCTCATCAACGCCTGAGCCGCGTCAGGCGGAAAGGTAGTGGCGCGCTCGACCCTGTTGACGTGAATGCCGAGCAGCCCCTCCGGCGCCTGCCGCCCCAGCGCATCGCTGATGATCGCACTCCAGTCGCCGCCCTGCGAGACATAGCTCGTATAGCCGAGCCGTTTCATCAGCGTGTCCCAGGCGGCCGCGATGCGTTGCGGGTTCCAGCCCTTTTCCATGGGCTTGCCGGAGAAGCCGAAGCCGGGGATCGACGGGATCACCAGATGGAAGGCATCGCCAGCCGTACCGCCATGCGCGGTCGGGTCGGTCAGCGGGCCGATCACGTCGATCAGCTCGAACACCGATCCCGGCCAGCCATGCGTCATGATCAGCGGCAGGGCGTTCTCATGGCGGGAGCGCACATGGATGAAGTGGATATCCACCCCGTCAATCCCCGTCACGAATTGCGGAAAGGCATTCAGCCTCTGCTCCGCCTTGCGCCAGTCGTAAGAAGACTGCCACTCGTCCACGAGTGCCTTCAGCCGCTCCGGCTGCACACCCTGCGAACGGTCGCGCACGGTTTCCCCGTCAGGCCAGCGGGTGGCGGCAAGCCGCCGCCTGAGGTCGGCAAGTGCCGCCTCGGGGATATTGGCCCGGAACGCCCGGATTTCGCCGGCCGGCGCTTCCGCCGCGACGGGATCGGCCGCAGCCGCAACCGAAGCAAGCGTCGCCGCAACCCCGGCCGCCGCGCCCGCAAATAGAAGCGAACGCCGTGACACCTTTAACGTCTCGATTGATTGCCCTGATTTCATGACATGCCTCCATTCCATCGGAAGGTTCGCAGCCGCATTTCAGACGCCTGACATCATGCGCCTGAAATGCGCCGGAAACGATCTCAGGCTTCGTCGGGTCCTGCGCGGTAGACCAGGAACTTGTTGCCCTCGGGGTCGCGGAAATAGGCGCAGTAAGGCCCCTCGCCGTTCTCCCCGCGCGGCCCCGGCGCGCCCTCGTCCGAACCGCCTGCCTCCAGCGCCGTTGCATGGGCTTCGCGCACCTGAGCGCGGGAGCGTGCCTCGAAAGCCACCATGCCGCCATTGCCGACATTGGCCGGCCGGCCGTCGAAGGGCTTTATCACGCCGAATTCCAGCGTGCGCTCGCCGTAATAGACCGCCCTGCCGGGCTGGACCAGAAACCGGCCAATGCCGAAGACGGCCATTAGCTTGTCGTAGAATTCGGCCGCAGCCTCGAGATTGTTGGTGCCGACGGTCGAATGCCCCGGCAGGCCGCGCACTCTTTGAGGCTCGGCACTTTTCAGATTTACGGTCATATCGTTCATGTCTCGTCATCCTTTCATGGGGCAGCACGGCCTCTGCCTGCTGCCTGCGTTGGACGCGGGCCATTCCCCGGCGCCGCGGATGGAGACGATGTACGGCGCAGGCCGATCGCCCGGTACTGACGGAAAGTGAGAGGCAGACTCTCATGACTGCGCTCTACCGGCAGCAGGCGCGATGCACGATCCTTGTCATCGAGAATTCACACCCGATCGCGGCCATGCGCCTCCACAGCGAGCACGGCCGGCGGAGAGGAAGGACAACGGACATGCTGACATCCTCACTTGGATCATTGCTCATGGCCGCCGCAATCACCGGCGCGACACTCACCCCCGTAAGCGCCGGCACGCCTGAAACCGCAGAGCCTGAAATCGGCACCATTGCCATCGGCGACGACATCACCCTGCGGCGACTGGTCGTACACAACGCGGCGCCGAAGGGCACCGTGCTCTTCCTGCACGGCTTTCCCGAAACCTCTGTCGTCTGGGGCGACATCGCAACCGCGCTCGGCGATGAATTCGAGGTGCATGCCTTCGACTGGCCGGGATACGGCCTGTCATCACGACCCGCAGCCGAAAACTTCTCCTATTCGCCGCGTGACTATGCCGCCGTGCTGAAGGCCTATATCGACAAATCAGGTATCGACCGCTCGAAGCTGACGATCTACGCCGCCGATATCGGCGCCCTGCCTGCCCTGCTCCTGGCACTCGACGAGCCGGATATCGCGCAGCGCATCATCGTCGGCGACTTCGCCCCCTTCAACCGGCCGGCCTATATGCATGAGCGCCTGCAGAATCTGAAGAGCGAGCCGGCGGCTTCCCTTACTCGCGCCGTCATGAACCAGACGAGCGACGAGATCCTTCAAAACGTCTACAGGCGCGGTCTGGCAGAGGACAAGCAGTTCGATCTCGCCGCCGGCGTGAAGAAAGACATGGTCGCAGGCTGGAGCCACGGCGCCCTCACCTCCGCCGATGCCTTCTACCATTATTACGCGGCCTTCACCCGCGATCAGGATTGGCTGGAAGCAAACCTCGGCAAGCTCAGGACGCCGGTAAAGGTGATCTGGGGCGAAAAGGACGTCTACATCGACAGCCGGATGGGCGCAGAATTTGCCGAAAGGACCGGTGCGACACTCGATATCCTGCCCGGCATTGGCCACTATCCGCATCTGCAGGCGCCGGAACGGGTCGTCGCCGAAATCCGCGCCCTACCGGATTGAGCCATAGCTGCGGCAGGCTTCCCGCAGCCGCGGCAGCGTCCAGTCGATGAAGGAACGCACCTTGAGCGCCAGAAAGCCCTGGCGCGAATAGACGATATGGATCGGCTGCGGCGCACCGGCATAATCATCGAGAACAGGCACGAGAGCCCCGGAAGCAAGTTCGCTGGGGATCTGGTAGTCGAAGAGCCTGGCGATGCCGGCTCCAGCGACGGCGGCGGCAACGCAGTTCGCCGCCGTATTCACCTCGATGCGATGGCGCGGCACTACTTCCACCGGCCGGCCATGGATATCGAAGGTCCAGAAGAAGGTCCTGCTGTTGAAGATGATCCCGTCATGATCGGGCAGATCGCCCGGATGCTGCGGACATCCGCAGCGCCTGAGATAGTCTGGGCTCGCGCAGGTCAGAACCCGAAACTCGGCAACCTTGACAGCATAGAGCGAACTATCCGCCAACGCTCCCAGCCGGATGGCGATATCCACCTGCTCGTTGACGAGATGAACGGTGCGATCAAGCGACAGCAGATTCAGCGAAACCTCCGGATGCTCCGCCAGAAAACCGAGCGCGATCGGCAGCACGTAGCGATTGCCGAATTCCACCGGCATGGTGATCGTCAACGTCCCCCGCGGCCGCTGATATTCGCCGGAGGCCCGGCGCTCGGCCTCCTCGAGTTCCGCAATAATCTTGCGCGCCGCCTCCACATAGTCGCGCCCGGCATCAGTGAGCTGCAGCTTCCGGCTGGTGCGGATGACGAGGCTGGCACCGAGCGACCGCTCCAGCTCGGCCACCTTGCGGCTGACGCTCGGCAGCGGCGCATTCAGCCGCTTGCTGCCCGCCGACAGACTGCCGGCATCGACAACGGCAAGCAACACGCGCATGGCATCCAGCCGATCCATCCCTGCCCATCCTCCCACAGGGGGCAGCCGACCGCCGGCATCCACGGAACGCGCGGTACGGCGCCGTCTCCCGAGACCTTCCCCCGACAAAAATCTTAAACCTTCGGAACTCCGGCCGATAGTATCGATCGATGTCCTGAGCGGGTCAGACAAGAAGCTCCACCCGGTCTCCCGGAAAGCGGGTCACAAGAAACTGGATCGGTTTTCCCTCAGCATCGATATCGATACCCTCAGCTCTCAGCAGCACCGCGCCGGGCGACAGCCCCAGCTGGATAATCTCTTCGGCCTCGGCATGCCTGATAGTGATGCGGGTCGAATGGCGGGTGTAAGTCTCCACGCCGAAGCCCTGCAAGGCCGCCGTGATCGACAGGCGCGCGGCATAGGCCTCCGCGATGCCGTCAAATCTCTCCCGTGCAAACCAGTGTGTGCTGCGTGAAAACGGCGCCTCATCCACGAAAGCCATCGTCTCCAGTCGGATGAGTGGCGCTCCGGGTTTGATGTCAAGACCCTTGGCGACCTCGGAAGATGCGTGCTCTTGCGCATGCGACATCAGTGCCCCGCGCACCTGCCGGTCCTGTCCATCAATCCCTTCGGAAAACCGCGTTCGCGGCCCGATGCGGTAAAACACCCGCCGCGCGTCCTGCACGAAAACGCCGCGCCCCTGCTCCGCGCGGATCACGCCCTCCTGCGCCAGCATCGCCAGCGCCCGGCGCACCGTGTGCCGGTTTGCCGAAAAGCGTTCGGCAAGCTTTGCCTCCGTCGGCAGCCGTTGCCCGCGCGCCAGCCGGGCGCCGACGATATCCAGCCGTATTTCATCGGCGATCCGCCGCCACAGCGCTACGCCCGCCAGCTTGGATTCCCGCATATTGCCTACAACTGTCATGGTAGTTTAATATCCATATACTATTCAAATGGTTATCAAGATATTTATCTATTAAATTATACAAGTGACGGAATGATGAAGGGCCGGCATTCATGAACGCGAACGAGCTTTACAATTTCGGTTATCTCGACGAGCAGACGAAAAGGATGGTCCGCCGCTCCATCCTGAAGGCGATCGCCATTCCCGGCTACCAGGTGCCCTTTGCGTCGAGGGAAATGCCGATGCCTTGCGGCTGGGGAACGGGCGGCGTGCAACTGACCGCCTCCATCATCGGCCCCGATGACGTGCTGAAGGTCATCGACCAGGGTGCCGACGACACCACGAACGCCGTCTCCATCCGCAGCTTCTTCGCCAAGGTCGCCGAAGTCGGAACCACGACGCATCTCTCCGAAGCCTCGATCATCCAGACCCGTCACCGCATCCCCGAACAGCCACTGCGGGAGGATCAGATCCTCGTCTATCAGGTGCCGATCCCCGAACCGTTGCAGCGTTTCGAGCCGAAGGAGACCGAAACGCGGAAGATGCATGCCAATGCCGATTACGGGCTGATGCATGTCAAGCTCTACGAGGATGTCACGCGGCACGGGCGGATCACCATCAACCGCGACTACCCCGTCATGGTCGAAGGCCGCTACCTCATGTCCCCAACCCCGATCCCTACCTTCGACAATCCCCGCCTCCACAGGATGCCGGCCCTGCAGCTCTTCGGCTCCGGCACGATGAAACGCATCTACGCCATCCCGCCCTACTCGCAGGTGGAAAGTATCGATTTCCAGGATCACGCATTTCGGATTCAGGAGTTTTCGGAGTCATGCGCGCTTTGCGGCAAGACCAGCGTCTATCTCGACGAGATGATCATGGATAATAGCGGCGGGCGCATGTTCGTCTGTTCGGATACGGATAATTGCGAGAGCAACCGGTACCCTGAATGAAAACCATCCGCATCGCTGCCGCCCAAACTCCTGAATACCGCGAAAACGTCGAGGCCGCTCTGACATGCGCGCTCCACATGATCCGTCAGGCCGAAGCGGAAGGCGCCCGCCTCCTCATCTTTCCCGAAGGTTTCTGCAGGGCTACCTGACGGAGCCCGAAACGGCACGACGAGCCGCCATTGATCTCGGATCTCCGGCATTTGCCGCCGTCATGAGCCGGCTCGCCGATGCCGGTCCCATGATCGTCATGGGCATGATCGAGGCTGAAGGCGAAGCGCTGTTCAACACCGCCGTCGTCATCGAAAACGGCAAGCTGATCGGCCGATATCGCAAGGCGCATCTGCTCAAGGGAGAAAGCTTCTTCCAGCCTGGCACCGAGACATCAGTCTTCACGGTCGACGGCCTGCGCTTCGGCATCAATATCTGCTACGACACCGGCTTCCCCGATGCCGCCCGCAAGGTCGCACTCACAGGCGCATCCCTCCTCGTCTGCTGCGCCAACAACATGATGCCGCGCGCCAATGCCGAGAAATTCCGGGACGTGCACAACGCCACCAGAGGCGAGCGCTGCCGGGAAACCGGCCTGTGGCTCATCTCCGCCGACGTGACGGGGGAACGCGAGGGACGCATTTCCTGGGGACCGACGGCGGTGTTGAGTCCCACGGGAGACGTTGTCGCACAGCTCCCTCTCGAAGCCCCCGGTCTGCTCGTGTTCGATATCCCCGGCGATCGGTAGAGCAGCGGCACTGCTGGATGCCCGACCGGAACAGCCAGCTCACAGATATCTGGGAACCTTGCGCTCCAATAGGCTGACCAGCATCGGATCCATGAATTCGTAGTCATCGGGAATGTCGAGGCAGATAATGCGCTTGCCGTTCAGCGACTTGCGGAATTTGCGGTTGATTTTGCCACGATGCGCTTTCTCCATCACAAAGATGATGTCGGCCCACTCCACCTGTTCGGCATCGAGCGGATTGCAGGCATCGTTGTTTGTCCCCGCCGACGATACCTCGATGTCCTCCCGTGTAGAAAACACCTGTTCGGCAGTCGGGCTTCTGAGCTTGTTCTGGCTGCAGACAAACAGCACGTTTCGAGGTTTGATCGGCATATCGGAGCCTGTCCGCAAACTGGGATCGAACGGATGATTGCGCCAGCATAAGCATCATCCTTGCGCCCGGCAAAACGATTCCGTTGCGGGGAAGCACCCTCCGCACGCCCCAAAACAACATCACGCCTTCGTTACCACCACGCCTGTAACAACCCGCTTTCCCGTTGCGAATACCCCGACGTGCCCCGCTGAAACAGGGGCGTTTCAAGCAACGGAGACTACCAATGTTGAAGACTTCCATCAGCACCGCCCTTCTTGCCGGCGCAATCACGTCAGCTCTTGCCACGATGGCCGGCGCCGCCCCACTGACCAAGGCTGAAGCTGCTGCTGCGACCGCCGCCCACAAGGAGAAGTGCTACGGCGTTGCGCTCAAGGGCCAGAACGATTGCGCCGCCGGCCCGGGCACGACCTGCCAGGGAACTTCGGTGAAGGACTTCCAGGGCAATTCGTGGAAATTCGTCCAGGGCGGCACCTGCGCCTCGCTCGATATTCCAGGCGGCCGTCATGGCTCGCTGAAGCCGCTGACGCGCGACATCTAAGCCGCCCGTAACGAGACAAAGATCAAGGAAAGCGGAGGCGAAGATGAAAAACGTCGACAAGGCGTCCAACCTTCCCATGGAGACGGAAAGCACCCTCCGCTTTCCGACATATCAGCTTGCCGGCGTGGCCGGTACCAGCTTCAAGCCGGAGCATCTTGCGGCAATCTCGGCCATATCGGGCCCTCAGGGCTTCTTCGAGATCCATGCCGAGAATTACATGGGCGCCGGCGGCCCGCCGCATCGCGCACTCGAAAGAGTGCGACGCGACCACCCGATTTCTTTGCACGGCGTCTGCATGTCGCTCGGCGGCCCGCAGCCGCTCGACAAAGAACACCTCAGGCGCTTCAAGGACCTTGTCGACCGTTACGAGCCGGCGCTGATTTCAGAGCATCTCGCCTGGTCGACGCATGTCGATACCTATCTGAACGACCTGCTGCCGCTGCCCTATACTGCTGCGACGCTTGCCCATGTTTGCGACCACGTCGAGGAAATGCAGAACGCGATCGGCCGGCAGATCCTGCTGGAAAACCCCTCCACCTACGTGCTCTTTGCGGAATCCTCGATGAGCGAGACGGATTTCATCCGCGAGATTTCGCGGCGCACCGGCTGCGGCCTGTTGCTCGACATCAATAATGTCTTTGTTTCCGCCACCAATCACGGCTTTTCGGCGCTGGAATATCTGCGTGACTTCCCGCTGTCTCAGGTCGGCGAGATCCACCTCGCCGGCCACGCCGAACAGGAGGATGACGAGGGCGAGCTGCTCTTGATCGACAGCCATGACGGCCCGGTCGCCGATGCCGTCTGGCAGCTCTACGAGATCGTCATCGCCAGATGCGGGCCGATCCCGACCCTGATCGAATGGGACAGCAAGATCCCCGACTGGCCGGTGCTGCGCGCCGAGGCGCTGGCTGCACAGGCCATTCTGGATCGCCATGCCAATGACCGGGGAACTGCCCATGCGCTCGGCTGAAATCGTGCCGATCCGGCCAATGCTGCCAGATTTCGCCGGGCAGTTCTCCGCCACGCTGCTCAATCCGGATGCCCCGGCTCCCGCTCTGGTCACCGGCCCGCGCGGCAAACGGGCGGAGAAGCGATACAATGTCTATCGCAACAATGTCACTGTCAGCCTGATTGGAGCATTGTCGTCGATCTTCCCGGCGGTCGAGCGCATCACGGGTGAGGATTTCTTCCGCGCCATGGCCCGCTTTCATGTGCGCGAAACGCCGCCCTCCTCGCGGCTGCTGTTCGAATACGGACGTGACTTTCCCGACTTCATCGACCGCTACGAATATGCTGAGGAAATGCCCTGGCTCTCGGACGTGGCGCGCATCGAGCGCGCCTGGCTGGATGCCTATCACGCCGCCGATGCGACTGCATTGACGGCCGAAACACTCGCCGCCGTGCCGCAGGAAGAACTGGGCGGCGTAACGTTTCGTCCGCATCCGGCAACGCGGCTGGTTTCATCAGCTCATCCGGCCGTCACCATCTTCGCCATGAATCGCGGCACGGATCCCGTTACCCGTGTCGAAAATCGCCCCGAGGACGGGTTGATCACCCGTATCAATGACGAAGTCACAATACGCCTCCTGCCCCCGGGCGGAGCCGCCTTCTTCAATGCGCTGCTTTCGGGCGAATGCCTTGCCGCAGCCGTCGCCGCCGGTCTCGACGCCTGGCCTGCCTTCGATCTGTCTGCCGCCATTGGCGAGATGATCGCAGCCCATGCCTTTTCCGATATCAGAGCTTTTTCCGCTATCGAACTGGAGAATTCCAATGTCTGATATGCTTGACTCCAATGCCCACAACGAGCCTCGCAACGGCACTCTCTCCCCGCTGACGAGGCTGGTAGTGACGGCCGACGGACTTGTCCGCGCCGTCGCCCAGCCCGATATCGTCCAGGCCGTCATCCGGGTGGCGCTTGCCGTTCCCTTCTGGCGCTCCGGCATCCTGAAATGGGATGGCTTCCTGCAGCTGAACGATACCGCAATCGATCTCTTCACCCAGGAATTCATGCTGCACCTGCCGGGTGGTCCCTACCCTTATCCGATGCCCGCCGTTATGGCCTTCCTGTCCGGATGCGGTGAGATCATCTTCCCGACGCTCCTCGTCTTCGGTCTCGCGACCCGCTTTGCCGGGCTTGGCCTGCTCTTCATGACCCTGATCGTCGAGCTGACCGTACCCGATGGCTGGCCCATCCACATCACCTGGGCGGCGATGGCGCTTGCCATCATGCGCTACGGGCCGGGCCGCCTGTCGCTCGACCATCTGATTGCGCGGATGTCAGGCACTGCCAAAAGCTAGGACACTCAACGTCAATCATCGACATGAACACCCGCCCGGCTCCTCATCGCGCCGGGCGGCTTTTGCGCTTTGTTGCCGCACTACTCTTGCCGTTTGCCCGCCGATGCGCTCAATAGGCGCCGACGCCGGCTCTGCCTCACGTGCCGCGTCATCAAAATTTTCAGGATGACGGTAACAAACACGTGGCTCCGTGCGTAAAGGTGAGTAGCGGATGAAATATTCGGCCCGTGAAGAGGAATGGGCGGCCTGGATGCGCGCGGCAATCGCCGGCGACGCAACGGCCTATGACCGCCTCCTGAAGGCCGTGACACCCTATCTGCGTTCGATTGCGCGCAGGCGCTGCGACCAGTTCGGTGCCCCGCCGAGCGAGGTGGAAGACGTGGTGCAGGAAGTTCTGCTGGCAGTGCACCTGAAGCGCGGGACCTGGGATGTTTCCCGACCCATCGGTCCGTGGCTCTCGACAATCGTGCGCAACAAGCTGATCGACAGCCTGCGCCGCCGTGGCCGCCATGTCTCGGTGCCGATCGAGGATGTGATGGAGACGCTCGAAGCCGACCACCAGGAGGATGGCGCCGACCGCATCGATGTCGACCGCATGCTGGAAGGCCTGCGCGACCCGCAGCGCGAAATCGTGCGATCCATCTCGCTCGGCGGCGCCGGCATCCGCGAAACGGCCGAGCGGCTACAGATGACGGAAGGCGCCGTGCGAGTGGCGCTGCACAGGGCGCTCAAAGGATTGGCTGCCCTCTATCGGAGCAACACGCGTGAAAACGGATGACCTGATCAACATGCTTGCAAAGGATGCGCGCGTCCGCATCCGCTTCGGCCGCGTCTTCATGATCGCGCTTGCCATCGGCGTGGTGATTTCAGCCGCACTTCTCATCTCCACCATCGGCATCCGAAAAAACATGGCTGAGATGATCGAGACGCCGCGCGTCCTCTTCAAGCTCGGCACCACCCTGCTGATCGCCGTGACAGCCACCCGCCTCGCCTTCCGGATCGGCAAACCGGGCGTCTCGCTACGCTCTGCCGCCCTGACACTCATCCTGCCGCTGGTGGTCCTGATCGCCGGTATTGCGACCGAGCTCTTCGTGGTGCCGAAGGCAGACTGGGCAAGCAGCATGGAGGGCCGTTTCTCCGCCTTCTGCCTGTTCTTCGTGCCGACCCTTTCCATCGCGCCGCTTGCCGCCATCCTCTATTCGGTCCGCCAGGGCGCACCGGAAAATCCGGGCACGGCAGGTGCGGTGGCAGGTCTTGCCGCCGGCGGCATTGCGGCCGCCATCTATGCCTGGCACTGCCCCGATGACAGCCCGCTGTTTCTGGCGACATGGTATTCGATCGGCATCCTGGTCGCGACGGCAGCCGGGTTCCTGCTCGGCCGGAAAATCCTTCGCTGGTGACAGCGGCAGAAATATCATCGGCCAACGGGAACTTTTTGCCTCGATCTCAGTCAGGCATTCGGACCGTACGGCGCACTTCCTTTGATAGAACCATGCACTACACGGCGCGTCGTGCGATCCGGCCTGTTATTTCCCAATAATTTGGCCCGCTTCGGCGGGCCTCTTTGTGGCAGGTGGCGACACGCTCTAACGCGTGCGCTTGCCCGTCAGCACCTGCCAGGCGAGCCGCAGCGTATCGAGGCGGGAGCGAATGCGCTCCTGTTGCGGGATGGCCAGACGGTTGCGAAAATCGGCAAGCGCCTGGGCTTCCAGCCTGCTTCCGAGTTTCTCCGGCAGATGCGGCACAGGCGCGCCCGTCAGCCGGTCGATGACAGTCCAATCGTCGTCGTTCCGGCGCTCGATGTCGTAGCGGTTCATAGTGGTCAGGGGATCTCTAAATTAGGGAATACGGATAGCAACAAGAGCGGCTTTCTCATCGACATGCAATCGGCAAAAAGTGAATGAACGTCAGAAAAGTGCGTTCATGGTCAAAATTGCGTTGCCAAAGCCTGATGTCACGCTCTCAGTCTCGTGGCTCTGACCCTGTCGAAGCGCTTGCGAACCTTGGCGGGCCGGGCCTTCAGTTCGGCCTCAGCATATTGCAAATCCAGGAAAGGCAGGGGTCGGGCGTTGATCTCGGTGATCTCGGCCTCGAGCGCGGCCAGTCCCATCACGATCTCGTCGAACATTCTTGCTGCCCCATGTCTTGCCTCTCCATGTCTTGCCTCCCCCTGCCTGGCTTCCTCCTGGCTGGCTTCCATGCGCCCGTCCTCCCCTACGGTTCACCTCTCGGCCGCTACGGTAGCATCCGATAAAATCGCGGGCCAATCGCACATTGGAGCTAGCCCGAATGAACTTCGTTTGCCGTCTTTTCGCCACCGCCAGGACATGCATTCATAGCAATGCAGACTTAAGATGCTCTGAGCGTCGGAAACCAGTCACTGGAGGATAACCATGCACGAGATGACACCATCGGAAATGCTGAGAGATCCGATGATCCGCCAGATGCTTCGCGCCGACAAGATCAGCCTGGCATCCTTTGCGGCCCTGCTCGACGCTGCCGCCCGTCAGCACGCCCGTCCTGCAACCGAAAGCACCTTTGCGGTGTCGAAGATGCCGGACAGCTGGAGTGTCTATGCCGCGGCCTATATCTGATCGACCGTTTTTTGCCGATGCCCGTCCGACTCCGGGCACCCCTGAGGCCCGCTCCCAAGTGAGCGGGTCCTTTTTGTTCGCGAAGGCGCAGGATCTGGGCGGTGAAGGCGGCAGGCCCTCATGCACGCCTGCCGCCTCCCACCTCCGAGCGTCCGCCGCCCAGCGCTCCAGGAGGGAGGGCCACCATAGCCTGCCATTGTGGCCTTTCGGACAGTTTGCCCGGAAGATATTCCCGGTGTCGTCTGGCGGTCACATCACCCATCTGGAGCAGGCCGATCGCTTTCGGGCATATGTCGTTGAAAGCGTTGGAGGAGATTGGTCCGAACCTGTGGATAAGCTGTGGAAACCCTGTGGATTGCAGGCCGCATGCGGGCGCAGTCCGGCACCGGGCGTTGCCATTTCGTTCCAAATACGGTCTTCTAAACTGGCCTGCCATCGGCCTCCGCCGCAACTGACGCCGATGCAGCCACAGGGCGCTCCGACATGAGGTCGTAGAGCGCCCTTTCTTTTGCCCGCGGCAAATAAGTCACGCGCTCAACATTCACGCATTCCGCAATTCCGAATTTCATAATTCACGCGTATAGTGTGTTTGAGGGTCTCAATCTCCGTGCCTTGAGGGGTCGAGGACAATGAACTGGAACACGTCATCGGCATTCGCGCCGGTCGGGCTGGTTTTGCGCGGTCGGGAGACGCACACCGTCGTGCGGACGCTCGGCGATGCCGCATACCTGCTGATCCGGGATTGGCCTTTCGATGATGGCGAGGAATATATGATCGCCGTCAAAGCCTGCATCGACGCCATCTGTGGAGACGTTGCCCCGGAACAGTTCCGGGAAGCATTTCTGCGCGCCGCCGACGAAGCGGGTATCGCGGCGCTAACGATTGTCCATTGAAGGGCGTCCATTGAGGCAAAAGGCATAGGCTGCATTGATTTTCTCGACAAAACCGTCATCTGCTGGCGGCGGCGCGATGACGCGCGCAGGCTCGAAGACCCGAGAGGCAATGAAGACAGCAGCAATAACAGGGGCAATCGTCTGCATGGCCTTTACGCAGGCCGCGTTTGCGCAGTCGACGCTCGATGCCTCCCCGCTCCAGCCGGACTACATCGCCGTGATGCAGGCGCTGGACAAGGATGGCAAGCCGGTCGACCCGACTGTCACCATCATCCATCACGACGGCATGTTTCTGAGCGAGACGCTGCGCGGCGGCCGGACCAGCATTGGCTTCGGACCGGATGAGGCCAGGCCCGTTCTGCGCTGGAGCAGGCAGGCGGATGGTGAAATTACATATCTGGAGCTTCTTCTTCGCGCCCGCAAACCGGACATCGCGAAAACGGATGCGCCGCAGCCACTCGCGGAGGTCTCGTCCATTGCCGGCGAAGGCTGCACATGGAGCGAAACGGTAAGTAAGCCGCCCTCATCAGGGACGTTCATTTCGCGCGAGCAGAACTGTGCCACCGAGGACGGCATCGTCATCGAAACAAAGCTGCTGACCCCGAACGACGTGCCGATCTACCATACCCGCCTCGTCAGCCTCGACCGCCGCACCGTCGCTCCTGCGGAGGTCCATCCGCCACTAGAAATCCTCACCCAGGAATACTGGCTCAGACCGATCCGAAGCAACGATGCCGATCCCTCCGAACCCGATTTTGACATCACTCTGGAGAGCACTGGCGGCTCGACGATCCGCTTGTTGCGACATTATCCCTGGCACTATCGGGAACAGCGGCATCGCGACGGCTCCGTCAGCATCAAGATCTGGAACAAGCGCGAAGATCAGGGCATCTCCTATCAACAGGTAAACAACCATCGCAGGCTCACGGCCGCACGTCCGGCAGACGACGGCTCATCGTCGTTGAAATTCGATGAGGCAACCGGAAGGACTTCGCTCGACAAAAGCGAAACAATCCTCGGCGAGACCTGCGAATGGTTCGATCTGATGCCGGGAGTTCAGGACGCCGGAAACAGGCAGTGCCTCACACCTGACGGCCTGCCGCTCAAGCTTGATATCAGCGGCATGAATTTGGCCTTCCCCTACACCGCCACATCATTCCGCCGCCGCCCGGTCGATCTCTCCGAGATGCGTTTGCCGGCCGCAGCCTTTTCGCTGGAAGAATGGAACCTGCCGGCGCTGCGGTGATGCCGATTGCGTCGGCTTGCACTGTGCCGTGAATGCTGTTGGCAGTCAGGCCCGGACGCCCCTATGGCATACCTATCGAAACGAGACTTGGTTAGATTCCGCTAAAAATCGCCTTGCATCCCAGCGACGGCATAAAGACATAGGAATTACGCATATCCGGTGTCGCAATCAGCCCGGCACTTTCGTCTTAAGGCAGAACTCCTTCTTTCAGCTATGGATACAGGAACGCCATGACCAGTGAACCTTTGCTTTCAGAGACCGAAGAACAGGCCGAATTGCCGGTCGAAGACCATAGCGCCCGCAACAGGCTGGTCATCGGCCTGCTGCTCGTCTCCGCCTTCGTGGTCATCCTCAACGAAACCATCATGGGTGTGGCGATCCCGCACCTGATGGCCGACCTGAATATCCCCGCAAGCTCCGCCCAATGGCTGACCTCGGCCTTTATGCTGACGATGGCCACCGTCATCCCCGTAACAGGCTATCTCCTGCAGCGGCTGAACACGCGGCCGGTCTTCATCCTCGCTATGTCGCTCTTCTCTGCCGGCACGCTTGTTTCGGCCCTTGCCCCCGGCTTCCCCATGCTGGTCGTCGGCCGCATCGTCCAGGCCTCGGGCACGGCGATCATGATGCCGCTGCTGATGACCACGATCATGAACCTCGTGCCGCCACATTCACGCGGCAAGACGATGGGCAATATCTCGATCGTCATATCCGTGGCGCCGGCCATCGGTCCGACGATTTCGGGCCTCATCCTCTCCTCGCTCGACTGGCGCTGGCTCTTCCTGCTGGTGCTACCGATTGCGCTTGCTGCCCTTGCGATGGGTGCTTCGAAAATCGAGAACGTCACCGTGCCGTCGAAGGCGCCGCTCGATGTTATCTCGGTCGTACTCTCGGCCATCGGCTTCGGCAGTTTCGTCTTCGGCATCAGCGAGCTCGGTGCGCCCGAGGCAGGCGCGACGCCGCTCGATCCCCGCCTCATGCTTGTTGCCGGTGCCGCCGTCATCGCCATCTTCATCTGGCGGCAGCTCTATCTCCAGAAGCACGAAAGGGCGCTTCTCGACCTGCGCACCCTGCAGACGAAGACTTTCACGATCGCCGCCGGCATGATGGCGATCCTGATGATGTCGATGTTCGGTGTCTTCATCCTCATACCGATCTACCTCCTGTCCGTACTAGGTCAGACGACCCTGACGGCCGGCTTGCTGCTTCTGCCCGGCGGCCTGATCATGGGCCTCTGTGCCCCCTTCGTCGGCAGGCTGTTCGACCGCTACGGCCCTGCCCGCCTGGTCATTCCCGGCGCACTCCTGTTCAGCTCCGTCATGTGGGGCCTGACCTTCCTCACCGTCACGACCCCGATCTGGATTGTGCTCGGCTTGCACATCGTCATGAGCATCGGCCTTGCCCTGATGTTCACGCCCCTCTTCACCGTCAGCCTCGGCTCCCTGCCGCCGAAACTCTATTCCCACGGCAGCGCCATCATCGGCACCACCCAGCAGGTCGCCGGCGCCGCCGGCACCACGCTCTATGTCGCCATCATGACCTGGCGCGCTGGCATCCTGACTCAAGGGGAAGCGGATACCGCAACGGCAACCGTCGGCGGCATGCAATCCGCCTTCTTCGTCGGCGCGCTGATTTCGCTGGCGGCTGTGGTGGCATCGCTTTACGTAAGACGCCCGCTCAACCAGCCTGAGGGACAGCCGATGGGCGGGCATTGAACGCTTCCGACGAGCCTAAAGCAATTCCAACAAAAGTGCGTAGCGGTTTTGTGTCCGGAATTGCGTGAAAACAAAGAGATAGAACATTTCCGTGTTTCGAAGAAAAACGGAAATGTTCTAACGCGCGTAGTAGCCAGGCTGGTCGAGATCGTCGAGCAGGCCCCGGCAGGTCGGCTGCCAGCCGAGCAGCCAGCGCGTATGGGCGCTGGAGGCCGCCATATTCGTTGCCGCCATGGTGGCGAACCAGCCGAAATGTTCGCGGGGGCGAGACTCCACCGGAAGGCCGAGCTGGTGTCCGATCACCTCGGCGATCTCTCGGAACGGTACCGCCTCGTCAGCCACAGCATGGTAGGCAGCTTCGGTCACGCCGCTTTCGAGCGCCAGGCGATAGAGGCGGGCCGCATCCAGCCGGTGCACGCCCGACCAGCAGTTCATTCCATCGTCAGGATAGGCGGATACGCCGGTCTCGCGGGCGATGCGCGCCAGGATCGGTACAAAACCGTAATCACCAATGCCGTGCACGCTCGGGGCAAGCCGCATCGTCGCCGCACGGATCCCCTGCCCGGCAAGCGAGCGGGCAGCGGCTTCCGATTTGCGAGGCGATGCGGGGTTCGGCAGGTCCGCTTCCGTGGCACCCCGCGGAAAGCCCAGCAGGCCCGATGTGACGATGAGCGGGCGATCCGATCCGGCAAGCGCGTTCCCGAGCGCATGGATCGCGCGCTCGTCCTGCGCCGCATTGTCGAGAAATTTCGAGAAGTCATGGTTGAAGGCGGTATGGATCACCGCATCGGCCTTGGACGCGGTCTCGGCGAGAAGGTCGAGGTCATCAAGCGATCCCGGAACGAGCTTTGCGCCGATGATCGCGATGGCCTTTGCTTTCGCGATCGAGCGGACAAGCCCGCTGACCTTGTGACCGGCACGGATCAGTTCCTCGACGATGGCGGTGCCGACCCAGCCGGTCGCACCCGTTACGAATATGTGCATTGCTGCGATCTCCGTTGCCGGGCTGCCGTCAGGCAGCCGGTGTTGAGGTTATTGCGTTGTGCGGGAACTAGTCGAAGTCAGGCCACGCGCATCGACAGCTCGATGTCTTCGGCAAAAGGCGTGGACATATATCCGCTCGCTGGCGAACGGACGTGGTCGAGATATTGGGGGGAGTCATCGGCGTCGTCGGCAATGACGAGCGCACCGGGCCGAAGCCGGCCTTCGACCAGAGCCAGCACCTCGGGATAAAGCGACTTCGCCCCGTCAAGCAGAAGCAGGTCGATACTATCTGGAAGATCAGCGCTCAACGTCTCGAGCGCATCGCCTTCGCGGATTTCGACGAGATCGGCAAGGCCGGCTTCGACGAGGTTCTGGCGAGCCCGTGCAACCTTCGAAACCTCGAATTCGCTGCTGATCAGCCGGCCGCCGCCATTGTCGCGAAGGGCCGCGGCAAGATAGAGCGTCGAAATGCCGAAGGACGTGCCGAACTCGACGATAGTCCTGGCATTGGTGCTGCGCGCCAGCATGTAGAGCAGCTCCCCTGTCTGGCGCGAAACGGGTAGCCACAGATCCTTCAGGCGTCCGTAGAAATCGAGATATTCGGTCTTGCTGTACATGAGCCGTTCCCGCTCGTCGCGGGAGAGCCCGGCCATGACCGGACTGGTGGCTCTATCGGCCTCGGCAAACAGCTGATCGAGAAGCGGCGCGAGCGGTGCACTTGTCATGGTGGTCATCAGGGAAATCCTTCATTTCGGATGGCTGGTTTTCGAAATAAAAATACGAATAATCCGTCGCATTCGCTAATCGCATTTGCGGAACGCTTGTATGATCGATCGCCCAAACCATGGAATTCCCTCAAGAAAATCGCCGAGACAAGCGCGCTCGAACGAGCTCGTAAACGCCATTCTGCAAGCCGCTGTTCAGGTTTTAGCGCAGGAAGGCGCGCAGCGTTTTACGACAGCTCGCGTAGCCGAAAGAGCCGGCGTCAGCGTCGGCTCGCTCTACCAATATTTCCCCAACAAGGCGGCCATCCTCTTCCGGCTGCAGAGCGACGAGTGGCGGCAGACCTCGAATCTGCTGGGCGACGTCCTTGGTGACGAGGCCCGTCCACCGCTCGACCGGTTGCGCTCCCTCGTCCAGGCCTTCATCCGCTCCGAATGCGAGGAAGCCGCCGTCCGCGTCGCGCTGAACGATGCCGCACCCCTCTATCGCGACGCCCCCGAAGCGCAGGAGGCACGGGGCGCCGCCGATGCCATTATCGAGCAGTTCATGCGGGAAGCGCTGCCCGATGTCTCGGACGCAATCCGGACCATGGCCGGAGACCTGATCATGACGACGATGAGTACCGTCGGAAAGGAGTTTTCCGAGGCAGCGCATGATGAGAGCGAGATTTCGGCTTTCGCAGACGCGATGGCGGACATGTTCTGCGCCTACCTCCGCAGCCTCAACTGACCAGCGCGGCTGCCTGCCGGCTCAATGATAGGTCACGACCGGATCAAACATTCTTTGCAGGAAGGAGCGCTGCGCCACCTGCGCATATTCCCGGGGAATGTCGTGCCCGCATTCGAAGACATGGAGCATGACCGGCACCCCGGCGTCGGACAACGCATCCGAGAACCGTTCGGCCTGGGCGACGGGAGCACGCTCATCGAGCCTCCCGTGCAGCAACAGGGTTTCCGCCCGGATTTTCGATACGTGATGCAGAGCCGATCGGGCCAGGAAGGCGTCGCTCGACAGGCCGGCTTCCTGCTCGATCGCCCACCGCAAACCTTTTGAACTCGCCTCATAGACGGCCTCGAGATCGTAGACCCCGCTGCGCAGAATGACGGCCCTGAGATCGGGAACCTGGGCTGCGACCATAGCCGAGGCAATCGCTCCCCGGCTGTTGCCGTAGAGAACGATGCGATCAGGATCGACGCAAGGCTGCTCCCGCAGGAAGGAGAGTGCGGCCATGATCGCCCGCTGCGTGTCCGGGCCGCAGAAATCGGCCGGTCCATCGGAAGCCCCGAAGCCCGGCTGCGACACCGCCGCCGCGGTAATATTCAAACGGGAGCAGAACCGAAGCAGCGTGCCCGTATCGACAGCCTCTTTCGCGCCGATGAGACGGCCGCCCTGATTGCCGTGGACGAACAGGATTGCGCCTGCAGGCGTTTCGCTCTCGGGCTGAGCCTGAAAAAGCTCCACACTTGCCCCGTCACCTCTGTCGATGAGATGTCGTGTCACATCAGGCATGTTCACCCTCACCCTCGCATTCTGCACGGGAGGCAGGCCTCGCCGCCCAAGCATCTACCCCTACTCTTGCCCGGCGAAATTCGCACGTGCCGGCCGGCAAGTCTCCCATAAATTTCGGCGGGATTTGTCGGCATGCTGTCGCTTGCTTCGTCCTCAGGCCGAGATCCGGCCCTGATCGCGCGGATCACCAAGAGGAGAGATACCCATGAGAAAGATCATCGTTTCCACATTCGTTAGCCTCGACGGCGTCATGCAGGCACCCGGCGGCCCTGACGAGGACCCCGTCAACGGTTTCAAGTTCGGTGGCTGGGTATTCCCCTACGCTGACGAGACGATGGGATCAGTGATCGGCGAGCTCTTCGCAAAGCCCTTTGCGCTGCTGCTCGGCCGCAAGACCTACGACATCTTCGCCGCCCACTGGCCCTATCAGGACGATGATATCGCCAGGGCCTTCAATCCCGCCACAAAATATGTCGCGACGCACCGGCCTGAAAGCCTCGGCTGGCAGAATTCGCAATCGCTGGGATCCGACATCGTCGCGTCGCTCCGCAAGATCAAACAGGAAAACGGACCCGACCTGCTCATCCAGGGATCGGGCAATCTCATCCAGACCCTGCTTGCCAACGAACTGATCGATGAAATGACCGTGCTGACTTTCCCGCTGATCCTGGGCAAAGGCAAACGGCTGTTCGAGGGCGGCGCGACGCCTGGCGCCCTCACGCTCACGAGATCGGCGGTATCGGGCACTGGCATCATCATCGCGACCTATGAGCGGGACGGCGAAGTCCGGACGGGCTCCTTCGTCTCCGATCAACCCTCCGAGGCCGAACTCGAGCGCCGCCGGAACTGGCGGTAGCCGGTGCTCTCTCGGTCGCGGCTGTGGGATCGGGCCTACCCCGATCCCGCGGCCATCGAAATGACAGCACTGGAAAGCTTTGTGCTGTCGAAAAAGTGATTTCGTTCCAACAGCTTCTGTCCTCTATGAGCTTGCCAGAAACGCTCAATGCCCATCTTCTGCCCGAATGTTGGGGTTCTAGTCGGGCTGCACCCATACGGACTGGACGCGCGCCGCGACGGTCTTTTTATCAGGTTTCGAGGACATCAGAATGCCACTGAGAACATCTTCCCGCTGGATCGCACCGCTCGCCGGCCTGCTGGTGCTCTCGGGGAGTGCAATTGCCGTGCGCGCCGAGCCGCTGCCCGCGCCGCCCCTCACGCAGACCAGCCAGAAGCCCGCCTATACGGTTCCGGCACGCCGCCCCGCCCATATCGTCCGACAGGATACGGGCGCGTCGCTGTCGGCGCTCTTTGATTCAGCCAGCGGCAATCAGGCCAAGGTGCTGAACGAAATGGACAACCTCCAGATTCTGATGAACAACGACATCGCCGAGGCGGTCGAGGCCTATTACGCCCAGCCGAAGGCAAAGCTCATCTGGGTCGATGGCAAGGGACCGACCCCCAAGGCCGCGCAGGCGCTCAGCCTTCTGAAACAGGCTGACGACTGGGGATTGAATGCCGGCGATTATGCCGTTGCTCCTCCTCAAGGATCGGACCGCGCGAGAGCACTGGCCGAGTTCGAAGTCTCTCTCTCAGCCAAGATGCTGATGTTCCTTCAGGACAATTTTCGGGGCCGCATCGATCCCAACAAGCTGTCGAACTACTATGACTTCAAGCGCAAGCCGGTCGATCTGAAGGCGACGATCGCCCAGCTCTCGGCCACGCCTGATCTGATGGTGGTCTTCGATCGCCTGCTGCCGAGCAATCCGAAATTCGCCCAGCTCGCCGCCGAACTGCACTACCTGCGCACGTCAGGCCAGGGCGGCGATAGCGCCGCCAATATCAACAAGGTGATCGTGGCCATGGAGGAAATGCGCTGGCTGCCGCAGGAATTCCCCGAGCGCTATGTGTTCATCAACCAGCCGGCCTACATGGCCTACTACTATGAAAACAGCACCCTGACGCTGTCGATGAAGGCCGTGATCGGCCAGCAGGACCACCAGACGAATTTCTTCGACGCCTCGATCAAGACGGTGGAATTCAACCCCGACTGGGGCGTGCCGCAATCGATCATCCGCAACGAAATGCTGCCGCATCTGAAGCGCGATCCTGCCTACCTGGACAAGGAAGGCTATGTCGTCTCGGTCAAGGGTAAGACGATGCCGTCCGCCAAGGTCGACTGGTCGCAGCCGCTCGAAAATATCGGTGTCGTCCAGCCGCCCGGCGCCGACAATGCGCTCGGCCAGCTGAAGATCCTCTTCCCGAATTCCCACGACATCTACATGCACGACACCCCGGCACGCGGTAAATTCGCCTCGCAGGACCGCATGTTCAGCCATGGCTGCGTGCGTCTGGAAAACCCGAAGGCGATGGCTGCCGCTGTCCTGAAGACCTCAGTCGAGTTCGTCGACCAGCAGATCGCGGACGGTGCAAAGAAGGACATGCCGGTTCCGGAGGAAGTGCCGGTCTACGTCTCCTATTTCACCGCATGGCCGACGGATGATGGCGTCATCCACTATTTCGACGACATCTATGGCCGCGATGCAGAGACCTTAACGGCGATTTCGGCGACGACCGCAAGCCGCGCGCAATCGTAATTGCGGTTTTCGCGGCCGTGCTCGCCGCTTCCGTCTTCAGCTGGGGGCAGATCACCAGGCAGCAGCTGGAGCGGCCGATCGAACAGGCGCTTGTCTATGCGCCGCCCTCGGCCCTTGCCGATGTCACCGGCCAGTCACAGGCCGAGTTCCTGGCCAGGCTCAGGCAACAGGGCATAGAGGCGCATCAATCCGTCGAAGATCTCGCCCGCCTGCACGGCATCGATGAGAACCGCGCACTTGCGATCATCTTCGGCGTGGAGGGATAAGCCCGCTTCCTACCGCTTATTGCCGACAGCGCCTTCACCTGTGCGGCGCCTGGAAACTGTGGCATAACTAGCCGATGGCGATACATGTCTTGGCAGTCCATGGTGATAGTGTCGGGACGGAACGGGCGGCGGGCGGCTCGCTTGCAGGCGCCTATTCCGTGGGCGTTCTCTGCTGGCTCCTCTCAGCCGGCGTCTATATCGCCGCCAAATGGGTCTCCACCGAAATGCCGCCCTGGGCGCTCTGCTTCTGGCGCGTGCTGATCGCCTTTGCGATCCTGCTGCCGATCGTCCAACGCCATTTTTCAGAGATGCTCGCGCTGGTGCGGGCGCGCGGCCTGGAATTGCTTTTCATCGGCGGCATGGGGCTTGCCATCTGCCAGGGCATGATCTTCGTCGGCCTCGAACATGCCGATGCCACCACCGCCGGCATTATCATCGCACTGATCCCGATCATCACCATGATCCTTGCCCGCCTGATGCTGTCAGAGCCGATGGGAACCTGGCAGGTGGTCGGCTCCATCCTTGCCTTCCTCGGCATCCTCCTCATCATCGTCAAGGGCAGCCCCGATGCGCTGCTGCGCCTCGACTTCAATCCCGGCGAACTCTGGATCGTCGCCGGCGCCTTCTGCTTCAGCCTGTATACGGTGCTGCTGCGGCGCGCGAAATTCGACCTGAACCGCCTTGCCCTGCTCGTCCTGCTGCTCGGCGCTGCGGCGCTGACAGCCCTGCCCTTCTACCTTTACGAGCTCACCGCCGACGAACGCACGACGCTGAATACGAGCGGTCTCATCGCGCTTGCCTATGTCGCAATCCCCGGCGGCGCGCTCATGTATTATCTCTTCAACCGGAGTATCGAGGCACTGGGTGCCGCCCGCGCCGGCGTACTCCTCTACGTCCAGACGATCTTCATCGCCGTGCTCGCCTATCTGATCCTGGGCGAACGGCTGCAGCGCTATCACCTCGAGGGTGCTGCGCTGATCATTGCCGGGCTGCTGTTGATCATTCTGCTGAAACCGAAGGAGAAGGCGGCCGGAACCTAACGGTCTGACGAAATGACTGTCCGTCGTTAGTAGCTGTCTCGCCTGTAGAAATGGCCATAAAGGTGCTTTTGATCCAAATCAGATGAGGCAACGTCCGCAGTGGCGTGTTCATCATAAATCAAAGTGACGAGGTGATTGAAGCTTTCGCCACTGATACCTTGTGACACGTCCCACTCTTCAACGATCGCAAACCTTGGTCCGCCTTCAGCAGGGCTGTTTGCAATGACGACCGCTTCAAATCGCGACTTGTTGATGAGCACATACCAGAACCACGGATCGAAAATCGGCACGATCAGGATTGCTGACAGGCAGCCGTAAAGAAGCGCAATGGCAGCGATATTGCTTGCGACCAGACGAAAATGCAGTCGAAACAATGCAATAATCGCACTGATGAACCAGATAAGAACAGAAAAAATGGCAGGCAAAAACAGCAGAAGAAAACCTGGAAAGTGGAACAAATCTCGCAACTGTTGACTGAAAACACCTCCGCTTAGGGACCAAAAATCAAGGATGCGAAGATAAGCTCCGAATGTTACTGCAAGGATGCATGCGGCTATAATGCGATGGATATACCATCGGTCATTATGCAACCCCGATACAGCCGCTACCTTGTTTGTCGTCATCGAAATCATGTCCATTAGAGCCGGCTGGCGACGTGGCAGTTCATTTTAGCAACGGCTCGCAACATCATCCTTTCACCTCAGCCCCATAACGCATCCCATCCACAAGAAGCGCAATCATCCGCCGCGTCGCCGCCGGATCATCCCCCTGCCCGAGATTGGAAAGCTGCGCGCCGGCGCGCAGGAGTTCGCTCGCCTCGATATCGCCGCGTGCTGCTCCGGCGGCAACGGCCCCATCCAGCAGGCCCTGCAAAGCCGGGATCATGCGCTCGTCGAAATAGGCCGGCAGCGCCTGATAGGCCGGGTCGCCGGAATGGAGTGCCGCGGCAAGGCCGCGCTTGGCCATGATGAAATCCGTAAAGCGCAGCATCCAGCGTGACAACGCCTCTCCCGGCTCGTGTTCGGCGGCAAGCGTCACGGCGGCATCGGCGCAGGCATCCATTTCGTTGCGCACGACCGCCTTGATGAGATCCGAACGCTGCGGAAAATGGCGGTAGAGCGTGCCGACGCCCACCCCTGCCTTGTCGGCGATCTCGCGCACCGGAGCATCCACGCCGGAGGTGGCAAATACATCCAAGGCGGCTTTCAGCAGCGAATCCAGGTTGCGCCGCGCATCCGCTCTTACAGGCCTTTCATGGCCGCCATCAGCCTCACGCGCCTCGTCCGGACTGTCCGTCCCGTCAGTCACATCAACACCTCTTGCAAAACGGAACATTGTTCCGTATAAACGGAACCGCGTTCCGGATGCGCCCTTATACCCTGTTTGCCAGGACTTTGCCAGCCGCAAAGCCTGCCTGACGGGCAGCTCAAGATTCACCTGCTCCCGCGAGCAGTCCAAGATTCGAAGGAAACGAAGATGCAATACCGTCCCCTTGGCCGCACCGGCATCAAGGTCAGCCCCTATTGTCTTGGCGCCATGATGTTCGGCGCCATCGGCAATGCCGATCATGACGATTCCATCCGCATCATCCACAAGGCGCTCGATACCGGCATCAACTTCATCGATACCGCCGACATGTACAGCCACGGCGAATCCGAGGAGATCGTCGGCAAGGCGCTGAAGGGCCGGCGCGACAATGTCGTGGTCGCCACCAAATGCTTCATCCCGATGGGCCAGGACCCGAACCAGCAGGGCAGCTCGCGCCGCTGGATCTACCGCGCCGTCGAAGATTCGCTGCGCCGCCTGCAGACCGATTATATCGACCTCTTCCAGATGCACCGCCCTGCCCCCGACACCGATGTCGAGGAAACGCTCTCGGCGCTGACCGACCTGATGCGCGCAGGCAAGATCCGCGCCATCGGCTCCTCCACCTTCCCCGCCTCCGAGATCATCGAGGCGCAATGGGTCGCGGAAAAGCGCGGGCTGGCTCGCTTCCGCACTGAGCAGCCGCCCTACTCCATCCTGCATCGCGGCATCGAGCGCGAAGTCCTGCCGGCGCTCGAACGCTATGGCATGGGTGCGCTCGTCTGGAGCCCGCTCGCCATGGGCATGCTGACCGGCCGTTACCGCCGGGGTGCGGCCCAACCCGACAGCAGCCGCGTTGCCTATTTCCCCAAGCAGATGTCGAACGAGAACAGCCTCGATGCCGTCGAGCAGCTCATTCCGCTCGCTGAAGGTGCCGGCATCTCGCTCACCCACATGGCGATTGCCTTCGTCATCGCCCATCCGGGTGTCACGTCGGCGATCCTCGGGCCGCGCACCATGGAACAGCTCGATGATCTCCTGGCCGGCGCGCAAGTGCGTCTGAGCGACGAAATCCTCGATGCCATCGACGCCATCGTACCACCGGGCACCGAAACCGGCCCGCTGGAAGCCAATTATAAGACCCCGGCGATCCAGACCGCGAGCCTGCGGCGCCGTCCGCCCGCCGAACGCGCCGCCGGCTGATCGGCAAAACAGTATCGAAGGCTCCGCTATCCCAGCGGGGTCTTCGGCGCAGCGTCGGAACGAAATTCCTCGTCAGGCAATGGTTGCAGCCTGCGTTGCGCCTCTTCCACCTCGACGGCGAGCTCTTCCAGAAGCTCGTCCCACATATCGAGCGCCCGCAGCCCGTCACGCGTGCGGAACAGATAGTCGGCCGAGCTGCCGATGCTGCCTGCGGCCGTGGCAAGCCGCTGAACGGTCGCTTCCCTGGAAAGTCCGCCGGCATAGGTGTTTGCCTGCGGGTTCATGGTGAAAGCGATGCCGCTTCCAAAACGGGCGCCCTCTTCGTCAAGCAGATCGACCCAGCGCGGAATATAGGCCTCGGCCACCATCTCCCGCCGCCATAGCAGCTCGAGTTCGTGCACGACATCGTCTTCTTCCAGACGCAAAGCCACGCCGTCGCAGGCACCGCCCGCATCCAGCCCGAGCACAAGGCCCGGATTTTCGGGCGACCCGCGCCCGGATACGGTGGCAAGGCAGAAGGACCGGCGCCAGCCCTCGATGCGGGCTTTCCGGCTTTCGACGCTCAGAATGATCGGATTCCAGATCAGCGAGCCATAGGCGAAAATCCAGACATCGCCATCCGGACGCGCAGCAAGCATCGATGCGAGCGATGCCTGCCGTTCCTCCTCGCTCAAAAGCCTGAGCGTCGGCGCCTCCCCGGCAATCAGGTCAGCAAAAGTGCCGCTGAGCAGCAGCTCGCGCGACAGGATTTCCTCACCGCAGCAGGCGACTGCTTCTGAGCGTTTATTGTTGATCGTCATAACACCCCCAATGACAGGCCATGGATATCAGCATGGCCCTATTTCGCGGCCATCATCCACGCCTGGCGCGCCGGATAAAGCCCGCCGGCACAGACACAGTGTCTCCACAGCCGCAACAATCAATGCTCTTGGCCTCCCTTCCCGCCGCAAGGATCAGCACCACATCGCTCTGGAAGACACGCAATGAACGGGGAGTCCGACATGAGCGAAATCGGCCGTCTGCTCGGCGCCGGCAAGGAAGCAGAAGTCTTTGAGCATGGCACGCTGGCGCTGAAACTCTACAGGCCCGGCCGCCCGAAAGCCCCGGCCTTCCGCGAGGCCGCCAATCTGGCGATCGCGGAAAAGCTTTCGCTGCCTGCGCCCAGGGTCCACGTCGTCGGCGATTATCACGGTCGCTGGGGTCTGCTGATGGATCGCGTGACCGGCACGAGCCTTGCCGATGAGATGACGCCGGAGCCGCCACTGTCAGCTATCAAGGAGATGGCAGCACTCCACCAGCGCCTGCACCGCGAGCCCGGCACCGGCCTCCCCTCGTTGAAGACAAGACTGTCGGCCAATATCGAGAGCGCCGAAGTCATGACACCAGACCTGCGCGACCGGCTGCTTCTGACACTTGCCGCGCTGCCGGATGGCGACAATGTCTGCCACGGTGACTTCCATCCTTGGAATATCATGGGCTCCGGCAGCGACGCCATGATCGTCGACTGGCTGGACGCCTGCAGCGGCAATCCGGCCGCCGACGTCTGCCGCACCTATCTCCTGATGCGCCGCGCACTTCCGGCAATGGCCGAAGCCTATGTCGTCACCTATGCGAAGGCGGCCGAATTGAGCCCGGACGAGGTTTTTGCCTGGCTGCCGGTGATCGCCGCCGCCCGTCTTGCCGAGAACGTGCCTGAGGAGAACGAGGACCTGCTGCATCTCGCATCTCTGGCCCCCGCGAACCTCTAGAGCAATTCCAGCAAAAGTGTTTTAGCGGTTTTGCGTCCGGAATTGCGTGAAAACAAGGAGATAGAGCATTTCCGTGTTTCGAAGAAAAAACGGAAATGCTCTAGGACGGATCACGCAGCACAAGCCTCGCAGGTGCCGCGGATTTCGATCGTCGTCTTCGCCGGCTTGAATTTCTGGCTTCGCACCCAGCCCATCAGCCGGTGATCCACCTCATGGTCGTGGAATTCGATCACCTGGCCGCAGCTTTCGCAGATCGCGAAGGCGACGATACCGTGGCTGTGGCAGTCTTCGCCCGGATGAGCGCAGGCGACGAAGGAATTGATGCTTTCGAGCCGGTGCACGACACCATATTCGAGCAGCTTTTCCAGCGCGCGGTAGACCTGCAGCGGCGCACGAAAACCCTGGTCGCGCAGCTTGTCGAGGATCGTATAGGCGCTGAGCGGCCCCTCGGCCTTTTCGAGCACGTCGAAGACGAGTGACTGGTTGCGGGTGAGCTGAGGTGCGTTCATGAGCCTTGTCCTTGCAGGTCCCTGCGCCCGCGCCAGGCGGGAAGCAGGCTCAGAATGAAGAGAATGAGGGCCGCGACCACGATCGACGGGCCGGACGGCGTGTCATAGGTCAGCGAGCCGAAGAGCCCGCCGACGACGGCGACCGCGCCGATCAGCGAAGCAAGCACCGCCATCAGTTCCGGCGTCGAGGAAAAGCGCCGCGCCGTCGCCGCCGGAATGATCAAGAGCGAGGTGATCAGCATGATGCCGACGATCTTCATGGCAATGGCGATGACGACGGCCATCAACAGCATGAAGAACAACCGCGCCCGCTCCGGCTGCAGGCCTTCGGCCTCCGCCAGTTCCGGATTGACGGTGGCCGCGAGCAGCGGCCGCCACAGCCAGGCGATGGCCGCCAGCACGAAGATACCACCGCCCCAGATCAGCGCGATGTCAGTGGTCGAAACCGCCAGAATATCGCCAAACAGGAAGGCGATGAGATCAATGCGCACCCAGGTCATGAAGGCGACCATGACGAGGCCGATGGCAAGAGTGGCATGCGAGAGAATGCCGAGCAGCGCATCGGCCGAGAGCGCCTGGCGCTTCTGCAGGAAGAGCAGCAGGATCGAAACGACAGCGGCAACGACGAAGACGGCAAGCGTCAGGTTGAGCTCGAAGAGCAGCGAGAGTGCGACCCCGAGCAGCGCCGAATGGGCGATCGTATCACCGAAATAGGCCATGCGCCGCCAGATGATGAAGCAGCCGAGCGGCCCTGTCGTCAGCGCCAGGCCGACACCGGCGAGAATGGCGCGCACGAAGAAATCGTCAAGCATGACGGTTCTCCCCGTTCTTGGCCCCGCTCTGCGAATGGGTATGTGCGTGAGCCTCGGCATGCGCATGCCCGTGGGGATGATCCCCTTCTGCGTGAGCATGAGCGTGAGCGTCTGCGTGATCGTGCGAATGCGCATGATCATGCCCGTGATCATGGTGATGCCCATCCTCGGGATAGCAATGATCCGTCACCGAACCGTCCTCATGCAGCACGCGCCCGTCGGGCAGGTGCGTATGGTCGTGATGGTGGCTGTAGACGGCAAGCGTCGGCGCCGCCCGGCTGCCGAAGAGGCGCACATATTCCGGGCTCTGGCTCACCGCCTGCGGCGTGCCGCGGCAGCAGACATGGCCGTTGAGGCAGATGACGGTATCTGTCTCGGCCATGACCACATGGAGATCGTGCGAGATCAGCAGGATGCCGCAACCGGTCGTATTGCGGATCGACTTGATAAGCTCATAAAGGGCGATCTCGCCGGCAAAATCGACACCCTGCACCGGCTCGTCGAGAACAAGAAGATCGGGCTTGCGGGCAATGGCGCGCGCCATCAGCGCCCGCTGGAATTCGCCGCCGGAGAGATGCTGCACCTGCGCATCCAGCATATGCGCCATGCCGGCGGCTTCGAGCGCGGCCATGATATCGGCCTCGGGCAGTGGCCCGGTCAGCGTCATCAACCGGCGCACGGAAAGCGGCAACGTCCAGTCGACAGCGAGCTTCTGCGGCACATAGCCGACCTTGAGGCCGGCGATACGCGTCACCTTGCCCTCATCCGGCTTCAAGACGCCGATCGCAGTCTTGGCGCTCGTCGATTTGCCGGAGCCGTTCGGGCCGATCAGCGTGACGATCTCGCCGCGCGAAACGGAGAAATCCACACCGCGCACCAGCCAGCGGCCGCCGCGGCGAATGCCGACATTCTCAAGCGAAACCAGCGGTTCGGCCTTCATACCAGCAAGAGTATTTCCGGGAGAGAGCATCAAATTTTCCGAAAGTGCTGTTGCGTCCTGCTATTGCACACGTTATAGCATAACGCAATTGATGTAATAACATAACAATTGCAATTCAAGCGGAGCAATCTGATGAAACTGGCGATGGGCCTTACCCTCGCAATCCCGGCCTTACTCTTCGCCGGGTCCCTTCAGGCGGCCGATGCGCCCGTCGTCGTCACCTCGATCAAGCCGGTCCATTCGCTCGTATCGGCCATCATGGAAGGCGTCGGCAAGCCGGAACTGATCGTTGATGGCGCTGCCTCCCCGCATACCTATAATCTCAAACCTTCCAATGCCCGCGCTTTGCAGGATGCCAAGGTGATCTTCTGGGTCGGCCCCGGCCTCGAAGCCTTCCTCGAAAAGCCGCTGCAATCGCTGGGTTCCGACGCGATCGTCGCCCGACTCGACGACGCGCCGGGCCTTGTGAAGCTTCCGTTCCGCGAAGGCGGGGCGTTCGAGGCTCATGACGACGGCGACGAACATGAAAGCGCCGAGGCCGGTCACGATCATGCTCATGAAGAGGCAGAAGGCGACCATGAGCATGAGCACGGCGCCTTCGACACCCATCTCTGGCTCGACCCGATGAATGCCAAAGCCATGGCCGCCGAGATCACCACCACGCTGGTCGCCGCCGATCCCGCCAATGCACTGACCTACGAGGCCAATGCCAAGGCGCTGGATGACAAACTCGATGCGCTCGACAAGGAAATCGCCGCGACAGTATCAACGGTGAAAGACAAGCCCTTCATCGTCTTCCACGATGCCTATCAATATTTCGAGCATCGCTACCATATCCGCGTCGCCGGCTCGATCACCGTCAGCCCGGAAACCATTCCGGGGGCCGAGCGCGTTTCGGAGATCCATAAAAAGGTCGGCGATCTTGGCGCCACCTGCGTCTTCGCCGAACCTCAGTTCGAGCCGCGCCTCGTCAATGTCGTAATCGAGGGCACGAAGGCGAAATCAGGCGTACTGGACCCCGAAGCTGCCACCCTGCCCGCCGGCCCCGATCTCTATTTCACCCTCATGCGCGGCATCGCCGACAGCATGAGGAATTGCCTTGCCAGCGCATGACCCGAAAATCGGAAACGATTTTCGACAAGGATCATGCGCCACTCAAAATGCGCAACCCTGGAAGAAGATCGACTCCGATCTTGCCCCGAGGATGCTCCAGCGAACAGTAACAGTGCGCTTCCGCGCCCTGCCGGACTTGCAACCCTCCCACGAGAGTTGCGGCGAAAGAAGGCGGCGACACCCCCGTTCCGCCTTTTTTTGTCAAGCTCGATTGTTACGTTATAACATAATCGGAGATTACGATGGACAAGAGACTTCCCGTTACCGTGCTCTCGGGCTTCCTGGGTGCAGGCAAGACGACGCTGCTCAATCATGTTCTTTCCAATCGCGAGGGCATGCGCGTCGCCGTCATCGTCAACGATATGAGCGAGGTGAATATCGATGCAGCACTTGTGCGCGATGGCGGCGCCAATCTCTCCCGCACTGAGGAACAGCTGGTGGAAATGACCAATGGCTGCATCTGCTGCACGCTGCGCGACGATCTTCTGAAGGAAGTCCGCCAGCTCGCCGAACAGGGCCGCTTCGATTACCTGCTGATCGAATCCACCGGCATTGCCGAGCCCCTGCCCGTCGCCACCACCTTCGAATTCCGTGACGAGAATGGGCTGAGCCTCTCCGACATCGCCCGCCTCGATACGATGGTCACCGTGGTCGATGCCGCCAACCTGCTCGCTGATTACGCCTCCGCCGACTTCCTCGCCGACCGCGGCGAAACCGCCGGCGAAGGCGACAACAGGACGATCATCGATCTTCTCGTCGAACAGATCGAATTTGCCGATATCGTCGTCCTCAACAAGATCGGCACGGCAAGCGAGGAACAGCGCGACGCCGCCCGGAAGATCATCACCGGCCTCAACGCCGATGCCCGCATCATCGAGACGGATTTCGGCAAGGTGGCATTGAAGGATGTGCTCGGCACCGGCCGCTTCGATATCGACAGGGCCGAGACCCATCCGCTCTGGTACAAGGAACTGCACGGTTTTAAGGACCATGTGCCGGAAACCGAGGAATACGGCATCCGCTCCTTCGTCTACCGCGAGAGGCGCCCCTTCCACCCCGCCAAACTGCAGGCCTTCCTCGACAAGAGTTGGCCGGGTGTCGTGCGCGCCAAGGGCTTCTTCTGGCTCGCCACCCGCCCGCATTATGTCGGGGAGATCAGCCAGGCGGGCGCCATCGTGCGCACCGGCAAGATGGGCCTCTGGTGGGCAGCAGTCCCACGCGAACAATGGCCACAGGAAGCAGCCTTCCTGCGAGCAATCAACCCCTATCTCGACCCCATCTGGGGCGACCGCCGCCAGGAAATCGTCTTCATCGGCGCCGACCCAATGGATGAGGCCTGGATCAGGCGGGAACTCGATGCCTGTCTGGTGGAAAGCGATGCCTTCACGCCGGAGCGCTGGCGCAACCTGCCCGATCCGTTCGTCAGCTGGACCCGGCAGGCAGCATGAGGGCAACGGCAATCAAACCCTACCGGTGCCTGTGCATCGAATGTGAACCCCTGCCGCCGATCGAAGGGCTGCATCCGCTGACCTATGGGGAAGCGGCGGCGAGTGAGGCGCGGAAGCCGAAGAGGCTTCTCGGTATCATTGCTGAGCGGGTATTGCCGTCGCGGCGGCAGGATTAGCATTGAACGGTGTGCCCTGGGGCACCCCCCTCTGGCCTGCCGGCCATCTCCCCCACAAGGGTGGAGATCGACAAGCGGCTTGACCTCCGCACTTCTTCGACCTTGTGCAGTTTGCAACCTTGATTGTTTGGGGAAATCGGCGCCCCAGCCAATCTCCACCCTTGTGGGGGAGATGGTCGGCAGACCAGAGGGGGGTGCCCCACGGCACATGGCCCGCCATCACCGCAGCACAAAAACAAAAAAGGCGGCCAGAAGCCGCCCCTTTTTCCATATCCGTCCAAATTTACCGACCGGCAGCAATAATGCTGGAGATCACGCCAGTGGCGACGCCGACGAGAAGGTAGTCGTTATCGGCCCTCACCCAGTGATAGCCGCGCGGCGGCGGTGCCAGGCGGTAGCGGCGGTAGTCGCGGACTTCGCCGTAGCGGCCGCGCTCGGCAGCCGACATGCGGTAACCCCTGGACCAGTGATGTCGACGGACGACCTTTTTCTCGACGACGACCTTCTTGTGGACGACGACCGGCGGACGGTGGTGATCGGCCGCACTGGCTTCCGATGCGATGATTGGCGAGAGCAGGAAAGAGGCAGAAAGAAGAGCTGCAAAAATCTTTTTCATGAGGGTTTCCTCGTGTTGATGACGCCCCGAAATTACGTCTGCGAAAATGAACGAAATCTGAAAATAAAATTAAAAATCCGTAATGAAATCGGTAGATTATGCTGAATTCCTAATATTCTAATTTCGGACTAATGTGCGATAGCGAGATCATGCCGCCGGGGATCACGACTGTGTAATCAGGCGTGATGAGAATGGCATTGGAGGGTGGTGTTTTCGTCGATGTCGCTGGCCTTTCATGGGCCTGCTGCCAGCTGGTTGTGAGCCTGCGCTTAAGAGGGTGAAACGAGACATTGCGACACGTGTCTTCTCCCCGCTGGGGAGAAGACGGAGCAAGCCTCCGCCGGCCGCGCTTATCTTAAAATCTGCGCCATGTTGATGACATCCGTGTACTCGCCATCGACGCAGAAGGCATCGCGGCTCACCCCTTCCCGCACGAAACCAACGCTCTCATAAAGCCGGATCGCCCGCGCATTGTCGGCATGCACGCCGAATTCTACGCGGATCATGCCGGCCTGACGCGCCGCTGCTATCGCCGCCTCGATCAACCGGCGGCCGAGCCCCTTCTCGCGATAATCCGGCAGCAAGCCCATGCCGAGCGAGCCGCAATGGGCTTGCGAGGGAAAGAAGTGCCGGCGGATATCGCACCAGCCGATCAGCTCGTCGCCATCGAGAGCAACGAGATGCACATTCCCCTTTCCAATCGACGACAACGCGAATTTGCGCGTATCCTCAAGCGGCGGAGCCTCGAGCAGGGTCAGATATTTCCGCTCGCGCGCCACCGTATCGAGAGCCCGGTGAAAGCTCTCGATATGTGCTTCGGTCATCGGCTCGATGCGGATATCGTCTGCCATCGTCGGCTCACAGTTCCTCATAGTTGAACCAGTCGAAATCGGCTGTCTTTGCCCGGCCCGACGTATCGAAAGCGAAGACGCCGGCGAAGGCGCCGGTAAACGAGCCATGCTCCCCGCGCCCGCCTTCATCCGAGACGACGCCTGCGTCGAGAACCGGGCCGATCGGCTGCCAGGCGCCCTTGCCTTCCGTCTGCCAGAAGAATTGCAGGTCGTTTTCGCGGATCTCCATCGAGAGCTGCACACGCCCGTCAGCCGGGATCGCCACGCCGGCTTCCGCCGGGAAGCTCATGCGACCATGTGGGTAATCGCCGTCGCAGGAGAAGATCGTCACGCAGCGGCCGAGCTTCTCATGCAGGGTCACGACCACGGCATGGAACTTGTGGCGGTTATAGTAGTGCGTGAGACCGGCCACCTGCTGATAGGTATCCGGCGCAAACTCCACCACCGTTTCCGCGCGAAAACTGTGGTGCTCCTGCCGGCGGGCGACCAGCGCCTGTTCGAACCAGGAACCGATGCTTTCGCGGCCGATGAGGCGCAGATGGCCGGGGCGTTCGGTCAGATTAAAGATGCGCTCCGGCCTCGGCGTGCGCAGCCACTGGAAATCATCCGGCAGCTTGCCGCCATCGAAGGAATATTCGCTACGAACAGGCTTTTCCGCCCGCACGGCACCGCCAAGGCCCGGCACCTCGATATCGGGAACAACCGTGCCGTTTTCCAGATAGAGCCAGCCATCCTCGCGCCAGGCACATTTCTGCAGCGCCGTCTCGCGCCCCAGCGTGCAGCGACGCTTCGGCGGCAGCGGCCGGCCGCAAAGATGGGTGTGATAGACCTGGCCATCAGGCGTCTCGACGTACTGCCCGTGCCCTGCCCTTTGCAGCGCCGCCTCCGGATTATCCTTCGAGGTGATCAGGTGCCGGTTCGGATGCAGCTCATAGGGACCGTCAATGTTGCGCGAGCGCGCCATCGTCACGGCATGGTCGTAACCCGTGCCGCCTTCGGCCGTCGTCAGGTAGTACCAGCCGTTCTTGCGGAAGAGATGCGGGCCCTCGACCAGACCGAGCGGGCTGCCGGCGAAGATGTTCTTGATCGGGCCTTTCAGCGCCTTCGTCTGCGGATCCCATTCCTGCAGCAGGATGCCGTCGAAAGCCGGCGATTTCGGCGAGCCGCCATAGCTTTCGGTACGGTGGTTCCACTGCATGTTGACGAACCACTTGCGCCCGTCCTCGTCATGAAAGAGCGACGGGTCGAAGCCCGAGGAATTGACGTAGACGGGCTCGGACCATTCGCCCTCGATGGTGGGCGAAGTCACGATGTAATTATGCGCATCCTTGAAGTTGCCGTCGAAGCGCTTGACGTCGGTATAGACCAGCCAGAACTGTCCGTCCGCATAGGAAAGGCACGGTGCCCAGACGCCGCAGCTATCAGGATTGCCGCGCATGTCGAGCTGAGAGGCGCGCTCCAGCGGCCGGCGCACCAGCTTCCAGTTCACCAGATCGCGCGAGTGATGGATCTGCACACCCGGATACCATTCGAAGGTCGAGGTCGCGATGTAATAGTCGTCGCCGACGCGGCAGATGGACGGGTCGGGATTGAACCCGGGCAGGATGGGATTGCGGATCATGGCGGCTCCTCCAAGGGTAAAATTGCAGTACGTACGTCAGATGATAGTGAGGAGCTCTCCTCCTCCCTTATCTCTGTGCTTGTCACAGAGATCCAGCCAGCCCAAGTCCTTGGGCTGAAAGGACTCTTCTCGCCGCGCAGACGCGCGGCAGATGGATTCCTGCAACAGGCATAGGAATGAGGGAGTTTGGGGCGACTGTGCTGCCCCAAACTCCCCTCGCCTAATTTACTCCAGCTCTGCGGACTTGGCCCAGAGGTTGATGTCGGCCTCCTTGGCATAGACATCGATCTGCTTCAGCTCCTCCGCCGAAAACTCGAGATTGCCAAGTGCGGCGACGCAATCGACAATCTGCGAGGAGCGGCTGGCGCCGATGAGCGCCGAGGTCACGCGACCGCCGCGCAGCACCCAGGCGATCGCCATCTGCGCCAGCGTCTGGCCGCGCTTCTCGGCGATCTCGTTGAGCTTCTTGATATTGTCGATGATCGAGGGGCGGATGAAATCCTTCTTGAGGAAGTGGTTCTGCGCCGCGCGGCTGTCGGCGGGAATGCCGCCGAGATATTTCGTCGTCAGCATGCCCTGGGCAAGCGGCGAGAACACGATCGAGCCCATGCCGACCTCATCGAGCGTATCGAGCAGCTTGTCGTCCTCGACCCAGCGGTTGAGCATGGAATAGCTCGGCTGGTGGATGAGGCAGGGCGTGCCCAGATCCTTCAGAATGGCAGCTGCCTCGCGGGTGCGCTGCGAATTATAGGAGGAAATGCCGACATAGAGCGCGCGGCCCGAACGCACGATGTAGTCGAGCGCGCCGCAGGTTTCTTCCAGCGGGGTATCAGGATCGAAACGGTGCGAATAGAAGATGTCGACATAATCGAGGCCCATGCGCTCAAGGCTCTGGTCGCAGGAGGCGACGAGATACTTGCGGCTGCCCCACTCGCCGTAAGGACCCGGCCACATGTCGTAACCAGCCTTGGAAGAGATGATCAGCTCGTCGCGCAAGCCGGCAAAATCGGTGCGCAGGATCTCGCCGAATGCCGTCTCGGCGCTGCCGGGAGGCGGGCCGTAATTGTTGGCGAGATCGAAATGGGTAATGCCGAGATCGAAGGCCGTGCGGCACATGTCGACCTTGCGGTCATGCGGGGTGTCACCGCCGAAATTGTGCCACAGGCCGAGGGAAACGGCCGGTAGCTTCAGGCCGGAACGGCCCGTGCGGTTATATTTCATCTTCGAATAACGGTCTTCGGCCGGTTGCCAGCTCATCTGAGGTCTCCTCAACCTGTAAAAGTGCTTCTCTTTCGTGACCGCATCAGGCGGCAGTCGAAAGCTGAAAACGTTGCTGCCCCTCGTATGGGGCCGGGCGCGACGGCACTATTGGATCAAGCACACCGATACGGCAAGCGCGTGGCGCGTGTTCTCTGCGACTTCACGTACCGACATGGCTTTATGGCAAGTCCCACCCGCGGATGCCGTCATGCTCGGGCTTGTCCCGAGCATCTGCTGCGCCCTTAGCAGATCCTCGGGACAAGGCCGAGGATGACGACGCGGCTGTGGCCGTACCGGTTTTCCGGGGCCTGGCGAGGCCCCGGAAAACGCCCTCACCTTACTTCAACAGCGCCTGCGCCTCTTCGATGCCCAGCGCAGCCGGTTGCGTGCAGGTGGTCGTGAGGTCCACGAAACGTCCTTCCGCACCCGACTTCAGGATCGAGGTCATGATGTCGACGCCGTGCAGCGTGCGGTCGAGCGAGCAGCGCGCATCGCGGCCCTCGATCAGCGCCATGGCCATGTCGGCAAGGCCGGCCGTGCGGTAGTTGGCGCGCGGGCCGTTCGGGCTTTCCTGGTTGAACTTGCCGAAGGGGTGATCCCAGGCTTCCAGCGCCTTGATGTCCTTGTCGCGGCCGCTGGCCTCTACGACGCCGCCGAAGAAGTTCGGGTCCGGCACGTAGAGCGAACCGTCCGTGCCGTAGAGCTCCATATTGGCATGGCGGTGCGACCAGACATCCCAGCTTGCCGTCAGCGTGATGGTGGCGCCGGAAACGAATTCCAGGAGTGCCTGGATCGTCGTCGGCGTCTTGACCGGGATGATCTCGCCATTGCGCGGTTGGCTGGTGATGGTGCGGGTTTCCGACGCCATCGAAGTCAAGCCGGCAACGCGCTTCACCGGTCCGACCAGGTTGATCAGGTTGGCGATGTAATACGGCCCCATGTCGAGGATCGGGCCGCCGCCCGGCAGGAAGAAGAAGTCCGGGTTCGGGTGCCACATTTCCATGCCCGGGCCCATGACGTAGCAGGCGCCCGACGTGATGCGGCCAATACCGCCGTCATCGACGAATTTGCGCGCAAGCTGATGCGCGCCGCCGAGGAATGTATCGGGCGCGCAGCCAACGGCGAGGCCCTTCTCCTTGGCGATGCGGCGAAGCTCTTCGCCCTGCTCCAGCGAGAGCACCAGCGGCTTTTCCGAATAGACGTGCTTGCCGGCTTCGAGGGCTGCCTTCGACACCGGATAATGCGCATCCGGGATCGTCAGGTTGACGACGACGTCGATCTCGTCATTGGCGAGAAGCTCTTCGATCGTCTGTGCCGTCACGCCATATTCTTCGGCGCGCTGCTTTGCCGCCTGCACGTTGATATCGGCGCAGGCGAGCACCTTCAGCCCCTTGAAGAGCGGTGAAAGCGAGAAATAGGTGGTGGAGATATTGCCGCATCCGATGATGCCGACGCCAAGTTCCTTGGTCATGGTCTGCCTCAGTAGGTCTTGAAGGAAGCGATCGAGCGCGTGATGTTGCGGTCGATATCATTGGGATTGTCGTGCTCGACGACGAAATGCTTGGCCTTGGTCTTGGCCTTGACGACCGGAAGCAGCTTCGCCCAGCCGATCGTGCCATGGCCGACATCGGCCCAGCCGCCTTCGTCCGTGGCTTCGCCAGCCGGTGCGATATCCTTGACATGGACGGCGCTGATACGGTCACCAAGCTTTTCGACCCAGGCATAGGGATCGGCACCGCCGCGAACGACCCAGGCAATATCCGCTTCCCAGGTGATATCAGGCGCGCCTTCGAAGATACGCTCGATCGGCAGCGAACCGTCCGAAAGCTTCACGAATTCGAAGTCGTGATTGTGCCAGCCGAATTCGTAGCCCGCATCCTTGTAGGGCTTGCTCATTGCCTGCAGGCGCTTGCCGAAGGCGAGCCAGCCGGCCGCATCCGTCGGGCGCTGGTCGGGCATCAGGTGCGGCGCATAGATCGAATCCATGCCAAGGATCTTGGCGATCTGCAGCGACTTCTCGACATTGCCATCGAGGAAATCGGGGCTGAAATGGCCGGTCGCCATGACGAGGCCATTCTTGTCGAGATCGGCGCGCAGGCTCTTGAGGCCGGCTTCGTCGAGTTCGGCATAGATGCCGCCGAAACCTTCGACTTCGGCGTAACCGGCCTTGCCGAGCTTTTCGAAGATCGCCGAAAGCGGCGGGAAATTGCGGGCGCTATAGAGCTGATAGCTGAGCTTGGTCATGTCATCCTCCTCGGGCCTCGTGCCCGTTCTCACGTAAGATCAATCTGCCGACTGGCAGGAATGCAGGTCGTAGAAGCGGAATTCCGGCAGCTTGCCCTTTTCGAGCGGCTTTGCCGGGGTGAAGGTGATGCGGCGGCTTTCGCCGGCAGCCAGGTCGAAGGCGTTGTCGGAATATTTGCCGTCAACGTCCGTCTCGATCATCACGAAGAGCGCCAGGCCCTTTGCGGTGACATCGAGGTCGATCGAGCCGTTCTCCTCGAAGAATTCGCGGATGACGGAAAGACCCGCCGGCTCCAGTTCCAGCGCCTTGTAGGTGCCGTTGACATAATGCCCCTCGCCGCCCATGCCGTTGGATGCGGTGAAGTGCCAGGCAAGCAGCGTGCCCTCGGGGATCTCGGACATGTCGAGCGTCGCAGCGGTGCAGGCCGCATCCGGCGCGCACATGGCCTGCACGCTCTTCAGGTGCTTGCGCTCGCCCTTCATCGTCAGGATGGAGATGGAGAGATCGACGCTGACATCTTCGAGCGTGTCATTGACCAGCGAGAAGCGGATCGACTTGCCATCCTCCGAGGGGATCGCGGCCACCGCCACCGGCTGGAAGAAGCGCTTGACGAGATAATGCATCGCCTTCCAGCGCCCGCCGTAATCGAGGCTCGACCAGGAAGCGACCGGCCAGGTGTCGTTGAGCTGCCAGTAGATCGTGCCCATGCAATGGGGCTTCAGCGAGCGCCAGTATTCCACCGCCGTCTTGATCGCCAGACCCTGCTGAATCTGGCTCAAATAAACGAAATTCGGGAAATCCTTCGGGAAGCGGAAGTAGCGGAACATCGTCCCGGCAATGCGCTCGTTGCCGCCGGCATTCTTCTGGTGCAGCTCCATGACGGGCGATGCCACGTTCATGTCCTTGGCGTCGGCATAGGTCTTGATAACCGGCAGCGACGTATAGGACTGGAAGCCGAATTCCGAGCAGAAGCGCGGGCGCACCGAGCGGTAATTGTCGAACGACTTGTTCTCGTGCCAGACCGACCAGTAGTGCATGTCGCCGGAACCATCCGCATGCCAGGCATCGCCGTAATCGAGATAGCCGGAGGCCGGGCTCGAAGGCCACCAGAGGGCGCCAGGCAACGCCTTCTTCACCGCCACTTCGATGGTGCGGTTCAGGCGGTCGTAGGAAACGAGATAGCGGTCACGATCCCTACGGGACTCCTCGAACCAGGTAAGCGCGCCGACGAGCTCGTTATCGCCGCACCAGAGCGCGATCGATGCATGCGAGGAGAGCCGGCGGACCTGATAGTCCACTTCAACGGCAACATTCTCCAGGAAATCCTCGGTCGAGGGATAGAGGTTGCAGGCAAACATGAAGTCCTGCCAGACCATCAGCCCGAGCCGGTCGCAGATATCGTAAAACCAGTCGTGTTCGTAGAAGCCACCGCCCCACACGCGGATCATGTTCATGTTGGCGGCCTTGGCCGACTGTAAGAGATCCTCTGTCTTTTCCTCAGAAGATAGCGAGAAGAGCGCGTCCGCCGGGATCCAGTTGGCGCCGCGGCAGAAGATCTCACGACCGTTGACCTTGAAGGCGAAACGGCTGCCGGCCGCATCCGGCGTGGTGATGAGCTCGATGGTGCGCAGGCCGATCTGCTTCTTCACGCTGTCGGACGGCAGTTCGACGGTCAGCATATAAAGCGCCTGCTCGCCGCTGCCCGAGGGCCACCAGAGGCGCGGATTGTCGATCTGGAAGACATGGTTGACATTCGTCTCGCCGGCATTGACGCCGACATCGAGCCGCACGCGTTCGCCGTCGAGATCGAAATAGAGCTGCGCGATGCCGGGATCCTTGGCAAAAAGCGTCGCCGTGACCTGCAATTCCACCGAGCCATCGGCATTATGCGTCTGGCGGGTCAGCACATGCTCGATGCGCGCAGTCTCCAGCTTCTTCAGCGCAATCGTGCCGTAAAGGCCGAGCGGGGCAATGGCAATGTTCCAGTCCCAGCCGAAATGGCACTGCGCTTTGCGTAGCATGTTGCCGTCAGGGATCGGCGAGTTGCCTGTGCTGTAGGGAATGTAGAAGGGCTGTTGCTTCTGCCGCGCGGCACCGGCAGCGACGTTGGAGGCAAACACGATGCGGATCGTGTTCTCACCCTTTTTCAGCATGCTCGAAACATCCGGCCGGTAGCGGCGGAAGCTGTTATCGGCCTCCAGCGCCAGGAAACCGTTGACGTGAACGCTGGCGACCGTGTCGAGATAGTCGATGTCGAGATACCAGTCGCCTTCGGCGTCAGGAAGCGTGAAGCTGCGCTCCACCACCCACTCGCGCTCGGCGACCCATTGCACCTTTTCCTCGTTTCGGCCGAAATAGGGATCCGGGATCAGTCCCGCGCGGTGCAGCGCCGTGTGCGCGTCGCCCGGCAGCGTGATGACGCTGCGGATCTCGCCATCGGCGGAAGCAAGCTGCCACGAACCCGAAAGTTCGATGTTGAAACCGTTCTTCGGCAAGGATGTCATAGTCTTATCCTGATCGAGCCGCTCCTGGGAGTGCCGGACAAGCCGGACTGCGGCCGAATTTGGCTGGCCAGACGGCCAATTGGAGGATCGGGCGACGACGTTTCCGGCACCGCCCGCAGAACTTTCTAGAGGCGCAACTCGCTTTCGGCATCGAAGACCGAGGCGAGCGCCATGTCGAAGCTGAGCTTCACCTTGCTGCCGACGTTGAAGCGGCGCGCACCGTTGATGCGTACAGACATCGTGTGACCGGCATGTTTCAGCCACAGAAGATTGTCCGCACCCATCGGTTCTTCGATGTCGACGGTGGCATCATGCTCTTCACCGCCGGTATTCTCGTTGACCTTGATGTGCTCGGGGCGAACGCCGAGCACCACCTTGCGGCCGGGCTGCAACTTCGACACGCCGTCATAGGCGGCGAGCGAGAAGTTGACGCCATTGGCGGTAAAGGCGATGCCATCGCCTGATTTCACCAGTTCTCCCTGCAGGAAGTTCATGGACGGCGAACCGATGAAGCCGGCGACGAAGAGATTGCGCGGCCTGTTATAGATCGTCGTCGGATCGTCGAGCTGCTGGATGATGCCGCTCTTCATGATGGCGATACGGTCGGCGAGCGTCAGCGCCTCGATCTGGTCGTGCGTGACGTAGATCATCGTGTTCTTCAGCGACTGGTGCAGGCGCTTGATTTCGACACGCAGTTCCGAGCGCAGCTTGGCGTCGAGGTTCGACAGCGGCTCGTCGAAGAGGAAGACGTCGACATCGCGCACCAGCGCACGGCCGATCGCCACACGCTGGCGCTGACCGCCGGAAAGCTCGGCTGGCTTACGCTTCAGAAGCGGCTGGATCTGCAGGATCTCGGAGGCACGCGCCACGCGCTTGTCGATCTCGGGCTGCGGCACCTTGGCGACGCGAAGGCCGAAGGAGAGGTTCTTTTCGACAGTCATCTGCGGATAAAGCGCATAGGACTGGAACACCATGCCGATGCCGCGGTCCTTCGGCTCTTCCCAGGTGACGTTTTTGCCCTTGATGAAGATCTGCCCTTCCGAGGCGTCGAGCAGCCCGGCAATGCAGTTCAGCAGGGTCGACTTGCCGCAGCCGGAAGATCCGAGCAGCACCAGGAATTCGCCGTCGTTGATGTCGAGGTTCAGATCCTTGAGCACGCTGACCGCACCGAAGTTCAGCGACAAGTCCTTGATGGAAACACTTGCATTCATGTTCATTGGATCAACCCTTCACTGCGCCAGCGGCGATGCCACGGACGAAAAGCCGTCCCGACACGAAATAGACGACGAGCGGCACGAGTCCTGTCAGGATCGTTGCGGCCATGTTGACGTTGTATTCCTTCACGCCCTGGACGGAATTGACGATGTTGTTGAGCTGTACGGTCATCGGATAGGTATCCGGCCGGGTGAAAACCACGCCGAACAGGAAGTCGTTCCAGATGCCGGTCACCTGCAGGATCATCGCGACGACGAAGATCGGCAGCGACATCGGCAGCATGATCTTAAGGAAGATCTGCCAGAAGCCCGCCCCGTCGACACGCGCCGCCTTGAAGAGTTCCTCCGGCAGCGACACGAAGTAGTTGCGGAAGAGCAGCGTCAGGATCGGCATGCCGAAGATCGAATGCACGATGACGAGACCGGTGAGCGACCCGTAGATGCCGATTTCGCGCAGGATGATGACGATCGGATAGATCATGACCTGATAGGGAATGAACGCGCCGATGATGAGGACCGCAAAGAAGAATTCCGATCCCTTGAACCGCCAGTTCGCCAGAGCATAGCCGTTGACCGAGGCAATCGCGATGGAAACGATGACCGAGGGAACGGTGATGCGTACCGAGTTCCAGAAACCGCGAGAAAGACCGTCGCAGTTCAGGCCGGTGCAGGCCGTCGCCCAGGCCTTGACCCAGGGTTCGAAGGTGATTTCCATCGGCGGCGCGAAGATGTTGCCGAGCCGGATTTCCGGCATCCCCTTGAGCGAAGTGACGACCATCACGTAAAGCGGGATCAGGTAGTAGACGGCAGCCACGAAAAGCGTGCCGTAGACGATGATGTTGCGGGCCGAAACCACCGGCCGCGGCTTTGGCCCGGACGGACCGGAAACCGACTTCTTCTCGAAGGGAGTGTCGCCGCCATTGACGGCCTTGAGAGCGATATTGTCAGCCACGTTTGCGCCCTCCGCCAAATTCCAGATATGCCCAGGGAATGATGATGATCGCTACTGTCACCAGCATCATGGTCGAAGCTGCAAAGCCCTGACCGAGATTCTGCGCCTGGAACATGTAGTCGTAGACGTATTTCGCCGGCACTTCCGACGAGATGCCCGGACCGCCGCTGGTCTGGGCGACCACGAGGTCGTAGACCTTGACGATGCCGCTGGCGATGATGACGAGCGTGGTGATGAAGACCGGCCGCATCATCGGAATGATGACAAAGAGATAGGTCCGCCACATCGGAATGCCGTCGACGCGGGCAGCCTTCCAGATATCCTCGTCGATGCCGCGAAGCCCTGCGAGCATCAGGCACATCACAAGGCCGGTGCCCTGCCAGAGGGCAGCGATCAGCACCCCGTAGATGACGATTTCGGACGTATAGAGCGGATCGAAACTGAAGCTCGTCCATCCCAGTGACCGCACGACCGCCTGGACCCCGAATTCCGGATTGAGGATCCACTGCCACACGAGACCGGTGACGATGAAGGACAGCGCGAAAGGATAGAGGAAGATCGTGCGGAACGTGTTCTCGAAACGGATCTTCTGATCCATGAGAGCCGCCAGCATGAAACCGATCACCAGGCTGAAGATCAGCGACAGAATGCCGTAGATCGCCAGATTCTCGATGGACACGACCCAGCGCGGGGCGGCCCAGAGACGCTGATATTGCTCGATGCCGACGAAGTTCAATCGCGGAAGAAGCTTGGAATTGGTGAAGGAATAGACCACCGTCCAGATCGTGCCACCGAGAAAGATGACCATGGCGGTGAGGATCATGGGGATGGAGGCAATCTTGGAATTCAGATTGCGGAACAGTTTAAACGGTCGGCCGGCTTTCGCTTGACCTGTCATTGAGTTTCCTCCTGAAGCACAGTCGCTTCGGTGATCGGGGCTCCATCCGAAAGACGGCCGCCCTTCCCCTCCCTGTCGCAACCGCGATGCGGTCTTGGCGCGACCGCAGCCGGTGTGACGTGCCGTCGCCGAAAGGATCAGAGATCCGGCGGCGCGATCCGGCCCCGCGACATGCAGGACCGGACCTGATGGGCTTGAGGACCGAGGATCAGTCGGCGGCGGCGATGATGTCGGCGAAGCGCTTCTGTGCTGCGTCGGGCGTCATCGTGGTATTGGCGAAGAACTCGGCGAAGAGGTCTTCGATCTGCTTGGTCGTATCGGGCGAAGCGAGCTGATCGGAGCTGGTGACGATATTGCCCTTGGCAAGGATCTCGAGACCCTTCTTCATGCAGTCGTTGGCGGCCGAGATATCGACATCGGCGCGAACCGGCAGCGAGCCCTTCTTCAGGTTGAAGGCAACCTGGGTCTTCGGGTCGAGAAGCGTGGCGGCAAGCACGTCCTGAGCCTTCGCCTTCTCGGCATCCTTCTGGAGCGGGAAGTAGAAGGCGTCACCGCTGGTAGAGATGATCTCGTTCACGCCGAGGCCCGGAAGGCAGGTATAGTCCTTGCCGGCAACCTGCTTGGCGACCTGGAATTCGCCCTGCGCCCAGTCACCCATGATCTGGCCGCCGGCCTTGCCGGTGATGACGAGGTTGGTGGCCTGGTTCCAGTCCTGCACGTTGCTGCCCTTGGACATGCGACGCGCATCGTCGGCAGCCTTGAACACCTTGGCGATCTCAGGGCCGGCTGCCACGGCGGCATCCTTGTCCTTGAAGACCTTCAGGTAGTTGTCCTTGCCGCCGATGGCGATCATCAGAACGTTGAAAGCACCGCTTGCCTGCCAGCCCTGACCGCCGACTGCGAGGGGAACGATGCCGGCCTTTTCCAGAGCCGGAGCGGCAGCGACGAATTCATCCCAGTTCTTCGGAACCGCAACGCCGGCCTTCTGGAAGGCGGCATTCGACAGCCACAGCCACTGCCAGGAGTGGATGTTGACCGGTGCGCAATAGATCTTGCCGTCGATCGTGCAGGAATCGAGCAGGGTCGACGGACGGATGATGTCCTTCCATTTGCCTGCGGTCGCCACATCGGTCAGGTCCTTCATCAGACCAGCCTGGACGAGCTCCTCGGCCTGACGGCCGTGGTTGAACTGGGTCGCACCCATCGGGTCACCGCCGGTAATGCGGCTGATCATGATCGGACGCGCAGTGCTGCCGGAACCGGCGATTGCGCCGTCCACCCAATGGTTGCCGGTGGCATCGAATGCCTTTGCCAGCTCAGCCACGGCGGCAGCTTCACCGCCCGAGGTCCACCAATGGGTGACTTCGAGATCGGTGGCCTTTGCGGCGCCAAACGGAATGGTCACGGAAGCGGCAAGCACGGCCGCCATCATACGGATTTTCATGAGTTCTCCTCCCTCACTGAAACGTTGCCGGAAAAACTTAGAGCAATCGATTTATCCGCGCAACCGCCCGCTCGCAAAATTTTCTGTGAAAGGCACTATTACAGCCTATGAGAGCAATAGCGGGTTCCATCTTTGCTCCGTAAGAAAAGTGTAAGCAAGCGGTCTCGCAATTGCAGCATTGTTATATAGCATTGATTTAACTACTTAATTTTTGATTAATCCGACAATTTCAACCTTTCAGGGTTTCGCATGTGCAAAAAATCACGCGCCGAACATGCGATTCAACCAGAGAGGACCAGCATGCAACGCTGATCGGAAAAAAGGCTCGACATTTCTACTGTATCGTTACAGATTGTCTCGCTCAGGGAGGAGAGCTTTTTCAGCGCCGGCGTACTTACAGCGCAGCAAAAAGCCTCTATAAGGCGAAGCAAATCGCGCGAGGCGGGCCTAAAGGGATGGAAAACAACGGAAATTTTGGCGGAGCGGCATCCGATTCCGTTCAGCGCGAGCGCCCGACACTGAAGACGATCGCCTTCATGACGGGCCTTGGCGTGACGACCGTATCGCGGGCACTGAAAGATGCACCGGATATTGGCGCTGAAACCAAGGAACGGGTGCGCATGGTCGCCCGCCAGCTTGGCTACCAGCCGAACCGTGCCGGCGTGCGCCTGAGAACAGGCAAGACCAACGTCATCGCCCTCGTGCTCAGCATCGACGAGGAGCTCATGGGCTTTTCCAGCCAGATGGTCTTCGGCATTTCCGAAGTGCTGACCGGCACGCCCTACCACATCGTCGTCACCCCGCATTCGCACAGCAAGGACCCCATGCTGCCGGTGCGCTACATCCTCGACACGGGCTCCGCAGATGGCGTCATCATCTCGCGCGTCGAGCCTGATGATCCGCGCGTGCGCCTGCTCGCCGATAGCGGCATGCCCTTCACCACTCACGGCCGCACAGATGCCGGCCTCGTGCACCCCTACCACGATTTCGACAACGAGGCTTACGCCCATCAGGCCGTACAGAAGCTCGTCAACCGCGGCCGCAAGCGCATTGCCCTTCTGCAGCCGCCGAGCAAGCTCACCTATTATACCCATACCCGCATCGGCTTTCAGACCGGCCTGCACGATTACGGCGCCGAGGAAGTGCCGCTGCGCGCCAATATCGACGCCCCGCTCGCCGAGATCCGTGACGCCGTGGAGCAGCTGATGCGCTCCCCCGGCGCCCCTGACGGCATCGTCTCGTCAGCCGGCAGCGCCACCATCGCCGTCAACGCCGGCATCGAAGCAGCCGGCAAACGCCTCGGCCACGACGTCGACCTCGTCTCCAAACAATCCGCCCCGATCCTCAACTGGATTCGCCCGGAGATCATCACCGCCTACGAAGACGTCCGCCACGCCGGTCGCGAGATGGCCAAGCAGGTGATTGCGCGGATCGACGGCGTGGATGCGGAACTGCTGCAGAGTATCACCAAGCCGGAATGGCCTGACGGGGTGTAGGGAAAGCCACAATGCGGTCAGAGGATCTGTCGTGCGCGCCTCACGGTCAGGCTGAGGCTCCGGTGGCATCGGCGAATGGAACGAAGTCGAAGCTCAGCTCGTCGGTGGTAATGACGTCCAGGCATGCGTTGCCGGTAACAAATCGGTAGTGCACGGCGTCGGGCCAGAGATCTCATCCCCGTGCATGGATATTTGGGGTCGATCTCAATTGGAAAGTACCGTGTAACCATTCTGCTTCCACCCTCCCGGCCAAGCACTGCTCGCTGACCGGCCCGTGATCTTCGACTCACGACAAGCCGACGTAAACGAACTGTTTGCTTAACCGGCAACAATAGCCGCAGGAACCCCTGCCCGACCCTTGCAGCAATTTCCCTCTTAATACAACGTACGCTTGCGGAATACCCCGATTTCGACGCTCCAATAAGTTCGTCGGGCGCCTATTCCCTTGAGCTGGACGAGATGGCGACGATCAACGCAGGACGAAATCCATTGATGCTTTTCCTGCTGGCCGTCGCCGGCGTGAGCATCCTGATGACTGGCATATGGGTGGGAGAGCGGTTCATGCCTTCCGCTGCCTTGTCGAAGCTGGAAGTATCGGACTGGTCCCTGCGCGGTGTTGCAGACAGCAGTCAGGATGCCCAGTTGAGCGCCGCACGTCCGGACGGTCGACAGGATAAGCTGCCCTTCATCCGCGCCAAACTTGTGCAGGATGCCATCAAGCAGGGTGACTTTGCCACCGCAACCAGGATTTCAAGCGACACGCTTGCGGCAAGCCGCGCCAAGATATGGACGTTCTATCCTTTCGACGACTTCGTCAAAGCCGTTTCCGACCTCAGCGACCCATCCTTCGAACGCGACCTTTCGGCCTGGGTGGATCACGCTCCACTGGCGCCGCTTCCGCGCCTTGTGCGCGCACAATACTACTACGATCTCGCATGGTATAAGCGCGGCCACAGGTTCAGCACGGAAACCGACAAGCAGTCACAGGCCGCCTTTGCCAGCATCCTGCAAAAGGGTGCCGCCGACGTCAGCCAGGTTCTGAAGCTCGACCCGACCTCGGCCTACGGCCTGTATCTGCAGGTCAACATGCTGCGCGGCTATGGCGCGACATCACGGTTGAGCGACGCGCTCGACCAGGCGATAGCGGTCTATCCGCACTACATGCCTCTATACCAGATCGTCTTGTCGACCCTGCAGCCTAAATGGGGTGGTGACATCGACACGATGTACGCCTTCGTCGACCGCTATGGTGCAAACGCACCTGAAGGTTCGCCACTGAAATTGCTGCACCTGCAGCTGTACCGATATCTGTTCGAAACGGCAGGAACGACTTGTTACGGCAAGCGGGGAGACGCCTATGTTTCCTGCTTTCAGGAGTTCATGAAGCAAACCCTTCGGCCGGGTTTAGAGGCCGACACGGCACAGGCTCTGCAGCAGTTCGGCCAGATGAACCAGTATGAAACCAATGCGGCTGTCGATGACATCCTGTCGGATATGATCTCACAATCGGGCGGAGAGCCCTACTCAGGTCGCTTGCTGCAGATTGCGGCCGATAGCTATGGCACTGATCCGCGTCTCGTGCAGGCGGGCGGCGGAAATCACAATTTTCTTATCGACAAGCTTGTCGCGAGATCCTGGTACTACAAAGGCTTCTACGACAACGCCGTCACCAAGTACAAAGAGGCCTTGTCGCACATAGGGGCCGCTTCGTTCCCAACACCGGAAGAGAAGGACATGGCCGTCGCAGATATCTACGAAACGCTCACCGAGATGTATTCGAAATACCACCGGCCGTCAGAGATGGTCGATGCGGCAAAGGCGGCGCTGGCACTCGACGGCAAGGCCTATAATCGGATCTACCTGTGCTTCGGCAACTATCAGCTCAAACAATATGATGCCGCGCTCGACGAGTGCTCGCAGATTACCGCTGATCCCGAAAGTGGTATCGAGGCACGTTACTGGCGTGGGCTCGTATATCAGGCGATGAAAAACGACGAGAAGGCTATAGACGACCTAACCGAAGTTGCCAACTCGCAAGACGACAGGCGCTCACAGGCAGCGATCGAACTTTCGATGATCTACTTCAACCGAAAGGACAACAAAGGCGCACTCGACCTTCTCAACAGGTATCCCTACCTCTACGATACCAGCGTCACCGCCAAGGACAATGTCGCAGTGAGCTATAACAATCGCTGCTATGCTTATATGGAACTCGGCGAACTGCAGAAGGCGCTGGACGATTGCAACGCCTCACTTGCAAACGGCAGCATCCCCGACGCTTTCAAGAAAAAGGCAGAACTCGTCGCACGTCTCTCCCGATGAGGCTTACCCTACAGGTCTATGCCTATGCCGAAAAATCCGTCTCCAGCAGCCCCATCATTATGTCGTCATGCCATACGCCGTTCACGAAAGCGGCCTCCCGCTCCCTGCCTTCGATCACGAAGCCGCATTTCTCATAGGCCCGGATCGCCCGTGTATTGTACGCAAGCACCCTTATCCCGATCCGATGCAGCCGCAACTCGTTGAAAGCATGGTGCAGGAGGAGGCGAATAGCCTCGCTCCCGAGCCCTTTTCCCAGCAATTGCGGATCGTAGATGCCGATCGCCATGGAGGCGCGGCGATCGATGGCAACGAGCCTGTCCAGCCGGATGTCGCCGATCAGCCGCCCCTGAAATTCGATGATCCAGGCATGCGGATGAACGACGAGGCCCTGGATCCACCGAACGGCACCCTCTCTCGTCAGCGGCGTCACATCATCACGGCCAATGCCGAACATCTCGACGATCTCGGCCGGGTTGCCGAGAGACAGCCGGGCATCCACATCGTCGAAAGACGCCGGCCGCAGCGTGATAGCCTCACCCTTCAAACGAACCATGACCGCAACCAGCATCCGGTTTTCTTTGCCGTCGGCAGTCTAATCGCTATCACGCCGGGCGCAACGGGGCGCATGGCCAAACCCGGAAACACGGCCTACCGCAAACACCGGATAAGCGACAAGCCGGGCACGCCCTCCATGCGCGCAGCCCCTCGCCGCGCCAGATCGCGCAGACGACGCCGAGCACCTCGGCCGTCTCGCCGACCCCCATCCGATAGGCATCGGCCACCGCCACGCCCATATTGATAAAACGAACGGCTGCTAGCGCCCCAGATCGCGCGCCTGTCCCGACGCTCGCAGCTCTTCAAGTGTTTTGCCCAGGCAACTTCCCCCGACTGGTTCGCCAAGCGCCTTGGCGGTGCCGCCCACGGTTATGGTTCCGGCTAGCCTGCTTGGGTTGACATAGGTCGCCACGCCCTTGGAATCCGATCTCGCGAAATAGAAGGCCTGGTGAAGGCCTTTGTATTCGCAGGTTATGACGACAGGAAATTGTTCCAGTGGCTCGGCCGCATGAGCACCCGGCAAGGTCCACCCCGGCAAGCACAGGCCGACAAGTGGGAGAATGAGGGCGATTGCGAGAGATGCCCCCAAATTCATCGCCGTTGATTTAACGCAAGGTACACGGACAGTCGGCAAATCGCTCATTGCAGCAGCACTCCTTTTGGTTGACGGCATCACGTTCGAAAATGGTCGCCTTTCACGGCAGGAAGATTTCAGTTCAGATCGCGGTTCACGACCCCGCGGAAACCGGATCCCTGCGCATCGCCATTCATCGCGCCTCGGCAACCACATCCGGCACCACATGACGTATGGTATGGTCCTCGACGTAATCGCTTGGCCGCTTTTGACGCTTTCCAAGATCCGGCTCGTCGAACTTCACCTTCTCGTACGGGATCGATTTCAGGATGTGCGAGATGCAGTTGATGCGCGCGCGTTTCTTATCGTCCGACGGCACGATCCACCATGGCGCGTGGCGGCTGTCCGTCGCCCGGATCATTTCGTCATAGGCGCGCGAATAATCCCACCACCGCCGATACGACTCTATATCCATGGGGCTGAGTTTCCACTGCCGCAATGGATCCTCGATCCGCCGCTTGAAGCGCTTGTCCTGCTCCTCCTCGCTCACGGTCAGGAAGTATTTCAGCATGATGATGCCGCTTTCGACGATGGAGGCTTCAAAACCGGGAGCCAATTCGAGAAAGCGTCTGGCCTGCTTCTCCGAGCAGAACCCCATCACCCGGTCGACGCCCGGGCGGTTGTACCAGCTGCGGTCGAATATGACGATTTCGCCAGCGGCGGGCAGATGGGCGATATAGCGCTGGATATAGATCTGCGACTTTTCGCGGTCGGTCGGCGCCGGCAGCGCGACCACGCGAAAGACCCGTGGGCTGACGCGCTCGGTAATGCGCTTGATCATCCCGCCCTTGCCGGCAGCATCCCGGCCCTCGAAGATAATGACCACGCGCGCGCCCGATTTCTTCACCCAGGCCTGCAGATGCGCGAGTTCGACCTGAAGCTTGCCGAGCTCCTTCTCATAGTTCCAGGATTTCTTGTTTTTCTTTCCTCCCGCTTGTGCGGGTTCAGTGTGCATTTTGTCCATCACGTCCTCCTTGCCCTGTCAGGGTGCCTCCACGCAGTGATCCTTCATCTGAAACCTCGGCCAAAGGCTGCTCGCCGCCCTGGCGGCCAGCTGCTCGCAGCGCATCTTCCGTGTCATCGAAGAGTTTCTCCGCACCGATGTGGCCGACGACTTCGGCGCGTTCGAGCAGCGCTGTACACTCAGCATTCAGGTGAGCGACGCCGAAGCTTATGCCCCGCGCGGCAAGATCCGCCTGCAGCACATCGAGCGCGGCGGCACCGGTGCTGTCGATATGGGCAATTGCGCTGGCATCCAGGATGAACCAGCGCGTATCCTCAGGCAGGCTCGCAATGACGGCGCGAAGCCGCGTGCGGACATAATCGGCATTGTAAAAGAGCAGATTGCCCTGGACGAGACAGATGGCGATGCCTGGAACGCCTCGAGCCTGTGCAAAGCGCTGCATGTCGTAGAAGCCGTCGCGTCCGGCAATGCGGCCGAGAAGCGTGTCGCGCGGAAACATCGTCTTGTGCAGGAGATAGACGAGCGTTGCCGATATTGCGACGATGACGCCGTTCAGCACGCCGAAGCTGATGGCGCCGAACATGGCGATCAGGGCGAAGACGAATTCCATCCGGCTGATGCGCCATATTTTCCTGAGTTCGGGAACATCGATCAGGCTGATGGCCGCCGCAGCCAGGATCGCCGCCAGAGCCGGGATCGGCAGGATGCGGAGCGCACTATGCAGGAATACCAGCGCAGCCATCAGCGTGATGGCCGAAACGAGCCCTGCGACCTGGGATCTCCCCCCGGTGGAAAGATTGATCGCGGTTCTCGAATCCGACACGCTGACGGGAAACGAGCCGAACAGGCCGGGTGCGATATTGGCTGCACCAAGGCCGATCAGCTCCTGGTTCGCGTCCACTTCCTCCCCGGTGCGCGCCGCAAAGCTGCGGGCGGCAACGATGCCCGCGCCAAAACTGACCAGGAAGACGGCCGCCGAGCCGAGCACGATCCTGTCCATCGGCATCTGAAAGAAGGCGTAGAGGGAGAATGACGGCAGGCCGGTCGGGATATCGCCGACGATGTTGATGCCCGCGCCCTCGAAATTGAAAATGGCCGACAGCAGCACCGAAACGACGACGACGATGACAGGTCCCGGTACCGGCAGGCGTGCCGCTTTGACGATCCACAACAGCGCGAACATGGCAAGGCCGAGCAGCAGGGATGGCCAATGGATCGAGGCGCTCTTGCGAAGGATCTCGGCAACGGGCTGCAGCAGACCCTCTGACTCGATACGCACGCCGGTAAAGCGGCCGATCTGCCCGACAAGGATAGAAATCGAAACACCGGCAAAGAAGCCGACGAGGATGGGACGAGACAGAAAGCTTGCGAGCACGCCGAGCCGCAGCAGCCGAGCCGCGAAATAGAAGGCGCCGACGCCGAGCGCCAGAGCAGACGCAATCACCACAGGATCGACAGGCGCGCCGGCCGGCTGGGCGGCAATGATGGCTGCCATAGCGGCTGCCAGAACCGCCATGGTCGCAGCATCCGGCCCGACCACCAGCAGCCGCGATGGGCCGAACAGCGCATAGGCGATGGGCGCGACGATGCTGGCATAAATCCCGGTTTCCGGCGGCAGGCCTGCGATGGCGGGATAAGCGATTGCGCTCGGCAGGCCGACAGCGGCAATCGACAGGCCTGCCGGAATATCGCTCCGCAGCCAATCCGCGCGGAAGCCGCCGAGTCCCCTGAGTACCGGCACATGAATGTTTGCCATCCTGTCGCCCCTCCGAATTCCTTTCGCAAACCACCCCGCCTCGCTGGAGCGATCATCGGACGCTCTCCCGGCGCCTGCGGCTCGCAGACAGGCTTCCGATGCGCGTCAACGCATCGGAAGCCTGCGGGGCTGCGGATGTCTATAATTTCGGCTTGTCGGATTCCCAGTTGAGAAAGAAGCCGACATCACCCGGCATGCCGCTTGGAAAATTGACGACGACGGCTTTCAGCTTGTAACCCTGCGGACGCCCGTATTTCTCGTAGCGTTCGTAGAATTCCTTGGCCTTTCCCTGTAGCGTTTCCGGCCAGTTATCGGCGCCGTTGTTGATGGCGCGGCCGCTATCGGTGCAGAAGTCGGAGGAGAACTGGTAAACCAGCGCTTCCTTCTTGCCGTCCCTCAGGGCGTTGTCGACCAGGCGACGGACGATCTTGATTTCGTTTTCGGTAACATGCTTGAACATGAAATCATTGACGAGGTCGAAATGACTCTTCTCCTTCGCCTCCGTCGCTCGCGTCGTCTTCTGCTTCATCGCCTCCTGAAGATCGCGCAGATCCTGCGCGCTCGGCGGCATCTCCTCGGAATCAAATTTCCTGTCCGACATCTCACGTCTCCCCTTCCATTGAACGGAAACACGCAACGCCACGCAGATAGTCCTTCATGGAACTGATCAAACGCCGGGAATAACAACGATCTCCTGAACAGTTGCCCGTCTATCCAAGAGGAATTGCCTGAAAAGGACCATTTGCAAGCACTTGATACGGCGATCAACGCTTGATGACACTGCAGCCTAAGCCTGTACGCACTGCAATATAAGCATAATGCCTAATATTAATGCCAATTCAAATCGATGGCAATGAGAATGACGGCTTACACCCCTTCGTCAAAGGATGGAAATATAATAGCTGGATAACAAAAATCCGACGCCATGGCGGATTTTCGTTACTGCCTATTCCGCCTGATTGAACACCGCTTCGATACGATACCCATCGGGGTCGATCACAAATGCGGCGAAGTAGTTCGGCCCGTAGTGCTGTCTCAGCCCCGGTCCGCCATTGTCCATGCCGCCATGTGCAAGCGCCGTTGCATGAAACTCGACCACCGCCTTTCGGTCGGGTGCCGCAAAGGCGAGATGGAAACCGGCACCCGGCGCACCCTGCCCCGCCTCGACCGACTTGATCGCCAGCTTGTCGCCACCACCAGGCAGGCCATAACCGACAGCCTGTCCTGGCTCGCCGGGACGCAAGTCCTCCCACACTCTGATGTAGCCGAGTGCGCCGAGCGCCGCGTCGTAGAACCGCGCGGCTCTCTCGATATCGGCCACTCCGAAGGATGCATGGTGAAGCATGTCGAAAACCTCCCGTTTGCTATTAGCCCTATAACAAAAAGCCCGGCACAAGGGCCGGGCTCCTCATTTCTCTGCGCAAACCTCAGAAGGTCGACGCACCGCTGCCCCAAGGGCCGTGGTGGAAGTCCTTGCCGTCGAGGCGGTCGAAGCCGTGGGCGCCGAAGAAGTCGCGCTGCGCCTGGATGAGGTTCGCAGTGCCGCGGCCCTGGCGGTAGGCGTCGAAATAGCTGAGCGCCGAGGCGAGTGCCGGAACCGGCAGGCCGGCGGCAAGTGCTGCGGTCACGACGCGGCGGAGCGCCGGGATCGATTCCTTGACCATGCCCGAGAAGGCCGGCGTGACGATAAGGTTTGCCGCATCAGGCGCATCGGTAAACGCCTTGGTGATCTCGTCGAGGAACTGCGAGCGGATGATGCAGCCGGCGCGCCAGATACGGGCGATCGTCGGCATCGGCAGCGACCAGTTGAATTCCTTCGAGGCTTCCGCCATGACGGCAAAGCCCTGCGCATAGGCGCCGATCTTGCCGGCAAAGAGCGCCAGCTCCAGATCCTTGTTGAATTCAGGGCCGTAGGCGATCGGGAAAGCAGCACCGAGATCGCCAAAGATCTTTTCGGCGGCGACGCGCTGCTCCTTCATCGACGACAGGCTGCGGGCGGCGACGGCGGCTTCGATGCCGGTTGCGGGAATGCCCATGTTCTGCGCTTCGATTGCAGACCACTTGCCGGTGCCCTTCTGGCCAGCCTTGTCGAGGATCATGTCGACCATCGGCGTCTTGGAGATCGGGTCCGTGGCGGCCAGCACCTTCTCGGAGATTTCGATGAGATAGGAGTTCAGGCGGCCCTTATTCCACTCGCCGAAGATGCCGGAGATTTCCGAAGCACTCTTGCCGAGGCCGTCGCGCAGGATGCCGTAGATTTCGGCGATCATCTGCATGTCGGCATATTCGATGCCGTTATGGATCGTCTTGACGAAATGGCCCGCACCATCATTGCCGAGCCAGGCGACGCAAGGGTCACCATCATACTTGGCGGCAATCGAGGTCAGAACCTTCTCGACGCGCTTCCACGAATCTTCGGTGCCGCCAACCATGATCGACGGGCCGTGGCGGGCACCTTCCTCACCACCCGAAACGCCCATGCCGATGAAGGTCAGGCCGGTATCCTTGAGGCGGTCGAAGCGGGCGACCGTATCGCGGAAGTTGGCGTTGCCGGCATCGATCATGATGTCGTTCTTCTGCAGATGCGGGCGCAGGGCCTCCATCTGCTGGTCGACGGCATCGCCTGCCTTGATCATGATGATGATCGGGCGTGGCGGACGGATCGCCTCGACGAACTCCTCGATCGTCTTGCAGGGAATGATCTGCTTCTTGAGATCGCCGGCGCTCTCGTAGAATTCATCCGTTTTTTCAGGCGTGCGGTTGAAAACCGCGATCTTGTTGCCTTTTTCCGCAATGTTGAGAGCCAGGTTGGAACCCATGACGGCGAGGCCGATCAGTCCGATTTCTGCCTTTTCCACGACAAACCTCCGATGAGTGAAATGGTGCGATGTTGTGGCACTCTCTCGGTCAAACGGCAAGGTCGAAGACCGCGATTCGGGTCGAAAAAAGGCTGTCGGAACAGGCTTTTCGAATGGCCAGGGGAGCACCATATGCATGGGTTCGGGAGGATGAAATGACTACTGCTGCAGCAAGGCAAAGCGATATCAGGCCGCTGCTCGCAAAGAGAGCGGGGCGTTATCGCGAATATGCGCCCTTGCCTGCCCTTGCGCCGCATTTCCGCTGCCTCTGGACGCATGAGATTCAGACCGCAGGCCCGGTTGCCATCGTGCCCGACGGCTATTGCGATCTCCTTTTTGCAGCAGGCCGCCTCTTCGTCGCTGGGCCGGACCGCACCGCCGCCTTCCCGCCGATGATGCCGGGCATGCGCATTATCGGCGCGCGTTTTGCACCGGGCGCTGGTGTCGCCTGGCTGAAGGTGCCGCTGTCGGAGATCACCGGCCTTTCCATTCCCCTCAGCGATCTCGCGCCTGAAAAGGCTGCCCTCCTCGAACAGCACCTGTCCGACCGTCCGGATGGCGCCGCCGCTCTCCCGCTCTTCGCCACCCTGTTGGGTGACCTGGCAAGGGAAGAAGCGGAGCCAGATCCTGAGGCTCGCCTGATCTTTGCCGCTGCAGACCATGGACCGGGCCGTATCGGCGACCTGCAGCAGAGGCTCGACATCGGCGAACGGCAATTGCGCCGCCGCGCCCACCACCATTTCGGCTACGGCATCAAGACGCTGGAACGCGTCCGCCGGTTGCAGCGTTTCATGGCCTTGTGCCGCGCAAGTGAGACCCCGTCCCTTGCCGCTCTCGCCCTCGACGCCGGCTTTTCCGATCAGGCTCATATGACCCGAGAGATCGGCGAACTGACGACACTGACACCATCAGCCATGCTCGCTCAATTGACGACCCGCTGACCGTTTTGTTCAAGACGGCCCGGGCCGGCCTGCTAGTCTGGCGCAAAGCAAAAGGACAGACCGATGAACACAATGCCCGCCCGCATCGTCCACATCACGATCAAAAGAGACTGGCGCGATGTCTATGATTTCGCCGGCAGGCCGGAGAACATGCCGCTCTGGGCCTCCGGCCTTGCGAGCGGCCTGGAACCCGATGGCGAAGACTGGCTCGCCCACGGTCCGCTCGGCAGCATCCGCGTGAGCTTCGTGCCGCCGAACGAATTCGGCGTCATCGACCATACTGTCACGATCGAATCCGGCCTGCGCGTCTATAACGCGCTGCGCATCGTGCCGAATGGCGATGGCTGCGAGGTGATGTTCACGCTGTTGCGCCTGCCGGGCATGACCGACGAACAATTCGCCGCCGATGCCGCCCATATCCAGAAGGATCTGGCGGCTCTGAAATCGATGATGGAGAAATAAGATGGCCAGCAACGACGCTCAAAATGACCGCCGCATCGACTATGTCGAGTTTAACGTTGCCGATATTGGTGCGGCAAAAGCCTTCTACGGCACGGCCTTCGGCTGGCGCTTCACCGATTACGGGGAGAACTACTGCGAGTTCGACGACGGAAGGCTGAAAGGCGGCTTCACCAATCTCAGCCCGGTGCGTGCCGCAGGCGGCCCGCTCGTCATCCTCTATGCCGAAAAGCTGGAAGATGCGCTCGCGAGCGTCGAAAAGGCCGGCGGCACCATTGCAAAACCGATCACGCCCTTCCCCGGCGGCCGGCGCTTCCATTTTATCGACAAGGACGGCTACGAACTCGCCGTCTGGAGTAAAGACTGAAATCAGGCGTCCGCAGCGCGGAGATTCTGAATGGTGATGAGCGCCCCGATCACCTTCTTCGCCGCGTCGTGCAGCGGCACCATCCGGCAGCGATTGTGCCGCTCATCCCTCGCGTAGGTGTAATCCGCCGGCACGCCATCGAAGCAGGCGTCGAGCTTTTCCTTCACCTCGCTGGCAAAGCGCTCCTCGCCGATGAACTCGACGATATGGCGACCGATGAGCTGCATGGCATTCTTGCCAAGGTGAGCGCAGTTGACGGGATTGGAATAGAGGTAGCGGTAATCCTTCGTCAGTACCGCCACGCGGTCCGGCAGCGTCTGCAGGATCGCCGCGTTGAGGAATTGGCCGTTATCGGTGTCGGGAATATAGGCGGGCGGCGGCCTGAGCTTCATGTCCGCCGGCAGCGGCACGCGCCAGTCCGGCGCATGCGCGCCGAAATAGCGGTCGAGCAGATAGGAGAGCACGGCGGCATATTGCGTCACGAAAGCCCCGTCGTCGGCATCCTGCGCGATGAGGTAACTTACAAACTGAAGTTGCATATAAACTTCGATAAGACTGGACGCCCTGCATGCGAGGATCGCCTCGACAAGCGGCTGGATATCACGGTCGAGCGCCTCCACGCGCCCATCATCCCCTAGCCTTATCGCTTCCTCGATCTGCGCGCAGCGCAAGGAAAAGGCCCTGAACAACTCAAGCAAGATACCCCCAATATCCATTTCCTGAGAAACGTTCCGAACACCGGTCGAGGCCTATGCTTAATGAAAGATTACGCCCTGCGGTAGGTGCTTTGCGCGCCCTAGTAGAGACGCGTAACATGAACCGTACTCAGTTTCAACTGACGCAAACCTCTCGCTTTTCACCGATTACAAATCAGGAGCAAAATCTTACAGGCAGATTCTTACAGACTGACGGAACGCTTGATATCCCAGCGGTCGTGGTACCACAGCCATTGGGCCGGGTATTCGCGCACCCAGCTCTCCACCTTGTCGTTCATCATCTGTGCCGTGGCGGGAAGGTCCAGATTGCCCTTCTCGTCGCGCGGCATCTCCATCTTCGGCTCGATTTCCAGCCGATAGCGACCGCCCGGCAGACGGATGCAGCGGGCGGGATAGACCTCGCAATTGAACTGGCGCACCAGCTTCGGCAGGAGCGGATTGGTCTTGGTCTCAAGCCCGAAGAACGTCGTCTTCAACCCGCGGCTGAATTTCTGGTCGACGAGCACGCCAACGCCCTGCCCTGCTTCCAGCTGACGGGCAAGCGTAAAGGAAGAGCCGGCATGCGACGGCACGAGCTTGCCCATGCGGCCACTGCGGAAATCGAAGACCTTCTGCGCCACATAAGGATTGTTCGGCGGGCGGAAGAGCACGGTCACGCTGAGACCGAAGGCATTGCCCGCGACCGGCAAAAGCTCGAAATTGCCGGTATGGCCGGTAAAGACGATGAAGGGACGCGGATTATCGCGCAGCTCCAGGAAGATCGGAATGCCTGAGACTTCCACCCTGCCCGGCTTGTCGCTCGTGGGATCGAAATCGAAGAGCTGGTCGAGGAAGACATATTCGGCCGCAAGCCGGCCCATATTGCCCCAGCTTTCCAGCGCGATCGCCTCGAGCTCCGCATCGCTCTTTTCCGGAAAGGCCCGGCGCAGATTATAGAGCATCAGCTTGTGGCGCTTCAAGCGCTTGCCGATCTGGCGCGTCATCCAGTCGGCAAAGCGCATGGCGCCATCGGCCGGAAAAAGCTTCAGGAAGTTCAGGAAGCCGAACATCAGCTGCGCCACCAGCCATTGCTGGAAACGCCTGAGCGCCAGAACGATCCTGGTGATGAAAAGCTTCACTCGGTCAGTCCATCTTCAGGATGATCTTACCGAAGATCTGCCGGGATTCCATGCGCTCCAAAGCGCGGTCGATATCGTCGAAGCCGACTTCGGTATCGATGACGGGATGAACGAGGCCGCGGCCCATCTTCTGCATGGCATCCGCCATGTTCTCCATCCGGCAGCCGAAGGAGCCGAGGAGCTTCAGCTGCTGCTGGAAAAGCATCATCAGGTTCATCTCGGTCGAAACACCCGAGGTCGAGCCGCAGGTCACGAGACGCCCGCCGCGCTTCATGCATAGCATCGAGCCTGCCCAGGTATCCTTGCCCACATGTTCGAAGACGACATCGACGCCCTTCTTCTTGGTGAGCTTGCGCACGACGCCTTCGAAACGATCGGTGCGATAATTGATGACATGATCGGCGCCAAGCGCCTTCGCCTTCTCGATCTTGTCGTCGGAACCGACGGTGGTGATGACAGTGCAGCCGATCTTCTTGGCAAGCTGAATCGCCGCCGTGCCGATGCCGGAACCGCCGGCATGAACGAGGATCGTCTCGCCGGGTTCGAGCTTGGCATTGTCGAAGAGCATGTGCTCGACCGTGCCGAAGGTGACGGGCGCAAGCGCTGCCCCGATCGCATCGACGCCGGGAGGAGCAGGAACGAGCAGGCGCGCCGGCAGGTTCACCTTCTCCTGCGCGAAGCCATCGAGATGGAAGCCATGCACGCCGGAGACATGTTCGCAGAGATTGTCGCGGCCTTCGCGGCAGGGACGGCAGAGGCCGCAGGTGCGCGCGCCGTAGATCGACACAAGCTGACCGGGCAGGACGTTCGCCACGCCCGGACCGATCGCCTCGACCACACCGGAAGCCTCAGCACCGATCACGAGCGGCATCTTGCGCTTGGCGAATGCCATGCCGCGCCAGCCCCACACATCGATATGATTCAGCGCAACCGCCTTGACGCGCAGCGTCACTTCGCCGGCGGCCGGTGCATCCGGTTCCGGCAGGTCGGTGATCTCAAGCTTGCGGTCATCAATCAGTTGCAAAGCGCGCATGATGTATAGTTCTTTCTTCCACGCGGATCGTCGTCATGCTCGGGCCTGTCCCGAGCATCTGCCAGCGGTCATTGAGTGACGTAAGTAGATCCTCGGGACAAGCCCGAGGATGACGTCAAAAACCACTTCTTCCCAAAATCAAGGAGGGTCTCTAAGCCGGTTCGAGCGCCATGACAAGGCTGGCGTTCTGTCCGCCGAAGCCGAAAGAGTTGGAAAGCACGGCCGAAACCTGGGCTTCCCGCTTCTTGTTCGGTACGACATCGAGAACGATCGACGGATCCGGGTTGTTATAGTTGATCGTCGGCGGCAGCGTGCCAGTCAGCATTGTCTGCAGCGAGAAGACCGCCTCGACCGCACCGGCCGCCGTCAGCGTATGGCCGATCATCGACTTGTTGGAAGACACCGGAATGCCGACCAGCTTCTCGCCGAAGACGGCGGACATGGAGCCATATTCCATCTTGTCGTTTTCAGGCGTCGAAGTGCCGTGCGCATTGATATAGCCAATATCGGTCTCGCTCATGCCGGCATCGGCAAGGGCTGCGCGGATCGTGGCGATTGCCGGACCGCCATCGGGCGAAGAGCGCGTGCGGTGGAAGCTGTCGGCCTTGTCGCCGGCACCCTTCATGATGCCGAGCACCTTGGCGCCGCGTGCGACAGCCGCCTCAAGCGATTCCAGCACCAGCGTCGCAGCACCCTCGGCGATGACGAAACCGTCGCGATCCTTGCTGAAGGGCTTGGACGCCTTGGTCGGCGGATCGTTCTGCGTGGAAAGAGCAGACAGCAGCGAGAAGCGGATCAGCGCTTCCGCACTCAGCGAACCGTCGGTCGCAACCGTCAGCGCCCGGTCGGTGCGGCCCTGGCGGATCGCCTCGATGCCGAGCTGGATCGCCGTCACGCCCGATGCACAGGCCGTCGACAGAGTGACCGGCAGGCCGCGCGTGCCGAAACGGTCTGACAGCCGCTCGGAGATCGCGCCGAAGAGGGCAGCCTCATGGAAGGCCGGATCGGGGCGCTGGCGCATGGCGGCTAAAAACCGCTCATAAGCATCGCCCGGATGGTCGGCGGCCGGCGAACGGTCGGCAAGCTCGAAACGGGCGCTCCATTCCGGCTCGATCGGCGGTGCTGCGAGGAACAGAGGACCGTTGAAATCGCCGGAAAGACCCGCATCGGCAAGCGCTTCGATGGTCGTTTCGCGCGCAAAGGCATAGGAGCGCTCGACGGCGTTCGGCACTGGGATGTCGATGAAATCGACCGTGCCGGCAATACGCGTCGAAAGCCCGTCCGTCGGGAAGCGGGTGATATCATGAATGCCCGATGTGCCTGACGAAAGGGCTGCCCAGTTGTCCTTCAAACCCTGACCGAGCGAAGTGATGATGCCCATGCCGGTGACCGCAACGATCGGACGGCCGAGATGATCCTTGTAAACGGACGCTGTCATTTCAGTCCTCCTCACGCTTCTGCGGAAAGAACGGCGACGCCTTCGCCGCGCTGATGTCCAACGGTGGTGACGACGGCAGCCTTCGTGCCTGCCTTCATCGGCGCTTCATGCGCGGCATCGAAGGGCGGAACCTTGGCCTTGGCATCGATCGCGAGCGCTGCGAGTGCCAGGCCGAGTGTGAATTGCGCCTCAATCGTATGGCCGGAAACGCCACCGAAGCCGCGGATCGCAGCACCCGGAAGCTGGTGTTCCAGCACTGCCTTTTCACGGGCGGCAAGCTCATGCATGCCGGTCGAGCCGGAGAAGATCGCCGTGGTTTCGGGGGCCAGACCGGCAGCGGGTTTCAGCAGCCGCTCCATGCGCAGTTCGAAATTGCCCGCAGCACGATTGCCGCGATCGCCTTCGACGGCGGCAATGGTCGCATAGATATGCGCGCCGCGCTCTTCGGCATGTTTGCGCGATTCCAGCACCAGGAAAGCGCCGGCCGAACCGGTGATCATGCCGCCGCCTTCGAGCTCGGAGCGCGACCAGAGCGGTGCCCATTGCCCACGCGTATTCGCACCGATTGCTTCGGTGAGCAGGATCATGTCCTGACGCTCGGCGGCAAAGGCACCGCCGACGAGTGCATGGGTGGATTCGCTCGACTTGATGCGCCAGAAAGCCGTCTCGACGGCGGAAACACCGGAAGCTTCCTCGCCCATGAAGGTGCGCGAGGAGCCTGTTACCTTGTGAACGATAGAAATATTGCCGGCGAGCAGATTGGACAGCTGAGCCAGAAACAGCGTCGGTCTGAGTTCCGTCGTCAGCTTCTCATTGAGCAGCAGCTCGCGGTCGTTGCGCTTCAGGCCCTCGTCGACGATCAGCGTATCGACATTGATATCGCGTTCGCCACCGCCGGCCGCCACGATCATGTCCATCGTACCGCAGGCTTCCAGATCGTCCTTGAAGCCCGCATCGTCGAGCGCCAGACCGGCTGCAAAAACGCCGATGCGCTGCCAGTTTTCCATCTGGCGCTGGTCGCCGCGCTTGGCGATCTGCTGCGACCAGTCTATCTCGGGGAGCGGATGCACCGGATAGGGCTTGAACTTCTCGGTTTCGACGATAGCAACAGGTGCGGCATCGGCAGTCAGGATCGCCAGATGCGCATCCTTGCCGACACCCTGACAGGTCACGATGCCGATGCCTGATATCACGACGTCATTGGCGGCCTTGCTCATTCACTCACCCCCTGGGCCTTCGCCCGCTGCGCAGCGATGGCGTCCATCAGGCCCACCTCGCCGGCACGTTTCTTCACGATATCGCCGAGCGGAATTTCACTGAAAGGCATGGTGCGCAGTTTCAGCTGCGCATCGCAGACCTTCTTGCCGCCGCTGGTGATCTTTGCCTTGGTGACGGCAAAACCGGAGCCGTCATGTTCGAGGAAAGCCTCGATGTCGAGCACCGCTTCCGGCTCGACGAAGGTGCGCATCTTGGCGCCATCGACCGACATCAGGAAGGGCATCGACGTAAAATCGGTGGCGGCCAGCACCAGCATGCCCGATGCCTGCGCCATGGTTTCGATGAGAAGCACGCCGGGAACGAGCGGCATGCCCGGGAAATGCCCCTCGAAAACGGGGCTCTTGGCCGGCACAACGGAGCGCGCAACGAGCGTGCGCTTCTCAAGGTCCACCGCCTCGACGCGGTCAATCATCTGGAAATATTCCAGCAGCATCAGTCTTCTCCGGCGCGACGCGCAAAAAGCCCGTCGGAAGGCCTACTTAGGAACAAAACCGCCCGGCCGCCATATCAATGGCGGCAGGGCGTGAAAAAAAGATGATGATGTTGCTTCAAGCCTTGGCGGCGCGCAGCTCGTCGATCTTGGCACAGAGGTTCTTCAGCACGAAGTATTCTTCGGTGGAAACCTTGCCTTCGTTGACTTCCTGCGTCCACTTTTCTAGCGGAATCTTGATGCCGAATTCCTTGTCGATGGCGAAAACGATATCGAGGAAGTCGAGGCTGTCGATACCGAGGTCGTCGATCGTGTGGCTTTCCGGCGTGATCGTTGCGCGGTCGATCTCGCTGGTTTCAGCAATGATGTCGGCAACTTTATCGAATGTAGCGGTCACTCGCTCTACCTCTTGGAAATGAAGATTCCCCTCCTCATAGGCAAATCCATTTCAAAAGCCAATGCTTTCGTCCCGGTTGCAAGCCAATTTGCCGGGGAGGTGTTGCCTAAACAGCAATGGAATGCCGCCCTTTGCGCTGTCCGAGAGACGTATTGAAGCATAAAGCGGCCACCCGGCTAAAGACTTTTCCGGTCTCCGCGACGGCAAAACCGTCCGTCTCGACGGCACAGAGATCGTTCTGATCCACGGCCGCAGCCGGGGAATGTGCGCCTGGAGCGATGCCTCGACGTCCCTAAACTTGCGTTCAATTGCGGCACTGCCGGATAGCTCGTATAACGCGAAATAGAGCCGGATATTTTTGCAGCAGGATGGTTTTCAAGGCGGGAAATAAACCTGCCGAAAAAGGAAACTTTGATCTGGATCAAATCAGAATCCGGTCGGAATTGATAAAGATCAAGACGCAGAGACAAGAAATCGGAATAGAAGACCTTGGGGCCGAGACGTAACAGAAACGCAGGCACAGGGTCGGGTCGGGGCATCGGAACATGGACATCGCGCGCAGTGAAGATCCTGACACAACTATTCCGGCGACCTGCCGCGTCTGTGAGGCACGCCACGGCGTTGTCTGCGGGGCGCTGACGGCTGCCCAGCTGCGCGAACTCTGCAAGCATTCGACTCGCCGCAAACTCGATGCCGGCTCCGAGATCGTCGCCCAGGGCGAGGAAGTTTCGTCTTATTCCAACATCATGAATGGCGTGGTGAAGCTCTGCAAGGTGCTGCCCGATGGACGCCAGCAGATCGTCGGCCTGCAATTCGTCCCCGATTTCATCGGCCGCCCCTTCGTGCCTGAAAGCACACTGTCGGCCGAAGCAGCCACACCGACGGAAATCTGCGTCTTCCCCCGTGGGCTGCTCGACCGGATGATACTGGAGACGCCTGAACTGCAGCACAACCTGCATGCCCAGGCGCTGAAGGAGTTGGATGCTGCGCGGGAGTGGATGCTCACACTTGGCCGTCGCACGGCCCAGGAAAAGGTCGCAAGCCTTCTCTATCTCATCGCCACGCATGCCGAGCCGGAAACGGCAAGCAGCGCGGCCTTCGACCTGCCGCTCTCACGTGCCGAGATTGCCGATTTCCTGGGGCTGACGATCGAAACCGTCAGCCGCCAGATGACGAAGCTGCGCAAGCAGGGCGTCATCCGCATCGAGAACAACCGGCATATCACAGTGCCCGATATGGACGAACTGGAGCGCCTGGTTACGGCCTGATCTGATTACTGCGTGATCACGACGCGGGTATTGGCAAGACCGTTTTCCCGCGTCATCGAGAAGAATTCCGCCGCATTGGCGGGATCGAGGCGCACGCAGCCATGCGAGGCCGGCGTGCCGAGCCGCTTGCGTTCGAACGTGGCATGAACGGCATAACCGCCGTTGAAGAACACGGCGAACGGCATCGGCGCATTGTCGTATTTCTTGGAGCGGTGATCGCGCGACAGCCACTTGGCGCTCCACGAACCGGTCGGCGTCGTATAACCCTTGCGCGCCGTCGAAACCTTCCAGCGATACTTCACCCAACCGTTCTCGCTGACGGTCATCGTCTGCTTGCTGAGGCTGATATTGGCAACCAGCGTAGCGGCCTGAGCCGCGCCAGGAGAAAACTGCAATAACAACACTGCGGTAGCAGCCGCAAAAAACGTCTTCATGGTCGTCCCTCTGTCGAACCTTTAAAGGCTTATTTTCGCCCAACGAGAGAAGAGACTACGGCAATACTTCCTATTTTGCTTTAACTCGAATGGTAATCACATTTCTAACAAGGATGACCATTTGACGGCGCTCCGCCTTACTCAGGAAAGCCTGCATTGCGGTATCCATCGACGAAATGCGCCAGAGTGGCCGCGTCCCGGAACGGTTCCGTCGCCGCCCAATGGCTGATCGAAAATTGCGGGTTTGCAACGAGGAACAGTTCGGCTTCGCTGCGCGCTTCGTCCAGCCGGCCAAGCTGCGCAAGGGCTGCCGCCAGAAAACGGCGTGAACTCGTGCGGTAGGTCTCTTCGCGCCGCAGCGTCTCGACGACGGCTTCATAGTTGCGACAGGCATATTGCGCCTGACCGAGCGTCAGATAATACCAGCTGGCCGGAAACGGGTTCAGCCGGAAGGCCTTGCCGATCTGTTCGAGACCTTCATCGATCCGCCCGGCGAGAACGGAAATGTCCGACAGCGCCGCCCAGGTATCGGCCTCGTTCGGGTCCAGCGCGATCGCCTTTTCGAACTCCGTATCCGCTTCGGCAAAGTTCCGCTCGTAGGCAAGAAGATAGGCGAGCACCCAGCGGCAGCCGGCATCGTTGGGATCAAGCGCCACAGCCTTGCGCGCCAGTTCCAGGGCGACGCTGCGATCTGTTTCGGTTGGACCGCCGCTATGCACCCATCCCATCCAGTGGTTCAGCGCCAGCCAGCGATGCGCCTCAGCATAATCAGGATCGAGCGCGATTGCCCGCGTCAGCATCAGCTGCGTTTCCCGCGCACTTTGTGGCGCATCATCCATCAGCGTGCGCGCCCGCACACAGAGGTCATAGGCCTCCAGATTCTTCGGCCGATTGCGTGGCGGCAGCGGGCGCAGCCGACCGAGCAGCGCCTCGACGATCTTGCCGGTGACTTCATCCTGAACGGCAAATATATCCTCAAGGCTGCGATCGAAACGCTCCGCCCAGAGATGATCGCCGCTTTCGGTATCGACAAGCCGGGCATTGATGCGCACGCGCCCGGCGGCCCGTCTGGCGCTGCCGTCGAGCAGATAGCGCACGCCTAGTTCGCCGGCGATATCACGCACGTCCATCGCCCTTCCCTTGTAGGCGAAGCTCGAATTGCGGGCGATGACGAAGAGAGCCGAGGTCCGGGAAAGATCGGTGATCAGGTCTTCGGTCAGCCCGTCCGCAAATCCTTCTTGCTCCGGATCGCCGCTGACGGTGACGAAGGGCAGAACGGCAATCGAGGGTTTGTCCGGCAGCGCCAAAACCTTCCGCTTCTCGCCGTCAAGCTGTCTTATGGCGCCGGTGAAGCGGTAGCCGATGCGCGGAACCGTCGAGATCCATTCACCGCCGTCAGCGGCAGGACCCAGCAGCTTGCGCAACTGCGCGATCTGGACGGTGAGGTTGCCCTCCTCGACGGCCGTGCCCGGCCAGGCCGCATCCATCAGCTCGGTCTTGGCCAGAATTTCGCCGGGCCGCCCGACGAGCGCGGCAAGCAGCTTTACCCCACGATGCCCGACGGCAACGGGATCGTTGTTCCGCAAAAGCGTTCCCGCCTCCGGATCAAGCACGAACGGACCAAAGGCAAAACGCGCTCCCTGCATGGCGCGCATCCTAGAGGCTTTCATGCCGGGTTGGAACCATCCCGCCTGACGCCATTCGATCTCGGCATTCCCGCGGACAATTTCGTCCGCTCAGGCGCGTGGCATTCTAGGGACGGCTGGTTTAATCGTGTTCGATCAGATAATTACGGGCTGAAAATAGAGCGTCGAGGTACACCCATGGTTTTCTGGATAGCAAGTCTGGTTGGACTGGCGGTCGCCTATCTCTTCGGCTCCCTGCCCACGGGCTATCTGGCGGGCAAACTGCTCAAGGGCATGGATATCCGCGAGCATGGCTCCAGATCCACCGGAGCAACGAACGTACTCAGAACGCTCGGTAAATGGCCTGCCTTGGCGGTTCTCCTGATCGATGTGCTGAAAGGTGTCGCAGCAGTCGTCTTTGCCCGCTGGTTTTATCTCTGGTTCTCGACAGTCTCATCGGGCATCCCACCGACAGCACCTGACCTGCAAAGCGCGGAGCCCTGGACTGTTTGCCTGGCCGGCCTTGGCGTGCTGTTGGGGCATGGCCGTTCGATCTGGCTGAACTTTACGGGAGGCAAGTCTGCTGCGACGGGGCTCGGCGTGTTGCTGGCAATGTCCTGGCCCGTCGGTTTAGGGGCTGCGGCAGTTTTCTGCCTTGCGCTGGCCGCTTTCCGCATTGTTTCCCTGAGTTCGATGCTGGCAGCGTTGACGGCCATCGCTCTCGTCTGCGGCCTAGGGTCCAGACTCAATCAAGTCCACCAAATGATGATGGCGGCGATGTAGCAAGTTGCGGCGAAGTTGAGCATGAGCTTGTCATATCGTGTTGCGACACGCCTCCAGTCCTTGAGGCGGCAGAAAGCACGTTCGATGATATTTCTGCGGCGGTAAGCGATGGGGTCGAACGGTTTGATCTGCTTTCGGGTTGGATTGTTGGGAATGACAGGCTCGGTGCCGCGTGCAGTGAGGAAATCGCGCAACGCGTTGCTGTCGTAAGCGGTATCGGCAGCGCAGATGCGGCTTGGCGGCAAGGGGTCGATCAGTGGAATGGCAACGGGGGCGTCGCCGCGCTGTCCAGGCGTTATTCGCAGCGCGATTGGACGGCCGCAACCATCGACAACAGCATGGATTTTTGTCGATCTGCCGCCTCGCGAGCGACCGATTGCTTCGGCATCCGCCCCCCTTTTCCGCCGGCTGCTGATCGGTGCGCTTTTGCGGTGGTGCTGTCGATCATGTGAATGTCCTGATCGGTCGTTTGCACCAGGGCTTCAAACAGCCGCCGCCATATTCCTTTGGCAGACCAGCGATGGAAGCGATTGTAGATGGTTGTCGAAGGCCCGTAGCAAGCTGGACAATCCTGCCACCGGCAGCCGGATCGCAGCACGTGGATGATCCCGCTGATCACCCGGCGGTCATCAGTTCGATGAGCGCCGGGTTGGTTCGTCGGAAGCAGAGGAGCGATCACCGCCCACTGTCGGTCATCAAGCCAGAATTCTCCTGCCATGATCCAAACTCCTGTTATTACCGAAGTGAATCATACACAGATCATTTTATCAATAGTTTGATTGGGTTTCGACCCTAGAGCAACCGTTGCCCTATCGGCTGCTGGTAATATCGGGCGGCCTCTACGTGATTATACGCCATCGCGCCAATATCAGGCGGCTGCTGGCTGGGACGGAGCCACGTCTGGGCAAAGTCGCCTAGAATCGAAAACGCACAGGCACCATACGCTTCTTGCTGCCAGAGCAAGCAGCGTTTCAATCCTGCCTGACGATGGCGCCGACTGCATTGACGAGCACGCGTGACGCGGTCAGCGCCGACAGGCCGTCGATATCAGCAGGTGGATAAAATTCGACCAGATCGAACCCGGCGATTCTCGCCCGCCTGCCGAGGCCGGCAATCAAGTCGATCACCTGCGTGTAGGTAAGGCCACCAGGGGTACGCGCCGCCACGCCGGGCATGATACCGGGATCGATGCTGTCGCAATCGAGAGTGACGACGACCTGCGCTCCCTCGGGAATATGCCGGAGAGCGGCTTCGATACCCACGGTGTGGATCTCGCGGGCTGTGACAAAGCGGCTGCCATAGCGTTGCGCCGCTTCCACCTCGGTGATGCGCGCGCTGCCGACGCTGCGCAGGCCGACTTGCACCATACCGGCGACATGCGGCATCTCGCTCGCCCGGCGCATCGGACTTGAATAGCCGTAGCGCTCGCCATGCACCTCGTCGCGCCAGTCGATATGGGCATCGATCTGCAGGACCCAGACCGGCCCTTGATCCGCGAAGCCGGCGAGGAAGGGAAAGGTCACGGAACAATCGCCCCCGAGCAGGATCGGTACAGCCGATAGCGCCAGGATTTCGCGCGTCTTCGCCTCGATCCGGGCGCGGTTACCGGCATTGTCATGCATGGTGGTCTTGATGTCGCCGACATCGACGCAGGAGATCGGCCTGCCGGAAAACAGCGGGCCGCCGAGATCGAAATCCCAATGCTCGATGAGACCGGCATCCTCCCAGCTCGCAGTGCGGATGGCACCGGCGGCCAGCGCATAACCGCTGCTGTCCTTGCCGGGATAGGTACTGCCGTGCGCGGCTGCGAAGATCACCGCACGGGGCAAACGCCCATCGGCCAGGCGATCTGGAAGGCCGAGAAAGGAAGATGAGGCGGTCATGTCCTTGTTGTCCTGATAAGGCGGAATCCTGTTTTGCCCTGTTTAGTCCCTTTGGAAGTTTTTGCGAACTTTTTGGAAGCGCTTAATTACGCCCCGCGCGGCATCCTCCAGACTCCAGCATCCTTTGAAATCGAAGGCCCGATGCGAAATCCAAGTTTCCGGACCTTCAAACCCCATGGAGCTCATCATGAGCGATTGCTGCACCCTTGCATCCGCCCCGCATCGCAAGTCGGCGCGCCGGCACAACAGTCTGATCATCCTGCGAAGCGCGATCGCGCGCTGGTTCTGGCGCATCCGCATCCGCCGCGAACGGAAGCAACGGTCCAAAATCAGCCCCGTACTGATTGACGATATCGGCTTGACGGACCAACAGGCAGGCTCCGAGACCACCGGCTTTTTCTGGCGCGTGTGAGGCGAATCTCCGATGACAGACAACACTCAGTTTCCTCCAGCCGCAACGATCGACCCGCGCAGCCCGATATCGTCAAGCGAAGATCGCATTCCGTGGGCCGCGATGGCAGGCATCATCGCCACCGTCACGATCTTCGCCATGGCGCAGGGCCTGACCTATCCGCTTCTGAGCTTCATTCTGGAGCGGCAGGGAACATCATCAGGCATGATCGGCCTCTCGGCCGCCATGACGCCAACAGGCTTCATTTTCTCCGCACCCTTCATTCCTGCCCTGTCACATCGCGTGGGCGCCGGGCGGCTTGCCATCCTCTGTTCTATCCTTGCAGCACTCAGCCTGATCGCCATTGCCTGGACGCAGGATCTTTGGGCCTGGATGCCGCTGCGCTTCCTGCTCGGCGTCTTCGCCAATCCGCTCTACGTGATCAGCGAAACCTGGCTGCTCGCCATCACGCCCGCCGCGCGCCGTGGCCGCATCATGGGCCTCTACTCGTCCGTCGTATCAGGCGGCTTCGCCATCGGCCCGCTATCTCTCGGCCTTGTCGGAACGGAGGGCTGGCCACCCTTCCTGATCGGCATTTTCGCCTTCCTCGTCTGCGGCCTGATCGTGCTTGCCGTCGCAAGACGACTGCCCGACATGCCGCAGGAGGGCGAAACCATATCTGTCGGCGGCTTCTTCACGCTGGCACCGCTCCTGCTCGCCGCCGTCTTCGTCGCCGCCGGTTTCGAACAGATCCTGCTTGCCCTCTTTGCCGTCTATGGGGCCGCCCTCGGTAGCCCCGAACCGCGCATCGCCGCGCTGATCACCTGCTTCATCGCAGGCAATGCCGTGCTGCAGATCGTCCTCGGCCGCCTCGCCGAACAATTCGGCTCGCACCCTACCCTGCTCTTCTGCGTGTTCGCCTCGCTCGCCGGCTGCCTGCTCCTGCCGCTGCTCTTCGATACGTGGCTCATCTGGCCGCTGTTTTTCGCCTGGGGCGGCGTCTCATTCGGCATCTACACCCTGTCGCTGATCCAGCTCGGCGAACGCTTCACCGGCCAGTCTCTGATCGCCGGCAACGCCGCCTTCGCCCTCGTCTGGGGCCTCGGCGGCATCGCAGGCTCGCCCGCGACGGGCGTGGCGATGCAGTTGATCGGCCATCAGGGCCTGCCGCTATCGCTTGGCCTGCTGGGTTGTGTCTTGGCGTTACTTTTGATGGCGGAGAATCGGCGACGCTAAAGCAGGCAGACGAAGGCGACGAAGGTAAGCAGCGTCAGCGCCATGCAGCTCGCCTGAAAGACCGAAATCCCGTCCTCGACGTCGCCCGCCGTCGCCACGTCGCGGCCCGTGCCGTTGATCATAGGCTCACGCACCACCACACCCGAATAGACGCGCGGGCCGGCAAGCTGGAGATCGAGCGCGCCGGCCATGGCCGCTTCCGGGCGGCCGGAATTCGGCGAGCGGTGCAGCTTGCCGTCGCGGATACCGACCTTGAACGCATCACGGAAGGCGGTCGTGTCGCGCCGGATGCCGGCACCGACGGCGATCAGCAGGATGGAGAGACGCGCGGCCGGCCAGTTGGCGATATCGTCGAGCCGGGCAGAAGCCCAGCCGAAATCGACATATTTCTCCGAGCGATGGCCGATCATCGAATCCGCCGTATTCAGCATCTTGTAGAAGAACAGGCCCGGCAGGCCGAAGATCGCAAACCAGAGGGCCGGCGCCACCACGCCATCGGAAAAATTCTCGGCGAGGCTCTCGATCGCCGCACGGCAGACACCGGGCTCATCCAGCGTTTCCGGATCGCGCCCGACGATGCGCGACACCGCCTTGCGTCCGCCGACAAGGCCTTCGCTCTTCAGCGCCGCTGCGACCGCCGCGACATGATCCGACAGGCTCTTCTGCGCCAGAAAAATCGCCACGCAGAAGACTTCGAGCAGGATACCGACGGGGCCGAAGAGCATGAAGAACCAGTGCAGCACCAGGCCGGTGACGATGGCGAGTGCCGAGAGCACGAGGATCGCCACCACGCCATTCTGCCGGCGCTGCGCTTTGCTTAAGCTCTCTCGGTTGAAATGCTGGTCGAAATAGCCGATCGCCCGGCCGAAGATGGCGACCGGATGCGGCACGCGCGTCCACAGCCATTGCGGATCGCCGATGATGCGGTCGAGCAGCAGCGCCAGAACCAGCACGAGAAAATGTTCATCGATATTCATCGGTCAAAGCTCCGAAGGGCCGCAGCAAGTCTTGCATCATCAGCAGCATCCGGTGCGAGGCCGAAGCGCAGCCAGTCCGGCGCGTAATCGAACCGGCGGACGAGAATATGATGGCGGCAGAGAGTCGTGTAAATGTCACCGGCTCTGGCGTCGGCAACAAGCGTAAGAAGCGGCGTACCACCGGCAATGACGAGGCCGGCCCCGGCAAGCACCGCATGGAGGCCTGCCTGTCGCTCGGCAATCGAGCCGGCGATCCCGGAGACATCAGAATTCAGCAGCGAACCGGCAATCGCAAGCGCCGGCCCGGATACGGCCCAGGGGCCGAGCCAGTCCTCGAAACGCTCGAGAATATCGCCCCGCGCAATGGCAAAGCCCAGCCGCAGCCCCGCCAGCCCGAAGAATTTTCCGAAGGAACGGAAGATGATCAGGTTCGAAAGCCCTGCCGCACGCGGAGCAAGGCTCGTTTCCGGGCTCATATCGCCGAAGGCTTCGTCGACGACCAGAAAGCCGCCTCCCGACTTCAGCCGGTCATGCAGCGCTTCCAGCCTGTCGGCCGCATGGATCCGGCCATCCGGATTGTTCGGATTGACGACGACCGCCAGCCCATGCTCCGCACCGATGTCATCGATATCGCTGACCGCATCGACCACAAAATCAGCGGAGCTGAAAGCGCGAGCGTATTCCCCATAGGTCGGCGACAGGATGGCCACCCGCTTACCTGGCTGAACAAGCCGCGGCAGGAGCTGAATGATCGACTGCGTGCCAGGAACCGGCAGCGGCAGGATCGTACCGCTGCGATAATGATCCCGCGCCGCGTGCCGCGCCGTCTCGACCAGATGCCGGTCCGGCAGCCGGTGCCACACCCTTACAGGGATCTCCGGCAGCGCCACCGGATTGGGATTGATGCCGGTCGAAAGATCCAGCCAGTCCTCCAGCCGGCCGCCGAAACTCGCAGCCGCAGCGGTGATGCCGCCGCCATGCACGATCGGCGCATTCATGCGGCTGCTCCCGCAAGATCGATCAGATGCATGTAGGAGCCGGCCACCTGCCCGCGCCGCAAGCCGGCTAGGCCGAGATCGTTGCCGAGCGCATCCTGCGTGGCAAACATCCGGTCGGCCTCCCCTTCGGAGACAATCGTCGAATAGTGGAATTCATGCGCCGTCATCGGCTTGTCGAAGAAGGCGCCGACGAGCGGCGTGACACGGCGATAGCCGAGATGCCGCTTGCGCGTCTCATAACTGGTGACGACCGGCAGCAGGCCGAGCATTTCATGGCGCACGCCTCCCCCGTCGATCAGGCCCTCGCCGAGCACCATGTAGCCGCCGCATTCGCCATAGATGCGCACGCCGCGCGCCGCCGCAGCCTTCATGCCCGCTGCAAAATTCTGCGAAGCTGCGAGCCTGCCCGCATGCAGTTCGGGATAACCACCCGGAAGATAGATCGCATCGGCAGCGTCGGACGGAGCTTCGTCGGCGAGCGGTGAGAAGAAGGAAATCTCCGCGCCGCGCCGCCGCCAACCGAGCAGCATATGCTCGTAGCAGAAGGCAAAGGCGATATCGCGGGCAACGGCAATGTGCCGGCCAAAGGGCATCAGCCTGGCAATATTGGCAGCCGACGGCCGGTTCATGCCCTGCCGCGCGATGCGCATGAGAAATTCGAAATTGCACTCTTCGGAAACGGCATTGGCCGCATAGTCGATGAACTCCTCGAGCGCTCTATGCTCGCCCGCCTGCACCAACCCCAAATGCCGCTCCGGCAAAGCCAGCATCGCATCCTTGCGGATAACGGCAACGATGGGCATGCGGATCTTCTCCAGCGCCTGGCGCAGCATCATTTCATGCCGGTCGCTGCCGACCTTGTTGAGGATGACGCCTGCAATGCGCACATCGGCGCGAAACCCGGCAAAACCGCTGACGAGCGGCGCCACCGATTGCGACAGCCGCGAGGCATCGACGACCAGCACCACGGAAAGCCCGAGCTGGGCCGCAAGATCGGCGGCCGTGCCGCGCCCGTCCGCCGCCCCGTCGAACAGGCCCATCATGCCCTCGATGAGCAGCACGCGGTCGCCGGAACGATGCAGCGTCGCATTGGCCGAAATCAGCTCCGGCCGCATGCCCCAGGGATCGAAATTCAGACAGAGCGAACCGCTCGCGGCAGCATGGAAGGCCGGATCGATATAATCGGGACCAGCCTTGCCGGGCGCAACGGCCACGCCGCGATTGCGCAGCGCCCGGAGCAGCCCGAGTGTCACCGTGGTCTTGCCGGAGCCGGAGGATGGCGCAGCGATCAGCAACCCGCTCATGCCGTCTCCTTTCCCTGCCGGCCGGCATGACGAAAGGGATCGGGCTGCAGGCGGCGGCCGCCGAGCGCGCCAAGCCAATCAAGCGAAGCGCGAAGCCGTACCACCTCGCCGACCACGACGACCGCTGGCGGCTCTAGTCCAGAGGCGGCAACGGCTGCAGGCGCTTCTCCAAGCGTGGTTTCCAGCACCTGCTGGTCGCCGGTCGCCGCATTGCAGACGAAGGCGACAGGCTCGGATGCCGAACGGCCCGATGCAATCAGATTGGCGCTGATCTGGGCAATATGTTTCATCGCCATATACATGACGATCACGGGCGAGCCCTTGCCGATCGCTTCCCAATTGATCGCGTCAGGCACGACGCCGGAGGAATCATGGCCGGTGAGGAAGGTCACGGCATGGTTGATGTCGCGATGGGTGACCGGAATGCCGGCATAAGCAAGCCCTCCGATGCCTGCTGTAATGCCCGGCACGATGCGGAACGGGATATTGTGCTCGACCAGCGTCAGCGCCTCTTCCCCGCCGCGCCCGAAGACGAAGGGATCGCCACCCTTCAGCCGCAGCACGCGCTTTCCGGCCCGCGCAAGCTCCACCAATCTCAGAGAAATATCCCGCTGCTTGGCCGAGGGCTTGCCGCCGCGTTTTCCCGCATATTCGAGCTCCGCGCCAAGGCGCGCGAGCTTCAGACATTCCTCGTTGACCAGCGCGTCATGGACGATCACATCGGCTTCCGCCAACCCCTTGGCGGCAAGCAGAGTGAACAGGCCCGGGTCGCCCGGACCGGCGCCGACAAGCCAGACGCAGCCCGGCTCCAGCGTCGGCAGATGTGAGAATGCGCGATCTATCATCCCGCTGATCTAGGCCCGCCAGATGACGAGGTCAACGCCATCAGTGGCAGCGCACCGGAAGTTGACGAAACGGCCGAGACTCAATTTTCGAAGAAGCGGAATCAGCTTCAGAACAAACGCATATAACAATTTGATTGGATTCCAGAATATGGAAACGGGCCGGCCGCAGGCATGCAAGGCCGGCCCGCCTGAGGCAATCAGACGCGCAGCAGCGTATCGCGGATCAGGGAGAGCACCTTCTCCGACTCGATACCGGTCGCAACCACCTGGCTCGGCAGGCCATCCCAGTCGCCCGGCGGGAAGCGGCGGCTGTCCTGCTTGATGACAGTCAGGCCATCGGCAATGCCGCCGCAAACGACGCGCACCGCACCCGTGATCGTTTCGAACAGTTCCGGCGCCACGACATAGACGCTGGCGCAGCTGTCATGCACCATCATGCCGTCCTCGACGGCGTGCTTATAGAAATCGATATAGGACTGCGAAAGCGTGTTGAGCTGCTTGACCGCCTTGTCGCCCTTGGCGGCCATCTCAGCGAGATAGCTGCGGCTCATCGTGGTGATCGAGGTGACATCGAGACCGATGACGACGACCTTCCACGGCGCGGTCAGGACGATATCGGCAGCTTCTGGATCGCCATGAATATTGGCTTCGGCAACCGGCGAGACATTGCCCGGCACATAGAAGTTGCCGCCCATGATGACGACGTCTTTCACGAGCTTGGCAATCTCGGGATCTTCCTTCAGCGCCAGCGCCAGATTGGTCATGCGGCCGACGGCGACCAGCGTCACCTCGCCCGGATTGGCCCGCACGGTCTCGATGATAAAGCGATATGCCGGCCGCGGATCGAGCGGCAGATCGATCACGTCGGGCACCGGCATGTCACCGAGGCCATTCTCGCCATGCACCATGGTCGGCCACGGACGCTCATGCCTCGAAGGATCGATGGTGACACTTGCGCCCTTGGCAACGGGGGCCGCGATATCCCATTCCTGCTTCAGGAACAGCGCATTGCGCGTCGTCGTCTCGATCGATGCATTGCCGAAGACAGTGGTGATACCGATCAGGTCGATCTCGGGATGCCGGTGCAGGAAAAGCAACGCCATTGCGTCGTCGACGCCCGGATCCGTGTCATAAATGACCTTGTGCATATGTATCCTCCAGAACAATTCCGGCAAAAACGCGCAACGGCCTAGCGCCAGGAATTGCGTGAAAACAAAGGGATAGAGCACATTCGTGATTCAAAAAACGAAAATGCCCCGGATTCGAATCGCTGGCAGCCGGACAGCGCCGCGAGATGCGCCACCATAACGCCCGTCAGGCTTTCTGCAACCCGATGCGGGCGACGGCTACTGTCGCATGCTGAGATTTGATCTTGCCGAGCACTAGCTCCGCATCCGCACCAAGAGCGGCAAGCGCTGCCGCTTCCGCCACCCCATGGCAGCCGACACGGGCAAAGACGATCGCGGAGGGATTTTTAAGCCGCGGCGTCTCTTCCTCCAGCCGCGCCGCATCGAAGAACACGGCAGGCACGGAAAAATGCGCTGCAACGGCAAGGATCGCCGTCTCTTCGCTCCGGCTATCGATCGAAGCAACGGCGGCAAGCTGCGCCGCATCAATACCGGCCGCGTCCAGCGCCTCGATAGCAAGCGCCATCACCTCACTATCAGACGTCCCGCGCTCGCAGCCTAGGCCGAGCACATGCCGCTTCGTCTCATCGATGGTGATTTCGCTCATTGCCATCAGCTGATTGCGCCCCGCTGTGTCCAGGGAGCCATTGCAGCTTGAGGCCGGAAATGCAACAAGGCCGCCCGAAAGCTCCCGCCTTCACATACCCCTCCCGGAATAGCATCTTGCCTGACATTGCCATCCATCTGCTTCTGCTGCTCTGCGCGGCGGCCTTCTTTGCCGGTTTCGTCGATTCTATTGCCGGCGGCGGCGGCCTCATCACCGTTCCCGCCATGCTGATTGCAGGCATCCCGCCGCTGCAGACGCTCGGCACGAACAAGGTGCAGTCCCTCTTCGGTGCGGCCTCGGCAACCATCGCCTATGCCCGCAAGGGGCATGTGAAGCTTTCGGAACAATTGCCGATGGCGCTCATGGCCGTCATGGGCGGCTCGCTTGGTGCGGCACTCGCCACACTCGTCCCCGGCCAGGTGCTACGGGCCGTCATGCCGGTACTCCTGGTGGCAATCGCCATCTTCTTCGCCGTCAAACCGAACCTCAACGACGTCGATACGCACAGACGCATGACGCCCTTCCTGTTCGGCCTGACACTCGTCCCGGTCATCGGCTTCTATGACGGCGTTTTCGGCCCCGGCACCGGCTCCTTCTTCATGCTGGCCTTCGTCACGCTCGCCGGCTTCGGGATGCTGAAGGCGACCGCCCACACCAAGCTTCTCAATCTCGGCTCGAATTTCGGCGCGCTCATCGTCTTCGCAAGCTTCGGCGCCACGCTCTGGAAGATCGGCCTGCTGATGGGTGCCTGCCAGTTCCTCGGCGCGCAGCTCGGCTCGCGGCTAGCCATGCGCATCGGCGCAAGGCTCATCAAGCCGCTGCTCGTCATCGTCTGCATCGCCTTTGCGATAAAGCTGCTCTCCGATCCCGAAAACCCGCTGCGTGTCTGGCTTGGCGTCTAGAATTTGATCTCATCAACCGTGGTCAATGTCGTCTTGGCCGAAACACCTGGCGCATTGGCAAAATGCCAGGCGACATATTGCTCGGCATAGGGATCGGCCGACGACATGCCGTCGACGGGCAGGATGATGTTCATGCCCTTCAGCGCCGCATAGGATGCCGTATTCAGCACCGCCCCTTCGGATGCCGTGCCGGTCACGATGATGGTCTTGATGTGCTTTTCGGTCAGGATCTTTTCGAGATCGGTGTTGATGAACTTGTTGGCACCGCCCTGCACCACCGGATCGCCCTCTCTCGGCGCCAATACGCTGGCGATATCGCCCTTCGTGGCGCCGCCGGTGATACTGTAGATGACGGGCACGCCGCTCTTGCGCGCCTCGCTCAGAAGCTTCTCCACCTTCGGCAGCGAGGCGATGCAGCGGGGCTTGGTCTTCGTGTTGCAAGGCCCTTTCGATGGGTCCTGCGCACCATTGAAATCGAGCAGCAGCAGCGCCGTATCCGAAATATTCACGCTGACCGGCTTCAGCACCGGTGCAGCGGGGACCTTGATCGTATTCCAGTCGTCGATCACATTCGCTTGCGTGGCCGAAGCGCCGAGAAGTGCGAGGGTGAATGCGGCTAAAGCCTTGCAGGAGCCGGTTTTCATGGAATTTATCCTCCGGGGGCAAAAGAGTTGCCGCAAATCTTCGGGCTCGCTCCTCACCTGTCAAATCACCAAGCCGCGACCTGGATTTGACTCCGGCAATCGGACTTCCATTACCTCCCGCGTAATTGATAGGTTGCACCGCTTTCGCCGATGATCGCCCTGCCTGAACATGACGGGCGATCAAAAGGAGATGACCCGATGAACGAAGCAAAGACCAACGCCGAGCGCTACCTCGCAATCTGGAACGAGACGGATGCCGCCCGTCGCCGTGCGCTGATCGCCGAGAGCTGGACGGAAGCCGCGACCTATGTCGACCCGCTGATGCGCGGCGAAGGCCATGAGCAGATCAATTCGCTGGTCGAAGCCGTGCAGAGCCGCTTCCCCGGCTTCCGCTTCGAACTGATCGGCACGGCCGATGGCTATGGCGACAACCTGCGCTTCTCCTGGGGCCTCGGCCCCGACAATGGCGAAGCGCTGATCAAGGGCACGGATTTCGCCGAGCTCGAAGGCGGCAAGCTGAAATCCGTCCGCGGCTTCATCGATCTCCTGCCGGAAGCCGCCTGATGACCCCGACCGCCCGCTCTCTCGGAGATCACCTGCGCGAATGGCGCCAGCGCCGCCGCATGAGCCAGCTCGACCTCGCACTGGAAGCCGATATTTCGCAACGGCACCTGAGCTTCATCGAGAGCGGGCGCTCGACCCCGAGCCGCGAAATGCTGCTGCATCTCGCCGAACGGCTCGGAGTGCCCTTGCGGGACCGCAACCCGCTGCTTCTGGCGGCGGGTTTCGCGCCCGTCTTTGCCGAACGCAAGCTGGACGACCCCGCCCTTCTCCCCGCACGGCGTGCTATCGACAGGGTGCTGAAAGGCCACGAGCCCTACCCCGCTATCGCCATCGACCGCCACTGGACGCTCATCGCCGCCAACGCCGCCCTGGCGCCGCTGCTCGAAGCCGTTGCGGATCCGACTTTGCTGGAACCACCGGTCAACGTGCTGCGCCTCAGCCTGCATCCGCAGGGCCTGGCATCATATATCGTCAACCTCTCGGAATGGCGCGCCCATCTTCTCGACCGGCTGCGCCAGCAGATATCGGTCTCGGGCGATCCCGTGTCGGAAAAGCTATTGAAGGAACTGCTCTCCTACCCTGCACCGAAAGATGCGACCGAGCCCCACACCGACCTCGCCGGCGTTGCCGTTCCCCTGCAGCTTTCGACCAAGGCCGGCCTTCTCTCTTTCATCTCGACGACAACAGTCTTTGGCACGCCTGTCGATATCACCTTGTCGGAACTCGCGATCGAAACGCTCTTCCCGGCCGATGAGGAGACGGCCGCGATCCTGCGCGGCAATCTCGCCAATTAGACCTTTTCCGCGCAATTCCGGATGCAAAACCGCGGACACTTTTGCTGGAATTGCTCAGAACTCCACGCCCGGCTGGCCCTTGATGCCGGAGCGGAAGGGATGCTTGACGAGCTCCATTTCGGTCACCAGATCGGCAATCTCGATCAGTTCGTCCTTGGCGTTGCGGCCGGTCAGCACGACATGCGTCATGTACGGCTTCTCGGTCTTCAGGAACTCCACCACCTCGTTGACGTCGAGATAGTCGTAGCGAAGCGCGATATTGATCTCATCGAGCAGCACCATGGAATTGCGCTCGTCGCGGATCAGCTCCTTGGCCTTTTCCCAGGCAGCACCTGCCGCCGCCACATCCCGTGCCCGGTCCTGCGTCTCCCAAGTAAAGCCTTCGCCCATCGTGTGGAACTGGCAGAGATCGGCAAAATGCTTCTCGATCAGATCCCGCTCACCCGTCCACATCGCACCCTTGATGAACTGCACGACGGCCGACGGCTTGCCATGGGCGATATGGCGGAAGATCATGCCGAAGGCGGCCGAGGATTTACCTTTGCCCTTGCCGGTATGGACGATGATCAGCCCCTTCTCATCTGCCTTGGTCGCCATGATCTTGTCACGGGCGGCCTTCTTCTTCGCCATCTTCTCGGCGTGACGGGCATCGTCCTTTTCGGCTGGTACGACTGGCTCTTCGCTCATGACTGGCTGCCTGCTCTTTTCCTGGTTTCGTTGATGTCTGTGAGATCGAATTGCGCCGAGTTGCTGCGCGGCGTCCAGAGCTTGCGCTCGATCGCCTCCATCAGCCGCTCCTTCATCTCGGAAAGCGCGGCCGGGTTCTTTTCGGCCATGAAATCGCGCACCTTGGGATCGGCAACAAAGGCCTGGTAGACCGCCTCGAAATGGTGGTTGCCGACAGCCCCGGTCGTCGCCGCAAAGGCAAAGAGATAATCGACGGTCGCCGCAATCTCGAAAGCACCCTTGTACCCGTGGCGCATCACGCCCTCGATCCACTTGGGATTGACGACGCGTCCGCGCACCACCCGCCCGATCTCTTCCTCGAGAGAACGGATCACAGGCTTTTCCGGCCGCGAATGATCGTTGTGATAGATCGCCGGCCGCACCCCGCCAAGCGCTTCGGCAGCCGCTGCCATGCCGCCTTCGAACTGGTAATAATCGTCGCTGTCGAGCAGGTCATGCTCGCGATTGTCCTGGTTCTGTACGACAGCCTGGATGGAGCGCAGCCGCTCCTCGAACACCCCGCGCTCGGCCCGACCTTCCTCGCCCGCGCCATAGGCATAACTGCCCCAGACGAGATAGGCTTCGGCGAGATCCGCTCGCCGCTCCCAGCCCTTCTCGTCGATCAGCGCCTGCAGGCCCGCGCCATAAGCGCCGGGCTTGGAGCCGAAGATGCGATAACCGGCCCGCTTTGCCGCCGCCTTCTCATCGAGCCCGGCAGCGGTTAGCCGCTTCTCCTCGCCGCGCATGCGTCCGGCGATCGGATTGTCGGCGGCATCCTCGTCGAGTGCGCCGACGGCCCGGATCGCCTTGTCGAAGAGCGCGATCTGCTCGGGAAACGCATCGCGAAAGAAGCCAGAGATCCGCAACGTCACGTCCACCCGCGGTCGCCGCAGCATGGCCGGCGGGATGATCTCGTAGCCGGTGACACGCCGCGAGGCCATGTCCCACACTGGCTTGACGCCGATCAGCGCCAAGGCCTGGGCGATATCGTCGCCTCCGGTGCGCATGTTGGAGGTACCCCAAGCCGTCAACCCGAAGGAAACGGGCCATTCGCCGTGATCCTGCACATAGCGGCGGATCAGCAATTCGGCGGATTTCTTGCCGAGTTCATAGGCGGCAGGTGTGGGCACCGCGCGGCTGTCCACCGAGTAGAAATTCCGCCCTGTCGGCAAGACGTCAGGCCGCCCACGCGTCGGTGCACCGGATGGACCGGGCGGCACGAAACGGCCATCGAGGCCGCGCAGCAGGCTGGTGATTTCGGCAGGGCCGCAGGCGAGGATGGAGGGTTTGAGGCGGGATTCAATTTCATCGAGGACGCTTCTGGTTTGGGACCAGAGGGATGGGCATGCGAGTTCGCCGGAAACGAGCTTGGCTGCGAGCAGTTCGATACGCTCGACGGTGTCGCCATTGGTGCGCCAGGAGGCGTCTAGGAGGTCTCCTAGGATTGGTGGACATGGACCAGTCCAAGTGGCGGCCATGTCGCAATCGAGAGGGTCGAAGGTGGAGTTACCCCCCTCTGTCCTGCCGGACATCTCCCCCACAGGGGGGGAGATCGACAAGGGGCCAGATCGTCGCCCCACATCAGTTGTTTGGGGAAACCGGTCCCGCGATTCAATCTCCCCCCTTGTGGGGGAGATGTCCGGCAGGACAGAGGGGGGTGCCACAAGCACAACACCCAACCCAGCATCCCCCGCAATCGCCCGCTGCAAACTCGCATCCCCACCTTCACCCAACCCGCGAGGCACCCGCGCCAGCGCCACGGTGAGATCGGTCAGCAACCGCCCTTCCGGCGACACCCCGAACACATGCAGGCCGTCGCGGATCTGCATCTCCTTGAGATCGCACAAATAGGCATCGAGCTTCTTCAACGCCTCGCCTTCGCTCTCACCCTTTGCAATCCCCGCATCCCGATCCAGCCCGATATCGGCAACGAGATCGAGGATCTGCCGCGACAGCAACCGGATACGCCTGGGATCGCCACCCGACGCCTCGTAATATTCATCGACCAGCGCCTCCAGATCCTTGAGCGGCCCGTAGCTCTCGGCCCGCGTCAAAGGCGGCGTCAGATGATCGATGATGACGGCGGCAGTGCGGCGCTTGGCCTGCGTGCCCTCGCCTGGATCGTTGACGATAAAGGGATAGAGATGCGGCAGCGGCCCGAGGATCGCTTCGGGATAACAGGCTTCCGACAGCGCCAGCGCCTTGCCCGGCAGCCATTCCAGATTGCCGTGCTTGCCCATGTGGATCACTGCCTGCGCGCCGAATTCCTCGCGCAGGAAAGCGTAGAAGGCGAGATAGCCGTGCGGCGGCACGAGATCGGGCGAGTGATAACTTTCCTTCGGATCGATATTATAGCCGCGTGCCGGCTGAATACCGATCAGCAACTCGCCGAACCGGGCGAAAGGCAGCGCGAAAGCGCCACCGCGGACATAGGGATCGGCCTCCGGCGCACCCCAGCGCGCGCTGACTTCATCCTGAATCTGAGCAGGAAGAGATTCCAGGAAATCCTTATATCGATTCAGGGAAAGCGTCTCGCGCACGACCTTGCCATCGAAGCCGGAATTGGTCGGCCCCGCCATCAGGTGCCGCATCAGCACATCGCCATCATCAGGGATATCGGCGACCGGATAACCGGCCTTCTCCATCGCCCGCATCACCTCGATCGTGCCGGCCGGCGTATCGAGGCCGACGCCATTGCCGAGCCGTCCGTCACGGTTCGGATAATTCGCCATGACGAGCGCAACCCGCCTGTTCGCCGCCGGCATCTGCCGCAGCCGCGCCCAGTTGACGGCAAGCGATGCCACATAGGCCATGCGCCCGGCATCCGGCTCGCTGGAGACGATATTGGCCTCGACCGCGGCATCATAGCGGGCGGCAGCCTTGAAGGAGACGGCGCGCGACAGCACCCTGCCATCCACCTCCGGCAACGCGACATTCATGCCGAGATCGCGGGCCGAGAGCCCCTGCGACGAGGCGGCCCAGGCCTCCCGCGACGAAGCGGAAAAGATGGCCTGCAGTACGATCGCGTCATTCGTTTCCAGCACGGTCGGCTCGCGATCGGCGCCGGGTGCAGAGACGGCAAAGCCTGTCGTGTTGATGACGACGTCGGGTTTGAGATCGGCGAAAATGGTTTCAAGGATGCCCTTGGAGACGGGATCCTTGAGGCTGTAGGCGAAGACCGGCAATGGGCGTAGGCCTTGCGCCTGCAAAGCTTCGATCAAGGCTTCGACGGGGCGGGTTTCGCCGCTCTGCACCAGGGCACGGTAGAAGGCGATGGCGACAGTTGGGCGGACGGTTGCACCCTCGGCCGTCGAGTGTGCAATACCCCCCTCTGTCCTGCCGGACATCTCCCCCACAAGGGGGGAGATTGAATCGCCGCGAGCTTCTCCCCAAACAACAGATGTAGAGCGGTGGTCTTGCCGCTTGTCGATCTCCCCCCTTGTGGGGGAGATGTCCGGCAGGACAGAGGGGGGTGCTACATCCTCAACAGCCGAAGAGGGCGAAGCGGAGATAAGCCGCCGCCACTCATCAACGCCAACCAGCCCCCGCCCCGGCCACCAGATCCCCGCCTTCATCAGCGGTGCAGCCGGCGCTGGCTTCTCCTCGCCCGAGAGCATCGCCGCCGCATAGGCCAGAAAACCCCGCGCATTCGCGTCGCCGCCCTCGATCAGATACGCCCACAGCGCATTCAGATCCTCCAGCGCCACATTCGAAAACGGCGTCAGCCCCGCATCCGGTTTGGAATCCCCCGGCAGCACCGCAATCAGCACACCATTCCGCGCTGCAACTGCATGCAGCGCCTCCAGCACATAGTGGAAATAGCTCGCCCCGCCGAGCGCCCGCACGATGATCAGCTTCGCATGCCGCGCCGTGCGTTCGACGTATGTATCGACCGACATCGGATGCTTCAGGCTCATCAGGCTGGCAAGCCGCAGCGAATACCCCATCGCCCCGCCGGCATGAGCCGCGGCAATCGCCGCAAGCTCGGTATCGGCGGCCGACAGGAACAGGATATCGCCCGGCGACTGGCCGAGGTCGATCGCCTCGTCGCCATCGCTGATCGTTCCCTGTTGAGCGAGAAGCAGATGCATTGTTTACCTCAGACGAGCGCTTCGATCGCCTTGCGCACCGCGTCCTGATCCATCTCGTGCAGGCCGATGACGACGAGGCGCGTGCTGCGCGCTTCACCCGGCGCCCAGGCGCGATCGAAATACTGGTCGATGCGGGCGCCCACGGCCTGCAGCTGCAGGCGCATCGGCTTACCCGAGACATCGATGAAGCCCTTGAGGCGCAGCACATCATGCTCGGCAATAATGCCCTTCAGCTTCTCGACGAATGCGGCCGTATCGGCGATCGCACCGAGCTCGACGACGAAACTGTCGAACTCGTCGTGATCATGCGGCTCGCCGTCCTCATGCTCCAACTCGTGATGGGACTTGCGGTTGCCGATATCGTCCTCCGTGCCGATGCCGAGGCCGAGCAGCACGCTTGCCGGCACCTCGCCGTTCTTCGCTTCGATCATGACAGGCTTGCGGGCGATGCGCGAAGCGACTTCGCTCTTCACGCGGCCGAGGCCGTCAGCATCAATGAGATCGGTCTTGTTGAGCACTATGAGATCGGCACAGGTCAGCTGATCCTCGAAAAGCTCCTCGATCGGGCTTTCATGATCGAGCGATGCATCCTCGACGCGACGCGCATCGACGGCATCGTGGTCATCGGCAAAACGCCCTGCGGCGACAGCGGCGCTGTCGACCACGGTGATGACGCCATCGACGGTGACTTCGCTTCTGATATCCGGCCAATTGAAGGCCGCGACCAGCGGCTGCGGCAGGGCAAGGCCCGAGGTCTCGATGACGATATGGTCGGGGCGCTGATCGCGCTCCAGAAGCTTGGTCATGGTCGGAATGAAATCGTCGGCCACCGTGCAGCAGATGCAGCCATTGGTGAGCTCGATGATGTCATCCTCGGTGCAGTTTTCCGCGCCGCAGCCCTTCAGCACGTCGCCATCCACACCGAGATCGCCAAACTCGTTGATGATGAGTGCGATCTTCTTGCCGCCAGCATTGGTGAGCAGGTTGCGGATCATGGTCGTCTTGCCGGCGCCGAGAAAGCCGGTGATGACGGTTGCGGGAATTTTCTGCTGCATCGAACTAACCCTTCATTTTCAGCGGCAGGCCTGCCGCGATAAAATAGACATCGTCGGCAGTTGCCGCGATCATTTGGTGCAGCCGACCGGCATGGTCGCGAAACTCGCGTGCCATACGGTTCTCAGGCACGATGCCGAGGCCGACTTCATTGGAAACGATGACGAGTCGCGCCTTTGCGTCAGGCAGAAAGGCAGCAAGGGCGGCGGACTGGGCGGCGATATCGCGCCCCTCCATCATCAGATTGGTGAGCCACAGCGTCAGGCAATCGACGAGGATTGCTCTGCCCTCCGCGTCAATGGCGGCAAGGCGCTCGGCGAGATCGAGCGGTTCCTCATGCGTGGCCCAGGATGGGCCGCGATCGGCTCTGTGCTGATTGATGCGCGCCTGCATCTCGTCGTCCCAGGCGCGGCCGGTGGCGATGTAATGGCGCTCGAGGCCGCTTGTGGTGATGAGATTTTCGGCAAAGCGGGATTTGCCGGAACGGGCGCCGCCGAGGATGAGGGTGGTGGTCATGCGCAGACGCCTCTTGCAGCGGAGGGTGTGGTACCCCCCTCTGTCCTGCCGGACATCTCCCCCACAAGGGGGGGAGATCGGCAAGAGGCGAGACCATCGCCTTACATCAATTGTTTGGGGAGATCGTCGCCGCGATTCAATCTCCCCCCTTGTGGGGGAGATGTCCGGCAGGACAGAGGGGGGTACCACATACTCGACGCACGAGGCCAAAAGCACCGCACTGCCGTCGCCACTATATCGCACCACCGGAGGCAGCGCTGAATCAAATCCTTCAGCCAAGACAACCTCCGTGCTGGCAGCGGGCAAAACGCCCAGATTGGGCATTATGCCCGGCACGGACGGCAGGTCTCCTGGCTCGCAGCTAACGGCCCCGACCGGGGCGACCCGTTACGGTCGCCCCTGATCGTGCCAGCGGATCTGCCTCGCCTTCCCGGCTGCATCTCGTGAAAAGGCGGACGATTCGTAGAATTAGAGGCGTCCTGCCCCGGCTGATCACGATGCATTTCCAGTGGCTTTTCCGGCACTTGTCCGCCTTGCCCGCTTGCAGAATGCAAAACCGTCGGCGCGGCGGTTAAAATGCCGGATGGAAGACCCTTACTGCTCTACAGTCGCGGGGTCGGCTGTGATAAAGGCGCCCGGCTTGGGTCCGCCCCGTCACATTCCCTTTTCATCCGGAAGGCGTTAGCCGATCCGGAACCATCCATTATGTGGATTCATGGTTAGGCGCGTGCAACCCCCATGTCAATTGCCGCGCAGCGTCCCGCCCATGTTCATCTCGACTTACACTACCGATATTATCGTCTTTAATCAAAGGCTTACGTCACAAAAACTTTACGGGCCAGTCGGTATTTTGCCGCAATTGCCGCTCATGCGGATGCCGGCTCCGCCCTTGACCCTCATTCCTGCCGCCTAGTTTCCCCATGATGCTCTCCCGAATGGATATTCGCCGCCTCGGCCCTCTTGGCACCGTCTTTGATCCGGGACGCATGCGCGCGCTCATCCGCCACAGCGAAATGGGCATGGTCTTTGCCGGCGCGCTTGTCGGCATCGTATCGGGGCTTGCGGTCACCGCCATGAGCTATGTCTCGGAAGAGATGCACAGCCTGATCTTCGGCATAGACGGCACGACGAGGCTCAGCGCCTCTGAGATCGACAGCAAGTTCCTGCTGATGACCGCCCCGGTTGCCGGCGGCATGCTGCTCGGCCTCTTGATCTTCATCCTCGCCAAATGGCGCAAGAAGCCGATGGTCGACCCGATCGAGGCCAATGCCCTGCATGGCGGCCGCCTGTCGCTGACCGACAGCATCCTCGTCGCCATCCAGAATCTCGTTTCCAACGGTTTCGGCGCATCCGTCGGACTGGAGGCCGGCTATACGCAGCTCGCAGCCGGCATCGCCTCGAAATTCGGCCTGAAGCTTCAGCTGCGCCGCTCCGACATGCGCGTCCTCGTCGGCTGCGGCGCGGCCGGCGCCATCGCCGCCGCCTTCAATGCGCCGCTGACCGGTGCCTTCTATGCCTTCGAGCTGATCATCGGCACCTACACCATCATTTCGCTGACGCCTGTCGTCGTCGCAGCCCTCGTCGCTACCCTGGTCGCCCGACTGCTCTCCGGCAGCGATTTCATCATCGATGTCGGCAGCTTCGGCGCTGTCCAGCCCGCCGACTACGTCCCGGCGATCGCCCTCGGCGCCTTCTGCGCCGGCATCGGCATCCTCATCATGCAGGGCGTCTCCTTCGTCGAGGAACTGGCGCGCAAGAGCTCCATCGCGCTGCCCTTTCGCCCGGCGCTCGGCGGCCTGGTCGTCGGCTTGCTGGCGCTGGTCTCGCCGCAGGTCCTTGCCGCCGGTCACGGCGCGCTGCATCTCAACCTCGCCCATGAGATCACCATTCCCGCGCTGATCGGCCTCTTCCTTCTGAAGTCGGTGGCATCAGCCGTCTCCATCGGCTCCGGCTTCAGGGGCGGCCTGTTCTTCGCATCGCTCTTCATGGGTGCCCTGCTCGGCAAGCTGTTTGCCTATTCCGCCCCCTATTTCGCCGATGCGACGCTGACGCCCGTGATCTATGCCGTGGTCGGCATGAGTTCGCTCGCCGTCGCCGTCATCGGCGGGCCGCTGACCATGACCTTCCTGGCGCTGGAGATTACCGGCGACTTCCCGATCACCGCCCTGGTGCTCGCCGCCGTCATCACCTCCTCGCTCGTGGTGCGCACCACCTTCGGCTACTCCTTCGCCACATGGCGCTTTCACCTGCGCGGCGAAAGCATCCGCAGCGCCCATGATGTCGGCTGGATCCGCAACCTGACCGTAGACAAGCTGATGCGATCAGACGTGAAGACCGCAAAACTTGGAATAACGATGGACGCCTTCAAGGAGGCTTTCCCCATCGGCTCGACGCAGCGCGTCATCCTCGTCGATGAGGGTGACAAATATGCCGGCCTCGTGCTCGTGCCGGAAATCTACGCCAACCCCACCAGCGCGCAGGACGAAGCCCAGAATCTTGGCGATTTCATTCGCTATAAAAACGACTTCCTGCAGCCACAGATGAACGCCAAACAGGCGGCCGCGATCTTCGACAAGACGGAAAGCGAAGCGCTCGCCGTCGTCAACAACCTCATCGAGCGCAAGGTGATCGGCCAGCTTAGCGAAAGCCACACGCTGCGCCGCTACAGCGAAGAACTCGACCGCCGCCGCCGCGAGGTCTCAGGCGAGATCTGAGGCTTTTGCCGCACGCCGCAAGAATCTCCGCTCACATCCTGACCGTCATGCCACCGTCGACGGTCAGGATGTGTCCGTTGACGAAGGAGGCGGCACCGCTTGCAAGAAACAGCGCCGCGCCGGCAATCTCATCCGGGCGGCCCCAGCGCTGGACGGGGATGCGCTGGCGCACGAAGGGCATCAATTCCTCGTTCGCAGCCATCGCCGCGTTCGTCTCGGTGGCGAACCAGCCGGGCGCAATCGCGTTGCTGGTGATGCCGTGTGGGCCGAACTCGACCGCCATGGCACGCATCAGGCCGGTCAGGCCCTGCTTGGCCGCCGGATAGACGCAGTCGCCGGGCATGACGACATGGCCGCTGATCGAGGTCACGGCAATCAGGCGGCCGTAATTGCGCCGCTTCATCAGCACGGTTGCGTCGCGCGAAAGCGTTATCGCAGCGGCCAGATCGGTGCGCAGCAATTCGATGATGGCATCGTCGTCGAATTCGGCCAGCGGCCGCCTGTCGCGGGCGCCGACATTGTTAATCAGGATATCGAGACGGCCATGGATCTTTTCGATGTCGGCCATCAGCGCACGCTGGGCCTCTCGGTCGGCAATGTCGAATGCGGCGGCCTGCGCCGTGCCGCCGGCGGCGCGGACGGTCCTTACGGCATCTTCCAGCGTCGCCGCCGTGCGCCCGGTAACGATGACATGCGCGCCGGCCTCGGCAAGTGCATGTGCCATCTCGAAGCCCAGGCCGCGGCCGCCGCCGGTCACGAGCGCCACCTGGCCCGCAAGTGAAAATCTATCCAATATGCTCATGGTTTCATCGCTCTCGACTGGGTGCGTTGCAACAATAATTAATGGACTCAGTCAACTAATTTTGCAATAGCGGAGCGGTGCCGATGAACGCAGGCCTAGCCGAGCAGCCCTGCAAGCCAGCGCGGGTCGAGATGTTGTTCCAGGCCGCCTGCGACCTCGTCGAGCGCCCGATCGACGCTCTCGCGGTAGTTACCGCCCTCGCCTGAGAGGCCAAAACTTTGAAGCAGCCGGGCGCGGTAAGCGTCACTGCCGAAGAGGCCGTGCAGATAGGTGCCCATGATCCGGCCGTCGGCCGAAACCGCCCCATCGGCCAAGCCGTCGACGATCGCCGCCGGCCGTTCGCAATCGGCCCCTTGCGTGACGCCGAGGTGGATCTGATAGCCTGATAGCGGCACATCATATTCCGCTGAATGGGCAGCGCTGTTGCGCACCGTCTTCTCCGGCGCCATCTCCGTCTCGACATCGAGCAGGCCAAGCCCTTCGATCTCTGTCGTCGTACCTTCGATGCCGAGCGGGTCATACACCCTGTGGCCGAGCATCTGGTAGCCGCCGCAAATGCCGATCACCCGGCCGCCGCGGCGCATATGGGCGGCAAGGTCGCGGTCCCATCCCTGCGCCCTGAGATCGGCGAGATCCGATATGGTGGATTTCGAGCCCGGCAGGATGATGAGCGCTGCATCGGCTGGCAGCCGCTCGCCGGCGCGCACGAAGACGAGCTCGACATCAGGCTCGGCCCGTAGCGGATCGAGATCGTCGAAATTGGCAATGCGCGGCAGCACCGGCACGGCGATCTTCAGCGCCCCTCGCTCGCTTTTGGCTAGCCGCTCCAGAACGACGGAATCCTCTGCGGGCAGCCGTCCGGCCGGCTTCAGCCAGGGCACGACGCCGAAGCAGGGCCAGCCGGTGAACTGCCCGATGGATGTAATGCCGTCGTCGAACAGGCTTACATCGCCGCGGAACTTGTTGATGATGTAACCCGAGATCATCTTGCGGTCGTCTTCGGAAAGGATTGCATGCGTGCCGACAAGCGAGGCGATCACGCCGCCACGATCGATATCGCCGACGAGAACGACAGGAACGTTCGCCCGCGTCGCAAAGCCCATATTGGCGATATCGCCGGCCCTGAGATTGATTTCGGCGGGTGACCCCGCCCCCTCGACGATGACGAGGTCGGCACCCTCGGACACCTTGGCGAAACTCTCCAGCACGGAAGAGATGAGCTGCGGCTTCAGCCGCTGATAGTCGCGCCCCTTCGCCTGCCCGAACACCCTGCCCTGCACGATGATCTGGCTGCCGTTTTCCGACTGCGGCTTCAAGAGCACCGGGTTCATATGCATCGATGATGGCGTACGGGCCGCAAGCGACTGCAGCCACTGCGCCCGGCCGATCTCGCCGCCATCGTCGGAAACCGCCGCATTGTTCGACATGTTCTGCGGCTTGAAGGGCCGCACCCTCAAGCCGCGATTGGCCGCCAGCCGGCAAAGCCCCGCCACCAGCACCGTCTTGCCGACATCCGAGCCGGTTCCCTGCAGCATGATGGATTTGGTCATTGGCGCCTATCCGTGAAGTATTTCCGGCAGGCCTACAATGCGGGTGGACACGCGGTCAACAGAGGGCCAGAAACGCGAAAACCGCGATCGGGCCATAAACCCTACGCGGTTTGCCATAAAACGCTGACGCCTTCATCATTACACAATGAAGCTCGCTTTTTCCGGGACGCAGCACCTGATCCGGAAAAGCAGCGGTTGTCCCCCGCCGCGTCACAACAGATAACGGCACATTCTTACCGGATGGTTATTGAAGGCCCAACCGGAGGCAAAATTCGACTTTTTTTGAACTTTTCCGATTTTCACTCACTTGGAACCGCTTTCACCCTCGCCGCGAGCGTGCATTTCCGTCAATCGCACTCCAAGCCGCAGCTTCATGAACTGCGGGCATAAATTCTTCGAATTCAATAATTTAGTTACAGATACAACACGGAAAGGAGAGTTGATTTCTTGCAGCAAATCCGTAGGTTTGCTCATAGTAAGCCATCGACAGAAATGGCCAGCGACGAGCCGCCGGAAAACCAGACGAACGGCGCCGCACACAGGAAAAACCCGGTGAAGCCATATTCTCGGGCGATTAGCACCTGCAGCGGCGAAAAGATTTGTCGGCTAATTGCCCGGTGCATGCGCGTTCGATCACATAAAAATTTCGGGGAACGTATAATGAAGACATTTTTCTCGTCATTCATCCTTGCGGTCTGTTTTTATGCCGGAATTGCGGAGGCGCAAGCTGCCGGCTGCGGCAACGTCTCGATCGCCGAGATGAGATGGGGCTCTGCCGCCATTGCAGCGAGCTTCGACAAATTCATCCTGGAAAAGGGCTACGGCTGCTCCGTCACCATCGTCGATGGCGATACGCTGCCGACCTTCGCTTCCATGGATGGCACCGGCACGCCCGATATCGCCTCGGAATTCTGGGTGAAGGCGGTCAAGCCGCAGCTCGATGCCGCCATCAGCGCCGGCCGGCTGGTCAAGGGCGCCGAAATTCTTGCGGATGGCGCGGTTGAAGGCTGGTACATCCCGAAATTCATCGCCGACGCAAATCCGGATATTCGTTCCGTCCAGGATGCGCTGAAACACCCGGAACTCTTTCCCGATACCTATGATCCCTCGCGTGCGGCCGTCTATAATTGCCCGGAAGCCTGGGCTTGCGAGATCTCGACCAGCAATCTCTTCAGGGCGCTTGATGCCGACAAGCTCGGCTTTGCGCTGGTCGACAGCCGGACTCCCAAGGATTTCGACGGTTCGATTGCCCGCGCCTTCGAAAACAAGGTCGGCTGGCTCGGTTATTACTGGGCGCCGACATCGGTCATCGGCAAATACGACATGAAACAGCTGGGCTTCGGCGTTCCGCACGATGAGGCCGAATGGAACGCCTGCACCTCGGTGCCTCATTGCGCCAATCCCAGGGTGAACGCCTATCCGGTGTCGCAGGCCTTCACGATGATGACCAGGGCTTTCGCCGATCGCGCCGGCCCGATCATGAACTATCTGAACGCCCGCAGCTGGGACAACGAGACCATCAGCCAGGTGCTGGCCTGGCAGGATGAAAATGGCGAGGACAATGAGAATGCAGCCCTCTATTTCCTTGAGAATTACGAGGAGCTCTGGAGCCGCTGGGTTCCGGCCGATATAGCCGAGAAGGTCAAGGCCAGTCTATAAACCTTCCTGACAACAAGGACTGGACGATTCGTTATGACTGGCACGGTGCCCTTTCCCGATCGCGATACCGTCGCGGAAAAACTCGCGGCGCTCTCGGAAACCGACAAATCCTATCTGTCGCTGTTGATGGAAAATCCGGCCCAGGACGATAATCTGCTCGAAGGCCTGCATCGGCATCTCGATCTCGCCGCTTCCTCGCGTTTTCTCAATTCGCTAAAGCTCGAAACCCTCGGCAAATGGATCGGCGAAGCTGCACCGGATCGGTTGCAGATCAGGCTCATGGAAGCGGCACGCTCCAGCCAGCACCCGGCCCATGCCGCATTCCGGACCGGGCTGACCCGATCCGGCGGCCTCGAAAAAGCCTATCCGACTTCAAAAATCTGAAAGCAATTATCTCTTCGCTGCCCGATCGACACTGCGACCGGCATCCTGCGTGGCGTTAACGGCATTGGCGGTATCCCTGCCCATGCCCTTGATCGTATTGGCGCAGGAAGAAAGGGCAAGAAGCACCATAGCGGCGGCTGCGATTTTACCCGTGGTCGTCATGTGCGAAATCCTTTTGTGAAATCAATCCCGAACGGCTGATGCCGTCCGGGCGGGATAACGCATTCGTGAGCTAAAAGTTCACCGGCTAAGAGCCTTTCTCGGAGAAGACCCAATATCGTCGAGATCGTCGAACGCGACCCACCAACCAAGGGCGATAGCCTGAGCCGGTCGCCACTCATCAAGCACATAGTTAGCTGCGTTCGACGCCCTTCGCCGCCAGCATCGCGTCGATGGCTGGCGACGTCAGAAACGCCGACAGCTGCCTGGCAGCGTCTTCGTTCGTCAAATCGGCGCTGATGCCTATGGCGAAGTCGATATAACTTTGGAGTTCTGCCGGAAACTTGCCGACCAGCATGACCTCGGGAGCGGCGGCAAGGATAGACGTCACGGGAACGACTCCCAGCTCGGCCTCCCCGCGGCCTACAGCTGCTGCCGTCTGCCCTCCGGCTACCGGCACCAGCTTGGGCTTCACCTCTTCCGCTATTCCCAAGCGCTCCAGCAAACCGGAGAAGTAGCCACCGCTGGTTCCGTCGCTGGCATAGGCGATTGATCCGGCGTTCTTCAAGGCATGTTTGAATGTGTCCACGGAGCCAATGTCGAGCGGTCGGCTGCCTTCTTTTGCCGCCACTCCCATTGCTATCCGACCGAACGCGACCTGGCTCTCCGCCTTGACTTTTCCCAAGGCGGAGAGTTCACCGATCAGATCAGGATTGGTGATAACGAGATCAAAGGGTTCACCGGCCTCAATCTGCCTCCTTACGATCGGATTGAGCTCCCACCTGACCGCGACCTTGTATCCTGTGGTTGCTTCGAACCGGGGGATGACGGCAAGGACAACGGGTCGTACCGCGACAGCGCCGAAAAGCCTGACTTGCTGATCCACATCTAAGCCTGCATTCCGCGTCTACACGATCATTCCGTATCGCTCTGAGCCAATCAGGCGGCCGCCGCTTTCGACCTTTCGGCGAAGGATGCGCGGATGCTGTCGGCGACCGTCTCTATCGGCCCCGTCATTTGCGATGCAGTCAAAAGCTGGATGTCGAAAGAGCCGAGTTCCGGCAGCCCTTCCTGGATGCCGAGGATCGCCATATCCTCGCTGACATAGGAGAGCGGTAGCGGCGCAATAGCGAGATCGGAGACCACGGCGGCGCGCTGCGCCATGGTGTGGGCGCTGAGATAGGCGACGCGATAGGGCCGCTTGTTGCGTTCGAGCTGGGTGATCGCCTCCTGCCGCCAGATGCAGCCATCTTCCCAGATCGAGATCGGCAGCGGATCGCGCCGATGCGCCGAGCCGCATTTGGCGCCAGCCCAGACGAGCCTCTCGCGATAGACGACTTCGCCATTGGTGGGGAAAGGCCGCGTAGCGCAGTTGATGAGCGCGAGATCGAGGCGCTGCTCCTCCATCCGCTTCTTCAGGCCGATGCTCATGTCGATCGTCACATCGACCATGATGCCCGGATAGGTCTGCGCAAAGCTCCTCAGGACCTGCGGCAGCAGCCGCTCGCCGATATCCTCGGGCGCGCCAAGCCGCACCACGCCGCTGAGCTCCGGCATGATGAAACGCGACACCGCCTCGTTGGAAAGCGTCAGGATGTTGCGCGCATAAGACAGCAGCATCTCGCCGTGCTGCGTCAGCGTCACCGAGCGCGCATCGCGGCGAAACAGCATCACGCCGAGCTGCTCTTCGAGCTTCTTGATCTGCATGGAAACTGCCGACGGCGTGCGGAACACGGTCTCGGCCGCAGTCGAAAAATTACCGGTCTCTGCAATGGCGACGAAGGTGCGCAGCACGTCATTGTCGAGCAGAGGAATGGGACGGCGAAACGGGATGGTCATCGTCACATCTTTCAATTTTTCTGAATGACGAAGGTTATCATTCCATTTGATTGAAAGTCAATCTGCCCCCTATTTTTGTAGGGCGACCACTATCGAGCCTATTTGAGTTCAGCCCTCAGTGCCGAGACGGCTGGTCTTGAAGCTGGTTCCAGCGGCACCAGCCACACCTGAGGCAACCGTCCTGCCCTCGCCGCCCCCCTTCGGATAGGTATTGCCGATCATGGCAGGCGCCGTGAGTTCAACTGACGTTTCCGGTGACCGTACCGCCCAGGCAATCAGCGCTCGTGCCGACATCTCGCCGACGCCGCCCGAGACATGCTCCGACGCGGAGACCGGCAACACCGCGATCTGCTCGGCCGTCGGTGCGGGATGGGTCAGCCGGTCGGCGATACCTGAAGTATTGGCCGGCTTGCGACCGACGACGAAGCGCGTGAAATCAGCCGGGGCCGGCTGGACGGATGCCAGAACCGGCGCAACCGCGGGCACAGGTGCGGGCGTCTCGCTTTCCACGGCCTCGATTTCAACAGGCCGCAGCACCGGCAGCGGAACGGTCAGTGAGGCAAGATCGGCAAAGGCCCGGTCGGCAACCGCCTTGTCCTCCGGCTTGGCAAGCTGCGGCGCCAGTCCGATCTCTGCCCGCTTCTGCGGCGTCGGCAGCATGGCGGTGACAAGGCTTCCGGTCACGACGGGATCAGGTGCCTTCACAGGTGCTGCGCGTGCCGTCAGCAGGGCCGGTGCCGCTGCCTTTGGCGTTACGGGCGCATCGTCATCCTCATCCTCACTTGCGGCAATCTCTATCGGCGCGGAGCGGATGCCCTTCTTGCGCTCGGCAAGCGCTACCTGATAGCCCGGCAGCGGACGTCCGTCCGCCGGCAGGTGGATGGTACGCCCGTCAGGGAACAGCCGCGCCAGCTCCTGGCGCGACATGCGCGGCCAGGCGCGCACATTGCCGACATCGAGATGCACGAAGGGCGAACCCGACGTCGGATAATAGCCGACCCCGCCGACCTGCATCTGCATGGCAAGCGCACGCAGCGTCGCAAGCTTGACGCCCGGGATATAGAAATCCATCGCCTTGCCGAGCATGTGCTGGCTGCGCTTGGCGACACCGGTATTGCGCGAGCGGTTGCGCAGCATGTTGTTGGTGGCCGGCGAGCGATAGGCCGAAACGACGTGGATTGTCTCCTTCGCCCCGCTCTTGCGATAGACTTCCCAGACGAGATCAAGCAGACGCGGATCCATCCTGGCAGGCTCGTTGCGCCGCCAGTCACGCAGGAAACGGTTGATCTGGTTCAGCCCGCGCTGATCGTATTTGCCGTTGCGCTTGAAGACGATCGTCGCCCGCTCGCCCGTATGCGTGAAGTAGAGTTTCAGCGCCCGATCCTCCGCCGCCGCCTCGCCCGATCCGGCAATGACAGCGAAAACGAAGGCCGCAACAATCGCCACACGACGGGCGACGACAGACAGAAACCACGCGAACGCGGTTGCCGGAATGGCGGCGATGGCTTGATGAAGGGACACGAACTTCGTCCTTGGTGCGAGACAAGAAAACATCACAGGCACCGCACACGTGGGCGGCGTTAAGCCTTCATTATGGTCAATAGATCCTTAAGAGTGGGTTTATGAGCCACGGATTATATGAGGCGCTGTTTCAAGGAGATGCCGCCTTGCGGCTCTCCAGTTGCGCTGGCAGCGAGAAGTTCGCCATAATTATCTTGCCAAGCGCCATGATCTTCGACGGGAACCCTCGCAAAGCGAGACGAGATCGCATAGTTTCGACGGATCATTATCATCGAAACAGGCCTAAGTTTGTATACCGAAATAGCCATCGTCATCCTCCTCACCATTCTCAACGGCGTCCTGGCGATGTCGGAGCTCGCAATCGTCTCCGCCCGCCCGGCACGCCTCAGAGTTATGGCGGACCAGGGAAGCAGAGGAGCGCGACTGGCTCTGCGCCTCGCAGAGGATCCCGGCCGTTTCCTGTCGACGGTTCAGATCGGCATCACCCTCGTCGGCGTCCTATCAGGTGCCTTCTCGGGTGCGACGCTCGGCGCGCGATTCTCCGCCTGGCTTCTGGCGCAGGGGCTTCCCAATGCCTGGGCGGACGGGCTTGGTGTCGGTACGGTCGTCGTGGCAATCACCTATCTCTCCCTCATCATCGGCGAGTTGGTGCCCAAGCAGATGGCCCTTCGCGCGCCGGAAGCCGTCGCCGCCAAGGTCGCTCCGACGATGACCTACCTGTCGAAGGCGGCTCTGCCGCTCGTCTGGCTGCTCGACGGCTCGGGCAAACTCGTTCTCACCCTGCTCGGCCAGTCCGGAAAGAACGCCGATGGCGTCACCGACGAGGAGATCAAGACGGTTCTCGCCGAAGCCCAGAGTGCCGGCGTGATCGAGAGCGGGGAATCCGCCATGATCACCGGCGTCATGCGTCTTGCCGACAGAACGGCACGCGCGCTCATGACGCCGCGGCGCGACGTCGAGCTGGTCGATATCGAAGATTCCGCCGAGGAGATCCGCAAGACCATTCAGTCGACCGCGCGAACGCGACTGCCGGCCCGCAAGGGCAGCTCCGACGAGGTTCTCGGCGTTCTCGCCGTCAAGGATTACTACGATGCCCTTGAAGCCAACCGGACGGTCGACATCATGACGCTGGTACACGATGTTCCGATCATCTCGGACCTCGCCCCCGCCTCCTCGGTGATCGAATCGATCCGCAAGTCGTCACAGCATATGGTTCTGGTTTTTGACGAATACGGCCACTTCGAAGGTGTGATCACCTCAGGCGACATCCTCGAATCGATCATGGGCGTTTTCGGCGACGCGGCTTCCGGTGAGGAACCGGCGATCAAGCGACGCGAGGATGGCTCCTACCTGGTTTCCGGATGGACGCCGATCGACGAATTCTCGGAATTCATGAACTTCCCCGTTGATGAAGACGTCGAATACCAGACCGTTGCCGGTCTCGTTCTGGAAGAACTGAAGCACCTACCCGAGCTTGGAGAGACCTTCGTCAAGAACGACTGGAAATTCGAGGTGATCGACCTCGACGGGCGGCGCGTCGACAAGCTTCTCGTCAGCGCATTGACGAAGGACGAGGCACGGGCGGAGAACTGATGGGTACGATCAGGGGCCGGAATCGAGCTTGACGGTCCTCACCGCGACCCGATGTGCCATTCTCAGCCTTGCGCCCCATATCTTTCATTCCGAACAGCCATCAGTGTCGAACAACAATCAAGGAATATCCATGTCCGCCACCACCCACGACGCAGACCGGTCTCATGCAGGCCAGCAAAAGTTTGCGGCCCTCCTGCTCGGGGCGATCGGAGTGGTCTATGGCGATATCGGAACGAGCCCGCTCTATGCCTTCCGCGAAGCGCTTCGGCCCTTCGCCCATGACGGCGTGGCGCCGCACGAGGTCATCGGGCTGATCTCGTTGATGATATGGACGCTGACGGTCATCGTCACGTTCAAATACGTGCTGTTTCTGCTGAGGGCGGATAACGAAGGCGAAGGCGGAACCCTTTCCCTGCTGGCCCTCCTCATGAAAAAGACCAGCCGGCACGCGACCGTCTTTTTCTTCGCAGGCATCATCGGCGCAGCACTGTTCATCGGCGACGCGATGATCACGCCTGCCTTGTCGGTGCTGTCGGCGCTCGAAGGGCTGAAGCTCGTAACGCCGGTCTTCACGCCCTACATCCTGCCGATCGCCGTCGCGATCATGCTGCTCCTGTTTTTCGTCCAGTCGGTCGGCACCGCGTCCGTGTCGAAACTCTTCGGTCCGATAACGCTCCTGTGGTTTCTCGTGATGGGCCTTGGCGGACTTGTCCACATCGCCGACGATCCCGCGATCTTCGCAGCGCTCAATCCGCTCTACGCCTTCGACTTCATCACCCATGCAGGCCTCATCGGCCTCGTGGTCCTCGGCGCCGTCTTCCTGACGGTGACGGGTGCGGAAGCCCTTTATGCCGACCTCGGTCATTTCGGCAGGAAGCCGATCCAGGTCGCCTGGTTCGCAGTGGTCTTCCCATCCCTCCTCCTCAACTACCTCGGCCAGGGCGCGCTTGTGCTTGCCAGCCCGCAGGCTGCGTCTGATCCCTTCTTCCTGCTGTTTCCGGAATGGGCGATCCTTCCGGTGGTCCTTCTTGCCACCGCAGCCACGATCATCGCCAGCCAGGCCGTCATTACCGGGGCGTTCTCTCTTGCCCGTCAGGCCATCCATCTCGGCTTCCTTCCGCGGCTGGAGATTTGCTTCACCTCCGCTTCCAACACCGGCCAGATCTACGTCCCGGCGGTCAACATGACGCTTCTCATCGGTGTGCTTGCCCTGATCTTCGCGTTCGGTTCCTCCGAGGCCCTTGCCACGGCATACGGAATTTCGGTCACGGGTGCGATGGTCGTCACGACGATCCTGTCCTTCCAGTTTCTACGCGTCGTGTGGGGATGGAACGTGGCCTCAGCACTGGCGGCACTCCTGCCGCTCCTCGTGCTTGAAAGCATCTTCCTCGGCGCGAATCTCCTGAAGATCCACGACGGCGGCTATGTCCCGATCCTGATCGCCGGCGCGCTGATGATAATGATGTGGACCTGGAAGAAGGGAACCCTGCTGGTGCGCCAGAAGTCCGCAAGCAACGACGTACCCCTGATGCAGTTTCTGACGTCGATCGAACGGAAGTCGGATCACGCCCCCGCCCAGGTTCCGGGCACAGCGATCTTCCTGACCAGCCTTCCTGATATGACGCCCGGCGTGCTCCTGCACAACCTGAAGCACAATCGCGTTCTTCACGCGCGCAATGTCATCCTCAATGTGAAGACCGCCCCGCGCCCCTATGTGCCGGAAGCGGATCGGGTGACGATCGAAAGGCTGTCGGAGCGCTTCATCAAGATCCAGCTCCTGTTCGGCTTCATGGAGGATCAGGACGTCTCCAAGGCCCTGCCGCTCTGCCGCAAGGCGGGCTTCGACTTCGAGATCATGTCGACCTCGTTCTATGTCGGCAGGCGCAAGCTCGTCGGCGATCCGAATACCGGCCTTCCGGCCTGGCAGGACCGGCTCTTCATCGCCATGGCCGGCTTTGCCATCGACCCTTCGGATTATTTCCAGCTTCCCAGCAACCGCGTGGTGGAACTCGGAGAGCAGATGGTCATCTGACCGCGGCCGCGTGGATCGTCCACGCCCGTCCATCCATATGTCGCAGAACAGACTCGAAGCGCTGCCGAAGGCAACCCGCAGCCATTGTAGGCGCGCCCTCATCTTTCAATTTCTCTGAACCTTAAGCCCAGTTCATTTCATTTGTTTGAACCAGCCTCGATACCTATATTCTAGTTGTAACGATGAGGCTGAAGAAAAGGAGGCCGATCATGTTGCAGACAGTAGGCTTCAATATCCTCCAGGCTTTCTTCGCTTTCCGCGCACGCATGTTTCGGGTGGCGGCACGCGAGCATATCAGGCAGGAAATGAAGCATTATCCGCCGCATCTCGCGGCCGATATCGGCGCCCTGCCCGCTCTCGATGAGCAGCAGCGATAGTTCAAAATCGCTTATGATACTCATAAAATCTATTCGTTTGAATGATGAGTGTCGCAAGCGCATATTTCACCTCAAGGATACGGCAATCCCGTGTCTCGCAAGGAAAGGAAACGGCAATGACCTCGATGACCTACAGAGATGGCGGCAAGAGCGTGTCGTCCCATAGCAGCCATTCCTCGATCGGTTCCTATGCCGACAAGCTCGTGCGCGCATGGCGCCGGTGGCAGACGGAACGCCAGATCGAATCCATGCCTTTCGACATCCGCAAGGATATCGGCTGGCCGAGCGCCGATGAAACCGGCAAGCGCAGAGCTCACTAACGACAGGGCTCGTGAATGCAAAACCATGCAATGAATGCGACATACCTCCCAAGCTAAAGGTGGTGCCTGCCCCACGCAGCACCGCCTTTTTCATGTCCGTCGCCTACCTTCCCCGGTGAATTTTCACAGCACCACCCCGCCGCAGCGACACTTTTTGCTTCGCTCGCGCCGCAAATCTCCTCTCATGTCGCAGATTTGCTCTTCCTAGCCGCATTTTTCCATGCCAGTGTCGCTTTTAGAACATCGGAACGACGCATTCCACGCGACCAATATGCAGTCGCCCTCGAGCATGGATTTTCCAATGAACAAGATGCAGCTCAAGAAACGTTCCGTAGTCTTCTTCATGGTCCCTCAATTCACCATGCTGCCCTTTTCGGCGGCGGTGGATACACTGCGCATCGCAAACCGCATGCTCGGCTATCAGGCCTATACGTGGCGCCTGACCTCGGTCGACGGCGAAAAGGTCTATTCCTCTTGCGGCATCGGCGTGGAGGCCAATTCCTCGCTCGCCGAAGAGCGTCGCCATCTCGGCGGTGAAAACCGGCCGGGCATGGTGCTCGTCTGTTCCGGCATCGATGTCGAGACCTTCAACAATAAATCCGTCAATGCCTGGCTGCGCGAATCCTACAATCGCGGCGTGGCCGTCGGTTCGCTCTGTACGGGCGCGCATGTGCTTGCCCAGGCCGGTCTCCTGAACGGCAAGCGCTGCGCGATCCACTGGGAAAACCTGCCGGGCTTCTCCGAGGCCTTCCCGCAGGCCGAGGTCTATGCCGACCTCTACGAGGTCGATAACAATCTCTACACCTGCGCCGGCGGCACGGCCTCGCTCGACATGATGCTGAACCTCGTCGGCGAGGATTTCGGCGAAAGCCTCGTCAACCGCATCTGCGAGCAGCACCTGACCGACCGCGTGCGCAACCCGCACGACCGCCAGCGCTTGCCGCTGCGCGCCCGCCTCGGCGTCCAGAACGCCAAGGTGCTGTCGATCATCGAGCTGATGGAAGGTAATCTCGCCGAGCCGCTGTCGCTGCTCGAAATCGCCGAGGGTGCCGGCCTGTCGCGCCGCCAGATCGAACGCCTGTTCCGCCAGGAAATGGGCCGGTCGCCAGCCCGCTACTATCTGGAAATACGCCTTGACCGCGCCCGCCACCTGCTGGTGCAGTCCTCCATGCCGGTCGTCGAAGTCGCCGTTGCCTGCGGCTTCGTCTCCGCCTCACACTTCTCCAAGTGTTATCGCGAACTCTACCAGCGCTCCCCGCAACAGGAGCGCGCCGATCGCAAGATGACTATGGCGACAGCTCGTCAGCAGGCGGTTGCTGCGTAAGACCAAAAGAGTCCGACGGCCGAAAACAGACCAATGCCGCTGTCTTATACAAAAGGCGGCGGCCAAGACAAGACAATACACTGACGTTGTAAGATGTGCTTAGGATGGAACCTCAACGGCTCCCTCTTTGCTGAAAAGCGGAATACAGCACAGCCGAAAGATCAACCAGCATGCATAGACTGCGTCCGGTCCATGGCAACCCGCGTCGCTGAGTAAACCATGAGCAACTACGTGCCGAAGGCTAGGGCCAGGTTTAGCAAGAAAAACGTTGTGTATGTCGGTCGTGATCGCCGCCCCAAAGACCTTGTCGAGTTCGGGTCTCATGTTGTCGAACAGAGCCGAGATCGTTTTGTCTTCTTGGGTCTGCGTTGCGTCGTCGAAAGTTACGGTATCAAAACCATGCAACTTCAACGTATGCCGCAGGGAGTTCTCAAGCATGGGAACAAGAATATATACCGCGCTAATGAAGTCTCCTGAAAAGAACCGCGCGAAGCCACGGCTATACGTCATGAGAACGTCAGTTGGCACGAATGGGGTGTGCCTAAACAGCGCTTGGAAGGTATCCTCTCCAAGGTAAAAACGCCTATTAATCTCATGGCGAGCGACCTCCACCAACCCCATGACATGGATTGCTCGACGCATTCGCTCATGTTCGGCAATCGTCGACCGGATCGCGTCCTTACTATCTCCATCGCCCAAATTGGCTCCATCCGATTTATGGATCACCTTGCCTTCAGAGTCATGGTGGCTCGCACCAAATATCGAAGAAAACGGATGGGCCTTAATGGAGCCGATAGCCTCGCTTTCGAGTTTTTCCGGCGCAGGAGAACGACCGAGATCGGCAAACACAAACAGTAGATCGAGCAGATCTTCGATCTGTTCCAGTTCCTTCTCCAATTCTGCAGCAAGATCGCTGAGATCCGTCGAATGGGAATAGGACGACATTTCCTCTCTTATTCCACCTTGGATCTCGATCAATTGAGACCGAAGTTCCGCTCTGCGCTCACGCTTGCCTGGGATGCCGTGATACTCGGCAATCGCCTCGCTAAGCCAGTGCGATGCCAGCATTGCAGAGCTGTGTCGTTGGGCCTCGGCCACGAGCGCCTCTGCCGCTTCGGTCTGACATCTGAACCTACCCTCCTCATCCTTGGCGTCATGATAAGCCTTTGATGCCAGGCGCCAGAGTTCAATGATCATATGCGAGCTAGGCTCCGGCAAGTCGCTGCGCAGATAGGCTTCTATTGCCGCTGCAACAATCGCACTGCCCGAGATGCCAAACGAAAAATCCATTCCGCAGAACCAGAGGACCGGCACGGGGTTCTTGCCTTGGATCGCTCTAGCCCAGATGTACGGAACCAAAGCCTTTGCGGATACTACCTCCTCGCTCTCCCAACCCAGTGGACGCCCCATCTGCACGGCGCGCTGAAGCATATCCCTGGCAGCTAGGCCGAGCAGAGGATCACCTCTGTCTTGCCTGTCCTTGTAGACGCCGGACGCTAGTCCCTCCACGACTTCGGCATACGCCCGTACGGCAATTCGACCAAGTTCGTGGCGCCGGCGTTCAAGGAGCCAACAGACATCCGCGAGCCGCGCCCTGAGTAGGGGATTTCTAGTTCGCGACGCTGCATAGGCCAGCGCAGCCACCGGGCCTCCGCGAAAGTCCTCTGGTATTGGCGAGCGTTGATCACCCATAGCCATTATGGGACCATAGGGAGCATTTCGATCTTCGGGCTTGAAGTAAAAGCTCGTTATCGCGGACAGCATTGCGAAGACTCGGGATGCAGGATGCTCTTCGCCTTCCTTCTCACGAACCTTTGCCGCTTCTCGAAAACGGTTGTTTAGCTCGTGGTAGTCGGCATCAACGCAATCAGCAATCGGCGCTTCGAAATCTACCTGTTCAAAATCCTCGACGGTCGCTTGCAGCCACAGCCGTGTCTGTTGATCATTTCTTTCGTCCGACCGCGGCCCACCACCCATCTCACTGCCTTTTACCGTCATGAGCGATCCTCCCGCTTTCAGGCCATGGCCCATCTCCTCAGCGCTATTGACAGGCTGAAGATGCAATGAGTTTCCAACTCCTGTGGAAACTGCCTCATCTCAAAGATCACGCCGTCGCAAATTTAAGACGAAGAAGAAATGCCGCGCGGTGCAAGCCCCCCTACTGCGCCGCCTCTTCCGTCATCCTCGCATCGGAATAGACCAGATTCCGGCCCTTGTGCTTGGCCATGTAGAGGAACTGGTCTGCCGCGTTCAGATAATTCTCGAAGGTCTCGTAACCGGCGATCTCGGCAACACCGATCGATACCGTCACCGACAGTTCCTCATCGTCGGCCGTCACCCTGAGGCGGGAAAGATCCGAGCGGATCTCGTCGCAGAGCTTGGTGGCCGCCAGCGAATCCATCTGCGGGAAGAGAATGGCGAATTCCTCGCCGCCGAGGCGCGAGAGGAGATTGTCGCTGCCTTCGAAGATCGTCTGCAGCCTGTCTGCGACAGCCTTCAGCACCTTGTCGCCGATCTCATGGCCATAGGTGTCGTTCAGCCGCTTGAAATGGTCAATATCGAGAATGGCGACCGCGCTCGACATTTTCAGCCGCAGGCATTCGTTCACCAGCTTTGGGCCGTTGTCGTAGAAATAGCGCCTGTTATAGAGGCCGGTCAGGTAATCGCAGGCTGCCGCCGCGCGCAGTTGCTTCATCTGCGTCAGCGTCTCGACATTGTTGGCGATGCGGCATTGCAGCTCTTCGGCCACGAACGGCCGGTAGACAAAGTCGCTGGCGCCGGCTTTCAGGAAGCTCGCCGAGAGCATGCGGTCGTTCGACGAGGAAACACCGATGACGCGCAGCTTGTCCGAGCCGAACCGGTGGCGGATGCGCCGCGTCAGCTCATAGCCGCTCATATCGGGCATGTGATGGTCCGTGACGACGAGTTCGATATCGCTGTAGGCCTCGAGAGCCGCAATCGCCTCAAGCCCGGAACTGGCTTCGACGACCATATATTGCTGGGCTTTCAGGAGATCGACCAGGACCTGGCGCGCAGATGAAACGTCGTCGACGACGAGCACTCGCGTCTTGCGGTTCATGATCGCCCGGCGCACGGTCGCGACCAGATTGTCGAGCGCGAATTCGTTGTCCTTCAGCACATAGTCTATGACGTTGCGCTCGAGAATGCGGGCGCGGGTGTTAAGGTCGAAGGTCGCCGTAAAGACGATCGCCGGAATATCGTGCTCGATCGTGCAGTCGAGCGCCTCGCCATAGGGTGCGTCAGGCAGGTTCAGGTCGACGACGGCCATACTGTAACCGTGGCCGTCCTGCGAGAGTTCTTCGCGCAACGCCTTCAGCGAGGAACAGCAGACAACGCTGAGGTTGAGCTCGGTCTGGAACCGATGGCAGAGCACGGCGGAAAACATCCGGGAATCCTCAACCAGAAGTATGCGGATTCCTCCAAACCGAGGACCTGCATTCTCCCGCTGAAAATCCCCCTGGAATGTCACAGCTGCCTATCCCTCCACACGCCCGAAGGGGTCGACTCGCCCCCTCTTGCTGTGCCGGACGATAGCCGAGGCCTTCCCTTCCGTGAAGAGGCAAATGATGACAGCAACACCTGCGATTGCAGAAATATGAGTCACCGTCATATATTTCGGGTGTGAGTCGATCACAGAGCCGTTTCCCTGCACCCGATCTTTGCGGCAGGGTCAGGCAACAGCCCGTTCCTTGCGCATCGACTGGATCTGCAGAAGCGTATCCAGGTTCTGGTTGACGCGGCAGTAGAACTCTTCGTCGATGAACGGGCGCAGCATGAAGTCGTTGCCGCCGGCCTTCAAGAACCGCGCCGAAAGCAGGCGGTTGGAAGAGGAGGAAACGCCAATGATGCGCAGCTCATGCGAACCGATCGAGGCGCGGATTCGGCGTGTCAGTTCAAAGCCGTCAATATCGGGCATGTTGTAGTCGGTGACCATCAAGCCGATATCGCGGTTGGCCTTGAGGATCTCCAGCGCCTTGGCGCCGCTCTCGGCGGTGCTGACGCGGAAATTATAGCGCTTCAGGCGGCTGGAAAGCAGCGCGCGGGCTGTGGCGCTGTCATCGACGATCAGCACGTGATGGCGGTGATTTGTGAGGAACCGGCAGATCGATTCCGCCAGCAGGTCGACGGCAAAGATATTGTCCTTGAGGATATAGTCGACGATATCCTTGGCGAGCAGCTTGTCGCGCATGCCTTCGTGGAAGGTGCCGGTAAAGACGATCGTGGGGATCGACAGATCGACCAGATATTCCAGCGCCTCGCCGTTTTCGGCGCCCGGCAGGTTGATATTGGAGATGGCGAGCGTAATCGGATCTGAAGACTTGTCGTAGGAAAGCTGCAGCTCTTCGAAGCTGCGGCAGATCTCGACATCGATATCGAAGAGTTCCTTCAGGCGCTTCCCGATCATTGAAGTGAAGACGTTGGAATCTTCAGCGAGGATAATGCGTGCGCCAGCAAACATTTCTCCGGAATATTGCATCCCCGAAATACCTAGAAACGCCATGACAAACCTTTAAAATGGAAATTCTGTCCCCGAACGAAACGGTTACATGAATTCATTTGAACAATTATTAATCGGCTTGCCATAGCCAGCTATGAAAAGGGCGACCGATGGTGCGGCCGCCCTTTTCTTGTCAATATGATTAAGAAATCACGCCCGAAGTGCCGCATTCTCCGTATCGAACGGGCTCTCGCCGACGACGGTCGCATTGTAGGTCGTGCCGAGGATCTTGATCTTCAGCTTCGTGCCTTCCTTGGCATAATCGGGCCGCAGCATGGCAAGCGCCAGCGAGCGGTTGATACGGAAGCCGAACGTGCCGTTAGTGGCACGGCCGACAAGCTCGCCCGCCTCGTTGTAGATCGCCTCCGAGCCCCGCGCATCGACATCATTGCCGGTCTCGACAACAAGCGTCGCGAAGTTCCACTTGAGACCCTTTTCCTTATAGGAAAGCAGGCCCTCGCGGCCGAGGAATTCCTTCTCCGGCTTGATGAAGCGGTCGAGGCCGGATTCATAGGCATTGTACTCGATCGACATTTCGCGCGGGATCAGGCGATAGGACTTCTCGACCGACATCGAGAGCATGGCGCGGATGCCGAAGGGCTTGATGCCGAATTCGGCACCGGCTTCCATCAGCTTGTCGAAGATGTAGTTCTGCATCTCGATCGGGTGATGCAGCTCCCAGCCGAGCTCGCCGACGAAATTGACGCGCAGTGCATGTGCGTTGGCCGCACCGACAGAGATCTCCTTGCCAGAAAGCCAGGGGAAATCCTTGTTGTCGAGGCTGGTGCGCGTCAGCTTCTTCAGGACATCGCGCGACTTCGGGCCGGCGAGCACCAGCACACCGTAGGCCTGGGTGATCGGCGTAAACTTCACGCTGCCGTCTGACGGCAGAAGCTTGCGCATATAGTCATGATCGTGTGCTTCGTAAGCACCGGCCGAGACGAGATAGAAGGTGCCGGGCGCGCTTTCATAGACGGTGAATTCCGCGCGCACGCCGCCTTCCTTGGTCAGCATGTGGCAGAGCGCGATACGGCCACGCTTCTTCGGGATCGCATTGGCGAAGATCGATTCCAGCCATGCGCGTGCGCCAGGGCCTGTCACCAGCGCCTTGGCGAAAGCCGACATGTCGAGCACGCCGACATTCTTATGGACGTTCATCACCTCGTTGCCGACATGCTCGAAATAGTTCGAGCGGCGGAACGACCACTTCTCCAGAATGCGGCCGTCTTCGGTCGGATCCGAATGGTTATGGTTAGTGAGAACATCGGCGCCGACACCGATCTGGTCCTTCGGCAGGTCGTATCCCTCGGGTGCAAACCAGTTGGCCCGCTCCCAGCCGTAGACCGAGCCGAATACGGCACCGAGCTTCTTCAGGCGCTCGTAGACCGGCGTGGTCTTCAGCGGGCGGGCGGCAGCGCGCTCCTCGTCCGGATAATGCATGGTGAAGACGTTGGCATAGGCCTCCTCGTTCTTGGCGATGAGGTAGCCTTCCTTCGCATAGGGGCCGAAGCGGCGCGGGTCGACGCCCATCATGTCGACGGTCGGCTCGCCATCGACGATCCATTCGGCAAGCTGCCAGCCGGCGCCGCCGGCCGCAGTGATGCCGAAGGAATGTCCTTCGTTCAGCCAGAAGTTCTTCAGGCCCGGTGCGGGGCCGACGATCGGGTTGCCGTCGGGCGTATAGGCGATGGCACCGTTATAGACCTTCTTGATGCCGACTTCGCCGAAGGCCGGCACGCGGGCGATCGCCGTTTCGATATGCGGCATGAGGCGCTCGAGTTCTTCCTGGAAGAGCTCATATTCGCTGTCATCGGAGGGACCGTTGACATAACAGACCGGTGCGCCCTGCTCGTAAGGGCCGAGCAGCAGCCCGCCATTTTCCTCGCGCATGTACCAGGCGCTGTCGGCTTCACGGAGCACGCCCATTTCCGGCAGGCCCTTGGCCTTGCGGGCGAGAATATCGGGATGCGGCTCAGTGACGATATACTGATGCTCGACCGGAATGACGGGAATGTTGATGCCCACCATATCGCCGGTCTTGCGGGCGAAGTTGCCGGTGCAGGAGATGATGTGTTCGGCGGTGATCTCGCCCTTGTCCGTCGTCACCTTCCAGAGCCCGTCAGACTGCTGCTCGACTGCGGTGACCGTCGTGTTGCGGTAGATCGTAGCACCCCGGTCTCGAGCACCCTTGGCAAGTGCCTGGGTGAGGTCCGCCGGCTGGATATAGCCGTCATCGGGATGCTGGATGGCGCCGAGCAGACCATCGGTCTCGCAGAGCGGCCAGATCTCCTTCACCTGCTCGGGCGTCAGGATATTGACCTTGACGCCGATCGTTTCGGCGATGCCGGCATAGTACATGAATTCGTCCCAGCGGTCTTTGGTACGGGCGAGACGAATATTGGAAACCTTGCTGAAACCGACATTCATGCCGGTTTCCTCTTGCAGCTCCTGATAGAAACGGACGGAATATTTATGGATCTGGCCGACCGAGTAGCTCATGTTGAACAGCGGCAGCAGGCCGGCTGCATGCCAGGTCGAGCCTGATGTCAGCTCCTTGCGCTCGATGAGCACGCTGTCGCCCCATCCCTTCTTCGCAAGGTGATAGAGCGTCGAAACGCCGACCACGCCGCCGCCGATGACCACTGCCCGCGCATGTGACTTCATGGAAAATACCCTCTTCAACCTGATATCCGGCAGCCCAGGCCGGACGAACCATGTCACGAACTATGCCGTGAGGCATGCGCCACGAGAGGCCTGTTTACGACATGGGAAAAGCTTGCCGCGACGACACGCAAATAGACAAGCGTCAAAAGTCGCAAGGCTCAAAAAATCATGAAAACGACTGTTTCGGAGCCCGGGCCGCCGTCACTTGATGATGGCAGAGCCCTTGACGATCTCGATCGTCTCGTCGCCGGAAAGCCCGATACGGTCGCCATCGGGCGTCGTCATGAAGCAGCCGGAGGGGCAGACCCGCTCGGATGCGCCGGCATCCACGACGACTTCCACACGGTTGCCGCCTTCGGTGACGGTCAGCACCACGGCTGCATCATCCTTGTTGGTGACGGAGGCGGCCAGCGCCAGAGGTGCGGCGGAAAGGAGAAGAAGAAATGCGACTGCGGATCGTGTCACGACATGCGACATAGGCTACACGCCCTCCCCTGGAGCGCTCGTCGCTGCGCCTGCAGCGATCGATTGCATGAGGTTATAGCGCAAGACCCGTGAATGAGCGCTGAATGACCCGTTCAGCCTTTGAGCTTGCCGTCCGCCGTCTTGCCGCGCAATTGCCGCACCGGCCGCTCGTCTTCTACCATCTCTATTTCCTTGACCTCGTCTTCCGCCGTGGCCTCTTCTGGCTCGTCAGGCTTCTGGACAAGCACCTTTTCCGCATCCGCATTCGCCTGACGATGGATAGTCAGATCGCTCTGCGGCAGCGGAATCTCGATGCCCTCCGCCTTGAAGCGCCTCAGGATTTCGATCCTGAGATCGTTGCGCACCGTCAGGCCGTCACCCATGTCGGCCAGGAAGAAGCGCAGCTCGAAATCGAGCGAGTAAGGGCCGAAGCGCAGGAACTCGACATGCGGTTCCGGATTGCGCAGGATCAGCGGCACGGCAGCCGTCAGTTCCAGCAGAATATCCATCACCTTGCGCGGATCGGCCTCATAGCTGACGGAAACCGGGATTTCCGAACGTCCGAGCTTGTTGCGATGTGTCCAGTTGCCGACGAGCCCGTTGATGAGCTCCGAATTCGGCACGATGATCGATTGCTTGCGGAAGGTCTCGATTTCGGTCGCGCGCACCGAGATGCGCTTGACGATGCCTTCGGCCGTTCCCGAAACGACGTGGTCGCCCACCTTGAAGGGGCGCTCGACGAGCAGGATCAGGCCGGAGACGAAGTTGGACACGATGTTCTGCAGGCCGAAACCGATACCGACCGACAGCGCCGAGGCGACGAGTGCAAGGTTGGAAAGGTCGATGCCCGCCGCCGAAATGCCGAAGATCGCCGCCACACCGACGCCGAGATAACCGATGCCCGTCTTGACCGAATTGCGCACCCCGAGATCGACGTGGCTGCGCGCCATGACATTGCTGTCCAGCCACTTCTGCACCCAGCGCGTCGCAAGATAGCCGCCGGCAAAGAGCAGGATGCCGGTGAAGATGCCGACGAGCGAAATGCTGATGCCACCGAGCCGCACCTCGGTAAACAGCCGATAGGCAAGCAGCTGCAGATCCTGCACATGAAAGCCCCAGAGCAGCAGGATGAGCGGAATGCCGGTCAGGAGCGCCACCGCATAGATCAGCAGGCCGACGACCAGCCCCACCTGATCGATCGCCACCGGCCCGAGCTTGAAGCGGGTTTCCAGGAAACGCCCGAGGAACGTATCGCCGAAATTATCCTGCCGCGAGATCGCCTTGCCGAGCAGCAGGCCGATATAGGTCGTCACGATGATGGCGCTGGTGATGATGAGCTGGGTGGCGACGAAACGCGCCAGGCCCACGTAACCCGAGAGCGCCGCAAGGATGAGGCCTGCGCCGAAGACCCGCAGCAGGATCGCCATGCCACGAGGCCAATGGCGGCCGGGCGCATCGGGATCGCCATTCTTCGCCAGCATCGGCTTTCCGAAGGACACGGCGATCAGGATGAGACCGATGATCAGCGCAGCAAGCAGGCTGCGCACGACGGTCAGAACCAGCGGCGATCCCATCGCCTCACCGATGGCGCCGAAGAGATAGTCGAGCGCGTTGACGACGGCCATGGCGATCAGGCAATAGCCGACCGAGCGAGCGCCGAGATTGGAAAGCCGCACCAGCCGCCACGACGGATCATTCGGCGCAAAGACGGCGTTGACGAAGCGGCCGACGAAGTAAACGAGGCCGATCGAGCCGAAGAGCGCGCCGATGACAGGCGTGATGTCGCTCCTGAGCACATTGAAGCCGTCGAGGAAGATCAGCGACGTCACCAGCAGCACATCGAGCGCGGCCGTGCGGATCAGCGTCGACCAGAAGGCAAAGGCAAGGCGGCTGATATAGGACGGTTCTTCGACATGGACGTCGCGCCGCAGATACTGGCCGAAAAGCCGGTAGCCGCCGGAAAGCAGGATCAGGGCCGTCGCGAGCGACAGGAAGATCGCCGCAAAGAGCGACAGGCTCTTGAACTTCCAGACGAAGGTGATCCAGCTCGAAAACGTCTGGGAAAACTCGCTCACTTCCTGAACGAAGGCACTGGTCGCATCGTCGAAAACGGAGACGGAGATTTCGGTGCGCCGGAACAGCGTATCGGCAAAGAGCTGGCGGCGCGTCGCCGTGATCACGTTGGAAAGCTTGGTGATTGCGATCGACAGGTTCTCCGCGTCACCCGTGACGGCATTGATCTGCGAGCGTTCTGATGTCAGCGCGTTGCGCTCGTCGGCAACGATCTGCGCTTCCGGCGGCTGCCCGTCCTTCGGCGGCTCGCCAAGCTCGGTCAGGCGGCTCTTGATCTGATCGAAACGCGGGCGCAAGCTGACGGACGTGGCTATAACGCCGCGGCCGAGTTCATCCGTCTGGCCGGCAAGCTCTACGAGAGCGTCGTCATTGTCGGCATTCTGCTTGACGCGGTCCTGCAGCGAAACAAGCTGGTTCTTCGCCTTGTCGATATCCTTCAGCGCCTGATCGAGCGCGCTGCTGGCAAGGGGCGCCTCGGTTGCAACCGCCTGAGCTGGTGCTGGCTGGGTTGGTGCTGCCTGCGCCGGAGCCTCTTGCGTCTGGGCCTCGGCCGCAGGTTGTACGGCCTGTGCGAAAGCGGCCTTTCCATCGACATGCAGGCCGGCAACAGCCAGCGACAACAGAAGAACGGTGCGAAACAGCCAGTGTGTCAAGCGCAAGAAGTCCCCGCGTGGATTCGTGTCAAAGGTAATTGCCCCGCTTCTTATAGGAAAGAAAGGCGACAGAAAGGCGGAATCTCCAGATAACGGCTCAGAAACCGGAGCCGGGAAGCGCCAGATAGGCCAGTTCGGCCTCGCTCGACGGCCGCCCGATAACGGCATTGCGATGCGGAAAACGCCCATATGTCGCGATCACGTCGCGGTGGCGAAGCGCATAATCACGGAACTCTTCGTCGCCGAGCGCAGTAAAGAGCGCCACCGAACGATCCTGCTCGACGAGGTCTTCCGCATGTTCGAACGGCATGTAGAAGAAAGTCCGCCGGATGTCCTCGATGGCCTGATCGGCACCGACGGCAAGCGCCATCTTCGCCTCGCGCAGCGCCAGTCCATCGGTCGCAAAGGCAAGTGGTGTCGCCCGGTAGATGTTGCGTGGAAACTGGTCGAGCACGATCACTGCGGCAAGCCGGCTTTCGGGGCTCAAGCGCCATTCCTCGGGGACCTCAAGGGCAAGCGACAGGTGGGTTGCGCGAAACCGCGCCCGGATTTCCTCGTCCAGTTCGGCGGTCGAGCCGAACCATTCCTTCCGGCTGCAGCGGACGAACCAGAAATCATAGACTTCGCCGGGCGTGCAGACGATATCCGTGTTCATGATCCCTCCCCGCAGCCTTAGTTGGCGGTAAAGACGAGCATGGCTCTCGTACCGCTGTGCTGCCCGTCATAGACAAGTTCGGCTTTCAGGCTGGCCGCCATTGCGTTCAATATCTTCGTGCCGAGACCGGTTCCCTTCGCCGGGCTCAAGGGGTCGAAACCCCGGCCGCCGTCTTCAACAGTGACCCTGAGCACATCGCTATCCTGCTCGACGATAACATTGATCTCGCCCGGGCTGCCATCCGAATAGGCATATTTGAAGGCATTGGTGACGAGCTCGCTGACGATGAGGCCGAGCGTGATGACCTTGTCGGTCGCCAGATTGACGGGCTGGGAGGTCAGCACCACGCGATGCGGCCGTTTTTCGTCGCGCATCGAGGCTTCGAGCTCGGTCAGGAGGCTGCTGAGATACTCATCCACCTGCACCGTACCGACCTGCCGGTTGGTGTAGAGGCGGCGATGGACGCTGGCGATCGCATTGATGCGCATCTGCGTTTCCTGCAGCGCGTCGATCGCCACCTGGTCGCTGGTCATGGAGGATTGCATGCGGATCAGCGCGCCGACAAGGCCGAGGCTGTTGGCGATGCGGTGATTGACTTCGGCAAGCAGCATTTCCGCATGGTCGCGCTGCTGGCGGATCACCTCCTGCGCCTGCGCCGTATCGCGGCGGAAGCGCGCCCGCTCCAGCCCCTGTTCGAGTGCCGCGGCCAGAAGATCGAAATAATCAGGCGAAACGCCCTTCAGAACATAGTCATCCGCGCCGGCCTTCAGCGCTGCGACCGCAATGCTCGTATCGCCGGAACCGGTGGCGTAGATGACAGGCGGATGATCGGGCATCGCCGTGATGCGCGGCAGGATATCGAGCCCGGTTTCGGCCTTCAGGAAATGATCGAGAACGACGGCTTCGATACCGCCTTCGGCAAGCATCGCAAGGCCGGTCGCTCCGTCGCTCGCCCATTCGAGCTTAAAGCCGCGACGGCCGAGATTCTTCCGCATCAGCAGCGCAAGCTCCTCGTCGTCATCGATATAGAGGATACGGGTCGCTTCACCCGTATCGCCGCTGGACTCGCTCATTCTGCCTCCGGGCGTTTTCCCGCAGCAATACCGGCTGTGAGGCCGCCGAGTCTTTCTGCATGAGACTGTCGTATTGCATCGGCCGGCGCGCGTAAACAGCACCTAACCTTTGGTATGGTGTGATGCCTGATGCCAGACGGATCGAAGGAGAATGCCATCGAGAATGTCGACCTCTGCCGGCGGTGGCCGGAAGCCCCTCTAAAAAACTGCGAACACAGATACTGAAAATCAGGCGCTTAACGCAGGGGAAGGCGAATGGTTCCGAGGGTAAGTCAGCTTTTTTGAAAGCGGCGGTGGTGTGAAACTTCGGCACCCGCATCGGCTGAAAGCTGCAGGAAGCGCAGGCAGGACAAAAAGCCGATCATGCCAACCACGAAGAACGCCCAGCGGAAATCACCGAGAACAGGGTTCGCAGCACCGCGAAACCCTGTGGAAATGTTGAGCACGGCAGCCGCGACGGCAACGCCGAGCAGCATGGACATCTGCTGCAGCATGCTCGACAGCGTCGAAGCCGAACTTCTCTGCGATGGACCAATATCGGCAAAAGACAGCGTGTTGAGGGCCGTAAACTCCATCGACCGGGAAAGCCCGGCAATGAATAGCAGCGCCGAGATGACGACCTCGGGGGTATCAGGTGTCAGAAAGCCGCAGGCGACGATCGAGCCGGCTGCGATGACACCATTGAAGAAGAGCACGTTGCGGAAGCCGAAAAGCCGCAAGAGCGGCGTCGTCACCGTCTTCATGCTGAGATTGCCGAGGAAATAGACCAGGAGATAGGTGCCGGCGGCAATCGAGCTCAGGCCAAAACCCAGCTGGAAGAGCAGCGGCAACAGGAAGGGCGTCGCATTGATCGCCGTGCGGCAGGCCGTACCCGCCGATAGCGTCGTCATCGAGAAAGTCCGCACCCTGAAGGCGGCGAGATCGAGCAGCGGATTGTCGACCCGCCGGAAGTGCCGCATCGCCATGACGGAAAACGCGATACCGGCACCAAGCAGCACGACGAGCGGCAGAAAACCGCCCTGCCATTTGACTGATAGTTCGAGCCCGGCAAGCAGCAGCGTCAGCCCGGCCGCACTCAGGAAAAAGCCCTTGATATCGAGCGGCCCGACGCTCTCTTCGCGCTGCTCCGGCACGAAGCGCAGCACCAGCGCGATGCCGATCATGCCGATCGGGATGTTGATCAGGAAATTCCAGTGCCAGCTGGCATAGGTGGTGATGAAGCTGCCGAGCACGGGGCCGACGACGGGAGCTGTCAGCGCCGGCCAGGTGATCAGCGCGATCGCCTGCACCAGCTCGGACTTTCGGGCGTTTTTGAGCACGATGATGCGCCCGACCGGCGTCATCAGCGCACTGCCCACGCCCTGCACCGCACGCGCAATGATGAATTCGGTGAGGCTTCCCGACAGGCCGCAGAACAGGGATGCCACAGTGAAGACGGCAATGGACGTGAGGAAGACACGTCGCGCCCCAAACCGGTCGCCGAGCCAGCCCGAAAGCGGAATGAAGGCCGCCGTCGTGAGCATATAGACGGTGATGCCGATGCTCATGGCGACCGGCTGCACGCCGAAGCTCATCGCCATCTGGGGCAGCGAAGTGGTGACGATCGTGCCGTCGAGGATCTGCATGAAGAAGGAAACGGCAACGACGAGCGCTACGATCTTCGCCTGGCGGACGCTTGCCGCCTCATCTATGTTCTCACTCGTCTGAACTGCAGTCATCGATCTGCCAAATGCGAATTCCAGATTGCGCGGGAAAAGGCGGGAGAACCGACAGGGCAAGCCGCGCGGAGGGATATACAGCCTGCATACGCCCCTTATGCCGGATCGGAAAGGTTAAAAGCCGCCGGGTCCGGAACTTTTGTCAGCATGCTCGGCAACAATCCGAGATCAGCGGCCAACAACCACCTCGATCGGCTTCGCGGTGACGCTTGCCGCCGAAAGCTTGCCGAGTTCAGACCTGCGGCTGGCGGTATCGAGTTCGGAGAAGTCGTCGGGCAATTCGGACGTGACCTCACCCTGCACCACGCAGTCGATCAGGAACATCGGCCGGCGCTTATGTTCCTGCACGAGGCGGCCCACATATTCGCCGAGCGTACCGAGCGCAATCAGCTGGATGGCGCTCAAGGCCGATACGGCAGCCATGATGCTCGACCAGCCGGTAATGACATTGCCCTCGAACCATTGCACGAGCGTATAGATCAAAAGCCCCACTGCAAAGACGGCCGAGATAAGGCCCATCCACGCGCTGACGCGCAGCGGAATGATCGAGAAGCTGGTGATCGCATCGATCGCGAAGCGGATCATCTTCTTCAGCGGATATTTCGTCGAGCCGGCATAGCGGGCATCGCGCGTATATTGCAGCGCCACCTGCTTTCCCCCGATCCAGCTCACCATACCGCGGATGAAACGGTGCCGCTCCGGCATGTTGAGCAGGATATGGACGATGCGCGCCTTCATCAGCCGGAAATCGCCGGTATCCTGCGGGATCGAGATGGAGGTAAGCCGAGTCAGCAGCCGGTAGAAGACGGAGGCGGTGATGAGCTTGAATTTCGTCTCGCCCTTCCGCTCGCTGCGCTGCCCGTAAACGACATCGGCGCCCTGATCCATGATCGCCATCATCTCGGCCAGCAGTTCCGGCGGATCCTGCAGATCGGCATCGATGAGCAGGACGCGCTCGCCGCGCGCCACCGCAAGGCCGGAGGTCGCGGCGAGTTGGTGGCCGTGATTGCGCAGAAGCTTGACGCCGAGCACCTGCGGAATGTCTGCCGCAAGCCCCGATATGACGCCCCACGTCCCGTCGCTGGAGCCGTCGTCGACGAGGATGATCTCGAAGGATTGGCCGGCAGCCGCCTCCGCCGCCGCCTTCGCCCGCCGGCAGAATTCGCCCAAACCTTCGGCTTCGTTGTAACAGGGCGCGACGATGGAAAGCTTCGTCTTCACGTCAGCACCATCAACGGATTTGCCCATTTCCACCAAATCTCCTTGCTCCCCGCAGGGCAGCATGATCAATCGCCTGAAGGCATACAAGACAGAGCACCCCTGCCCCGATGATCGGAACACGTGCCTCCAGCGATGGTTTGGTATCACGCGTCTGCTTTGCATATTCTAAAGACGAGGCCGCAAAGTGGATTGCGGAGCATGAGTACAGGCATGCGTCATGCAGAATGCAGCACCCGATCTCGGCCATCGGCCTGATCCTGCGCCTCCTGGACAAAGAAAAACATCTGCACCGGGACCTGCCCGGTTACGAAGATTACTGCCGCAAGGTGCGCTACCGGCTGTTTCCCGGCCTCTGGTGAAAATCCGTCTGAGACTCAGGGTTCGTACCGGCTGACCTCCAGCCCCGATCCGATCGGCAGCAGCACGCTGGTAATCCCCGGCTTGGCGCGAATGGCCCGGGCATAGAGCTTCACGTCTTCGGTCACAGGATAAATCATGTTGTCGGCAATGATGATCGCGCCCGCATTGAGCTTCGGATAGAAGGCTTCGAGGCACGGCACGTAGAGATCCTTCCAGAGATCGACGAGCACGAAATCCACTTTGCTCCGCAATTCGCGGATCATCGCAATCGCATCGCCCACCCGGAAATCGATATGTTCGGCAAGGCCGGCCCTCTCGGCCATCGTCTGCGCATGGGCGGACTTATAGCCATGCACTTCCATGGTGATCAGTCGCCCGCCGGTCGCACGTGCAGCTTCGGCGAGCCAGATGCCGGAATAGCCGAAGGAGGTGCCGAGCTCGAGAATGGTCGGCGCAGTCAGGCTTCGGACGAGAATGTTGAGGAACCGCCCCGTCTCCGGGCCGACCGCCCGCATCCGCTGATCCTGCCCGCCATCGCGTCCGCCCGGCGCCTCCTGGCGTAGTGTTCCGCGCTCCTCGTCGATCCGCTGGTGATAGGCACCGAGCACGTTGAGCACCTTCTCATCCAGCCGATGTTCGCCGAGATTGTTCTGTTTGTCATCGCTCATTGCCATTCCTCCAGGGATAGGCTTGCGACGGTAGATGCCGCAGCAAGGACTTCGCTCCAGCGAGTTAAATACCGGGGGCGTCTTCGGGCAAGGGCAGAATATCTGGAAAGCGGAAAGCGCCGATTCCCGCAAACGGAGGCGGCGGATTCAGAAAAGCAGAAAAAGCCAATAAGCCTTTGATATCAAAGGCCTTATTTCTGGATTCCGCTTTCCTTGAAGGAGAATTTGGTGGGTGATGTAGGGCTCGAACCTACGACCCGCTGATTAAGAGTCAGCTGCTCTACCAACTGAGCTAATCACCCGTCCGCGCTTGGCTGCGCGGTGTGACGGGGCATATAAATAGGATCGTCCGGCTTGTCTAGCGCCCTGTCGAAAATTCTTTGGTTAATTGCAAAGTTTTTTTGTCAGGGGCCGGAAATCCAATGAAATCAAAGGTCGAGCGTGCCGGTTGCAATCCGCACCGCCTGACCGCCGATCCGGGCATTCGAAATCGCCCCGCCTTCGATATCCATATGCAGGTGGATGAAGGACGGACGGCCCATTTCCACGCCCTGTTCGATGAGAACAGGATGATGTCCGTCCGTCAGCCGGTCGAAATGGTTGATCGCGCCCGAAAGAGCGGCGGCTGCCGAGCCTGTGGCCGGGTCTTCGGAAACGCCCATACCGCTTCCAAACATGCGGGCATGGAACTTGGCGACATGGTTCACGCCGCCGCGGCAGTAGATATAGGCCGAGGCGAGCGCACCATCGACGAAGGGCACCGTCTTTTCCCAGAGCTGCGGGTCGAATTCCAGGCGCTCCGCCGCGCCGACGTCGTGGACCGGCACCATCAGGAAGGGAACGCCGGCACTCCAGATCGACGGCACGTGATTCTCGAAACCGATCTCGGTGGTTTTCAGCGAAAACGCGTCTGCAATGCCGAGCTTGTCGAGCGGCAATGGTATCTGTTGGGATTTCCGCGGCAGGTCGAATTCGGCAAAGCTCGCTTCGCCGTCGCGGAGCCGGACAGCACAGCGCACCGGGCCGACATTTTCTTCGAGCACCGAAACCAGATCGAGGGTGGCAGCCCCATGCGCCCGCTCAGCCAGCGCGATCGCCGTACCAACGGTCGGATGGCCGGCAAAGGGCAATTCGCGGCCGGGCGTGAAAATGCGGATGCGTGCCGTATAGGTGGGATTATCCGCCGGCTGCACGAAAACCGTCTCGGAGAGATTGGTTTCCCGGGCAATTGCCTGCATCGCCTCGTCCCCGAGGCCTTGTCCATCGAAGATCACGGCCAGCGGATTGCCGGCAAGTTTGGTGTCGGTGAACACGTCATAGACGCTGTAGCTTAACGCCACATCGGCCTCCCTGGATGGTCATCGAAGCGCCAACCTGCCCGACCACACGCCTGAGTGCAAGATTACCTGTTGAAATACCAGTCGATGATCGGAAGCATGGCGACGTTATACGGCTGCGCGGCCGGGTCGGCAGAGCGGATTGCGACTGCGCCCGATATTTCCTTGTCTTCGGCAACCAACATATGCGCGCTGATCGAATCGACCATCTCATCGGCCGTCATGTCGAAGCGGAAGAGCTTGAACAGCGAGACGGAACCGCGCACATGGCCCGCATGGAGCCTCTCGCCCACGATGGCCTTGTCGAGATCCAGGCCCGTCTCCTCCATCACTTCGCGGCGCATATTGCTGTCGATATCGCAACGCCCGTCCACGACATCTTCCGGTTCCAGAGAGCCGGCGGCGAAATAGACCTGACCCGGATTGGCCGTATGCGCCCCCATGCGGATAGCGACCAGCGCCCCATCGGAGGATTCAAGCACCGGATAGGAAAAGAGATGAATGGCGCCCTTCCGGTCCGGCTGGCGCCGCCACCACATGAAGGCCGAGAAAGGCGCAATATAGGCCTCACCCGCTATTCCGGTTTCGGACAGTTTCAGCCGGTGCTGCAACACCAGCCGACCATCGAAGAGCGCCGGATTGGCAGCGATTTCCCGCTCCCAGTTCTCGCGTATTGCCGGCCTGTTGGCGACGACCAGCGGATGATCACCCTCGAGTACGCGCAGATCGGCGCCGGCAATGGGAAAGACCGTGCGTTCCGGCGGAAAGGCGGAAAGGTCTTCTGAAAAAGTCTCTGAAAAGCGAAGTGTCATAAGAGATCCAATGTCATGACGACGGGGCAATGGTCGGATGCCTTCGGCCTGTCCCAGCCGGTGCGTGGGTAACGCTCCACCTGCTGCCCCGGCGGGAAGATGGTGCGGTAAGGCTGTCCGTGGCGGATGATTTCCGGGATGCGCTTCGCATTGGCCGCGGCAAGCGCCGGCGACAGCCAGAGATAGTCGAGCTGGCAGAGCCACTGCTCCTCCGGCCCGCGCGAATGATAGAGCGTCCAGCGGTCGAGCGGCTCGCGGCGGCGCACGACATTTTCGGCAAATCCGTCCTGGCTGAAGACATCGAGCGCACTTTCGGCCTCGTCCTGATGTTCGAACCGGTAGCCGGTGCCGCGCCGTCCGATGACATCGACCCGCTCCTGATAATCGTTCATGTCGCCGCAGATGACGAAGTTTTTTTTCGCAGTATGGCCGGCGCCGAACCTGTCCTCGATGATGCGGCGAACTGCGCACGCTTCCGCCCGGCGGATCGGCAGGGTCGATTGCCGCCCGTCCAGCCCTTCGCGCGGATTGCCCATCGATTTGAAATGCACGACATAGAGCGTCATCGGCACACCGCCGATCCTCAAATCCAGCTCCAGGCAGTCGCGCTTGAAGATCTTATCGTCGAGCCGATTGGTCTTGGCTATCTCCTCGTCGAAGAGATCGAAATCGCGATAGGTCACCATCGCGTGGCTCTTGATATCCCTGAGCTCGATCTTCTGCCCGTCGCGCGTTTCCTCGCGCATCAGCACCGCCACGTCGATACCGCGGCTGTCATTGCCCTCGACCAGGTATTTCTGCCGGTAGCCATTGCCGACCATGCGGTAAAGATAGCCATATTCGAAGGCCTGCAGGGCGGCCATGTTGTCGATTTCCTGCAGGCAGAGAATATCGGCATCCGCATCGGCAATCGCGAGCGCCGTCATTTGCCTGGTATCGTCGGTCGAGGCGATCACCCGCGCCTGCTCCAGCTGCTGGTAGACGCCTTCGTTGTTGACCTCGAAGAGTTTGATGACGCGGTCCTGCCGGAGTTGGTTGCGATAGCCCGTGAAATCGAAGCGGGTGAGCAGGTTTTCGACATTGAACGTGGCAAGGCGAAGCGACATCAGGCATTCCCGGTTGGATCGACGCCAATTACTAGAGCAATTCCAGCAAAAGTGTGCAGCGGTTTTGCGTCCGGAATCGCTTGAAAACAGTTAAAGTCGAATACGCGCTTCGAAAAGCCGTTTGTCCGTCAGAGCCGCCAGCCGGCGCGTATGACGACATGCACCGCCTCATTAGGGACGACAGCCACGCGGCTGTAGGCGCGCAACGCCTGGCCGTTGCCGAGCGTGAGCTTCACAGCATAGCGCTCGCCTTCGAAGAGCACTGATTCGACGGTGGCCGGAGCCCCCTCGCCGCCAATGATCACGTCTTCCGGCCGCACCAGAATATCGGCGCCATCGATATTGGCGGCATGCAGCGCGCCCTCCAGCTCGTCCCATTCGAGCTGGCGCTCACCGCCCATGACAGGCAGCGTGACGATCGCGCCGCGGCCGATCAGCCCGCCGACCATGCGCCCTTCCGGCCGCGCATAGATTTCAGCCGGCGGCGCCACCTGCAGCAGCCGGCCCTCGGACATGACGGCAACGTCGGTTGCCAGCGCCATCGCCTCGCTCTGATCATGCGTCACATAGATCATCGTTGCACCGGAGCGCTGGTGGAACTCGCGGAAGGTCTCCTCCATCTCCTGCTTCAGATGCCGGTCGAGATTGGCAAGCGGCTCGTCGAGCAGCACGACGTCGGGTGATGTCACCAGGCAGCGGGCCAGCGCCACGCGCTGCCGCTGGCCACCCGAGAGATCGGCCGGCCGCCGCTCGGCATAATCGACGAGACGAACGGTCGCGAGCGCCTCGCGCACTTTTGTCTTATAGGCTTCGCCGGAGATGCCGCGCACCTTGAGCGGATAACCAACGTTGTCGGCGACACTCATATGCGGCCAGAGCGCATAGGACTGGAACACCATCGCCATGTTGCGCTTTTCCGGCGGCAGCGATTGCGAGGCATCGGCGAGCAGCCGTTCGCCAAGATGGATGGAACCATCGCTCGGCGTCTCGAAACCGGCAATCATGCGCAACACCGTGGTCTTGCCGCAGCCGGATGGGCCAAGCAGCGCGAGAAAGCCGCCCTCGCGCACATCGAGCGAAAAACCGCTGACGGCTGCCCTGCCCGTGCCAAAATCCTTGGCCACCTGATTGAGGATCAGCTTCGCCACGGCACCACTCCCTTGGGCAGATGTTTCGCCAGAAGCTCCAGAAGCAGCATCATGGCGACGACCATGAAGACGACGAGCACGGATAGCGCCGAGGCAAGATCGGAACTGCCGCTATCATCGAGATTGTAGATGGCGACACCGAGCGTCTGCGTGCCCGCCGACCAGAGCAGCGCCGAGATCGTCAGCTCGTTGCAGGCAATCAGGAAGACGAGGATGACGGATGCGCCGGCCGCCGGAGCAATCAGCGGCACGATGATATCCTTGAGCCGCCGGAAGAAGCCCGCGCCGGAAAGCCTTGCCGCCTCCTCCAGCGCAGGATCGAGCTGATGAAAGGCGCTGACCACAGGCTTGAGGCTGACGGCGAAGAAGGAGGAGAAATAGGCAATCAGGATGATCCACACCGTGCCGTAGAGCGTGACGTTCAACAGCGGGATGGGTGCTGCAAAGACCAGAATGAAACACACCGCCATAACGATGCCCGGCAGCGAATAGGGAATTTCAACAAGGCTGGAGACAATGCGGGACAGCGTATCCTTCCGCCGCGTTAGCGCATAGGCCGCCAGCACCGTCACGAAAAGCAGGCCGACCGCCGCCCCGCTCGCGAGCGACAGCGAATTGATAAAGGCCGTACGTGTCACCGCCTGCCGGAAGAGAATTTCCTCGAAGGCGTGGAACGTCATGGTCTTGAAGGTGAGCGGTACGCCATAGGCCGGCACCAGTGCGCCGGCGACGAGCGCGAAGAAGGGTGCGGCCAGCATGAAGAACAGGATGATCCAGAGCAGCGGCGTGAAGATGAGCTTCCACCCTCCGAGCTCGAAGGCAGCGGTCGCGCCCGAAAGGCCGATGACGCGATAATCGCGCCCGCGCAGCGCCCGGTCCTGAATGGCAAGACCCGCGAGCGAGATCAGCGCGATGATGGCGGACAGCAACGCCACGTCGCCGAAGGTACGGCCGGTAAAGGCGGTGAACTTGGAAAAGATCAGCGTCGGCAGCGTGAAGATCGAGGCCGGAATGCCGAGAATGGCCGGAATGCCGAAATTGCCGGTGCAGGAAACAAAGGAAATCGCCGCCCCCGCAATCACGCCCGGCAGCGACAACGGCAGGATGATATCGCGAAAGACCCTGAGGCTAGACGCACCGGACAGACGTGCCGCCTCCACCCCATCGCGCGGCAGGGTCATCAGCCCTGCCCTCAGCGCCAGATAGACGAGCGGCGCATGCTGCACGCCATAGAGCAGCGCAATGCCGCCGACCGAATAGAGCGGCTGCGGCGAGCCCATCGGCGGCGCGATATGCAGCGCCTTCAGAAGTGGGCTCGACGGCCCTGACATCTGCACCCAGGCAAGCGCGGTCACCTGCGGCGGGATCATCATCGGCAGCACGAAGAAGAAACTGAGCGGCCCCTTAGCAGGAATATCCGTCAGCGTCAGCAGATAGGCAAAAGCGCAGCCGATGACGAGCGAGATAACAGTGCCGAGGATCGCGGTGACGATAGTGTAATAGACCGCAGACCAGACCATGGGGTCGGAGAGAACCACCATGACGCCGCCATTGGCGAAAGCGGAAATGCCGACAACCGCGAGCCGCGCCAAGGGCAGCACGCTAAGGAGGAGAACCACTGAAACGATAAAAGGAAACAGCCAGACGGGCTGGCTGCTCCCTGCACGTACATAACCCTGCATGGGTCTATTATTTCGAACCGAAGAGATCCGTAAAGGTCTTCAGATCCTTGTCGGTATTCTTCAGCGCCTCGGCCGCTTTGACCGGCAGAACCTTGATCGTGTCGCGTGGCGGGAAGCCGTCAGGCAGCTTCATGCCGTTGCGAGCCGGGATGTAGCCGAGTTTCAGGAAGCCTTCCTGGCCCTTTTCAGAGAGAATGTAGTCGACGAACTTCTTGGCGGCATCGGCATTCTTGGTGCTGGCGAGAATGCCGACCGGCTCGGTGACAGCCGAAACGCCTTCGCTCGGGAAAACGAACTCGACCGGCGCACCTTTGGCCTTTTCGCGGATTGGCAGGTAATCGACGACCATGCCGTAAGCCTTTTCGCCCGAGGCGACGGACTTAAGGACGACGCCGTTGCCGCCGGAAGCGACCGCAGCATTGTCGGCGAGCGACTTGTAGAAATCCCAGCCGAGGCCCGGAACTGCAGCGAGCGTCTGGGCATGGATAAGGGCTGCACCCGAAGCAAGCGGGCTCGGCATCGTCACGAGGCCCTTGGCTTCCGGCTTGGCGAGGTCTTTCCAGCTCGTCGGCTTCATGGCAGCGGACGTATTGTACATGATGCCGGTCGTGATCAGCTTCGTGGAATAGTAGTAGCCGTCGGCGTCATAGAGAGCGGCGTCGTACTGGGCAGCTTCCGGCGACTTGTAGGCAAGCAGCTTGCCCTCTTCCTTCAGGCGTTCAAGGGTGACGACGTCGGCGATCAGCAGAACGTCGGCAACCGGGTTGCCGGCCTGAATTTCAGCCTGCAGCTTCGCCATGATTTTCGGCGTGCCGTCGCGCACCCAGTCGACCTTGATATCGGTATTAGCGGCCATGAAGCCGTCGACGGTCGCCTGCGCATCTTCGTTCGGCTGGCTGGTGTAGAGAACGAGGTTGGCGGCCGAAGCCGGGATGGCGAAAAGGCTCGCGGCGAGAAGCGCTGCGGCGGAAACTAGAGTTTTCATGGAAGGAATCCTCGGATGATGATGCCCCTCCTTATTGGGGGTGTTTTACAGCGGTGTGACAGGAGGCTGCAGCTCGGCTTCAGCCGGCGAAGCCGACGTCCTCACCCGTTTTTCGATGAGAGACCTGCTGCCTCTGTCGATATGACAGCAAAATAATCTAAACTTAAGATTGCACAATATAGAGCTCTACAGAACCAAGCCATTTCAACACCTGGAGTCTGCATGAAGATCCGAATTGTAACCCTGCTTGCCTGTGCAATTCTCGCCGCATGTCAGACGACAGCCGGCAAATCGTCCAAAGATTTGAAGGATTATCCTGAGGCTTTAGCCTACAAGGACTGCCTCTGGTCGCGCGCGGTGGCCTATGCTCCGCAGAACGGCTCGCCATTGGAATTGGGCTTGATCGCTGCCAACTCTTGCGGTTCCGCACGTCAGGCCCTGCTCGACGCCGTCAGCAAAAATGAAAGCCCCGGTTTCATTCGCGAATTGTCGCGCAGGATGGAGCACAGCGAACCGCTCGTTGCGGCGGATATGATCATCGCTGTGAGGACAAGGAAATAGCGCTTGTTACAGGCAACAGGCCTCGTGCTCGCATGGAAACCCGTTAGCTAATACCCTCGCACAGGCGTCGGCAAAGGCGTAAATTCACGCAGGCGTGAACAGCATCGAGCTTGCCTCGGCAGTCCGTTGCGGTACGTCAATCAGGCCATTTTCAAGAGGAGGAATTTCAATGGAATATCGTTTGCTCGGCCGTTCCGGCCTTAAAGTTTCCACCGTGACCGTGGGCACGATGACCTTCGGCGGCGTCGGCTGGGCCAAGACCGTTGGCGATCTCGGTGTGCAGGAGGCCCGCCGCATGGTCGATATCTGCCTCGATGCCGGCGTCAACCTGATCGATACGGCAAATGTCTATTCGGCAGGCGAATCCGAGCGCATCATCGGCGAAGTTCTCGGCGGCAAGCGGCCGAACGGCGTTCTGCTCGCCACCAAGGCCCGCTTCGGCATGGGCGACGGTCCGAACGATCGCGGCCTGTCGCGCTACCACCTTGTCCGCGAATGTGAGGCGAGCCTCAAGCGCATGAAGACCGACGTCATCGACCTCTATCAGGTCCATGAATGGGATGGTGAAACGCCGCTCGAAGAGACGATGGAAGCGCTTGATACGCTGATCAAGCAGGGCAAGGTGCGCTATGTCGGCTGCTCGAACTATTCCGGCTGGCACATCATGAAGGCGCTCGGCGTCGCTAACGAACACAAGTACCAGCGCTTCGTCAGCCAGCAGATCCACTATACGCTGGAAGCCCGTGACGCCGAATATGAGCTGCTGCCGATCTCGATCGATCAGGGCCTCGGCGTGCTCGTCTGGAGCCCGCTCGCCGGCGGCCTGCTCTCGGGCAAGCACCGCCGCAATGCGGCTGCTCCCGAAGGCACCCGCCAGTTCGCCGGCTGGACCGAACCGCCGATCCGCGACGAAAACCGCCTCTGGAATATCGTCGAGACGCTGGTGGCGATTGGTCAGGAACGCGGCGTTTCCGCAGCCCAGGTCGCACTCGCCTGGCTGATCGGCCGCAAGGCGGTTACCTCTGTCATCATCGGCGGTCGCACCGAAGCCCAGTTCAAGGACAATCTCGCAGCCGCCGAGCTGAAGCTCTCGGACGACGAGCGTAAGCGCCTCGACGATGTCAGCGTGCCGCCGGTCATCTACCCTTACTGGCACCAGCTCAACACCGCGAACGAGCGTCTGAGCGAAGCCGACATGGAACTTTTCGGACCGCATGTAAAGAAGTAAACTCTCCAAAGCGTTGCATGGCGGAAAATCAGCGTCACAAAAGATGCATTTCCGCTATGCTATCGTGAACCCCTGCCCCACGACGAGGTTCACCATGCTCCGGAATTACAAGGTGCTGAAGGGGACGGCTTCGGCGCTCGCCCTTGACGACGACAAGGACCCCCATATCGAAATCCGCATCGAGGCCGGTGGCGTCAGCTATCGCATTGCCATGAACGTGCGCTCGAAGGAATCACCACATGACTTGCTCTACGCCAATGTCATGGACTTCCAGCACGCCGAGCTGACGGCCGAACTCGCAGCTCTGCCGATGGGCCTGACCGATATCAGAGGCGACCGAAAGGACCTTGCGATCGACTATGTCCGCGGCGGCATGATCGAGCGCGAGGACATGGATGTTGCGCCCTTCCAGCTCGATGGACCGAAGAACGACCTGCGCGATTTCATTGAACCGATCGTGCAGGAAGGCATCGCCGACAAGTCGATCCACTTCTATGCCTTTGGCGAAGCCTGGGGACCGGAGAAGAACAAGCCGGACGAATATTTCGGTTTCGAGCCGGGCAACGGCATCCACGATATCCATATGAACCAGGGTGACAGCGGCAGTTTCAGCGCGACCAGCGGCCCCAATCAGGACGGCGCGCTGCTGATCCACTTTTCGGACGAAGACCATTGGGCAGCGATCTTCCTCGGCTTCCAATCGCAGAACTGGAACACCGACGCCATCTCCGGCCGTCCCGTCGGCGACAACAGGGGCGGTCAAGGCCGCGGCGAAGGCACCCGCCGTCCGCAACCGATCGTCGCCTCGTCACTGCGCATCGTCGCTGCCATGATCAATCCGGTGAACCATCCTGACGGCACCGAAGATGAGACGGTGACGCTCGTCAACCGCTCGGACGTTACGACATCGATCGAAGGCTGGTCGCTGGAAGATAGCGAAGGCCGCCGGCAGAAGCTCTCGGGCTCGTTGGCTGCAGGCGAATTCCGCACCATAAAACTCGACCCGGAAAATGGCGGCCCGCAGCTCGCCAACAAGGGCGGCGATATCATCCTCATCAATGCCGATGGAGCGGTCGCCGACCGTGTCGGCTACGGCAAGAGCGAAACCGCAAACGAAGGCTGGACGACGATCTTCTGATCGCCGCCCAAGTGTCTCAACAAATATCAGCCGATCTCGCTGGCAATCAGCTTACCGAGACGGCTGATGCCCTCTTCGATCATCTTTTCGTTGGCACAAGAGAAGCTGACGCGGAACGTGTTGGCGCCCGAACCATCGGCAAAGAAGGCCTTGCCCGGAACGAAGGCGACCTTGGCGCTTTCGAGAGACTTGGCAAGCAGCTCGGCACCATCCATGCCCTTGGGCAGCGTGACCCAGATGAACATGCCGCCTTCCGGCTTCGTCCAGCTCGTGCCTGCAGGCATATACTTTTCAAGGGCGGCCAGCATGCAGTTGCGGCGATGGCTGTAAGCGGCCCTGATCTTGGCGACCTGCGCATCGAAACCGCGCTCGGCAACCTCCGAAATCGCCATCTGGTTGATGGTTGAGGAATGCAGGTCGGCCGCCTGCTTCATCAGCACCAGCTTGCGGATGACGGGTGCATTGGCAACGATGAAACCGACGCGAAGGCCGGGCGCCAGCGTCTTGGAAAAGCTGCCGCAATAGATCGTGCGCGTATTGTTGATATGGCCCTTCCGCGCAATCTCCAGCGCTAGGATCGGCGGGATCGGATCGCCATCGTAGCGCAGCGACTGGTAAGCGGCGTCTTCGATGACGGCGATGTCGAGCTCTTCGGCAAGATCGAGAACTTTCTCGCGGCCCTCGCGATCGACGGTCTCGCCGGTCGGGTTGGAGAAATCGGCCGAGAGATAGGCGAACTTCACCTTGCCACCCTTCTGGCTAGCGGCTTCGCGGTAAGAATCCGGCGTGCGGTTGCCACCGGGCGTCAGCTGGTCATAGGAGGGCTCATAGGCGTTGAAGGCCTGCAGCGCGCCGAGGTAGGTCGGCCAGGTCACCAGCGCCGTATCGTTGGGTGAGAGAAACAGCTTGCCGAGATAATCGAGGCCCTGCTGCGAACCCGAGACGATGAAGACATTGTCGAGTTCGCAGGGAATGCCGAGGTCCGCCATCTGCTTGACGAGCCACTCGCGCAGCGGCTTGTAGCCTTCGGAAACGGAATATTGCAGCGCTGAATTGACGGCTGCGCTGTCAAAAATATCCGCATAGGCCTGCTTGAACTCCTTGTCCGGAAACAGCCCCGGGTCCGGAATGCCGCCGGCAAAGGAGATGATATCCGGCCGGTCGAGAAGTTTCAGAAGCTCGCGGATTTCCGAAGCGCGCATCCTCGTGGAGCGCGTCGCAAACATATTGTCCCAGTTCAGCATGGGGTTTCCTCATATTTTTATAATATCAGCAGCTCACCATGCAGTTGAATTTATGTCAATAATACTGACCTATTTTCTTGTCACTGTGACAAATTTGGAGGCCTGCATCTGCAAGTCCTGGCTCTGTTCGGGCCGACATAAAAGATTTTACGCATCCAAGCGGAATGGCCGACCTCGTTCCGCCAACATTCGCCACTTCGAGCGATTATTCCTCTGATCAAAAAGCCGAAACCTGCCGATTCAGACCTTTCCAAAACCGGCCCGGCGGCAGTAGTGTGCCGGCCATTATTCAATGGACTATCAAGGTGCCAGCATGACCGCGACGTCGACCTCTCCTGAAATCACAATCGAATTCCACAAGTCTCCCGTCTCCGACGCCGACCGCATCAAGGCACTGGAAACACCCGGCTTCGGCAAGATCTTCACCGATCATATGGTCCTGGCACGCTGGACCGCCGACAAGGGCTGGCACGATGCAAAGGTGACGCCGCGCCGCCCGCTGGAACTCGATCCTGCAAGTGCCGTCCTGCACTACGCCCAGGAAATCTTCGAAGGCATGAAAGCCTACAAGGCGGACGATGGCCGCATCCTGCTCTTCCGGCCCGAAGAGAACGCCCGCCGTTTCGCGCAGTCGGCCGCCCGCATGGCGATGCCTGCCGTGCCGGAAGAACTCTTCCTGAAAGCGGTCGAGGAACTCGTCCGCGTTGACAAGAACTGGATCCCCTCGGGCGACGCCAGCCTTTACCTTCGCCCTTTCATGTTCGCCAACGAAGCCTTCCTCGGCGTTCGCCCGGCCCAGGAATATATCTTCTGCATCATCGCCTCCCCGGTCGGTGCCTATTTCAAGGGTGGCGCCAAGGCAGTCTCGCTCTGGGTCGAGACCACCTATACCCGCGCAGCCGCCGGCGGCACGGGTGCGGCAAAATGCGGTGGCAATTATGCAGCCAGCCTCGTGGCGCAGGCCGAAGCCGCGAAGAAGGAATGCGATCAGGTCGTCTTCCTTGACGCCGCAGAGCATCGCTGGGTCGAAGAACTCGGCGGCATGAACGTCTTCTTCGTCATGAATGACGGAACGATCGTCACTCCGCCGCTCGGCGGCACGATCCTGCCCGGCATCACCCGCGCCTCCGTTATCGTGCTCGCCAAGGAAAAGGGCCTGCGCGTCGAGGAACGACCCTACTCCTTCGAGGAATGGCAGAAAGACGCCGCCAGCGGCAAGCTCGTCGAAGCCTTCGCCTGCGGCACTGCCGCGGTGCTGGCCGGCATCGGCCTGGTTCGCCACGCCGATGGCGAGTTCAAGGTCGGAGACGGCCAGACCGGCAAGCTGACCACGGAACTGCGCCAGCAGCTCGTCAGCCTGCAGAAGGGTGTCACCAACGACGAGCGCGGCTGGACGCGCCGCGTTCTGTAATTTGAATTTCGGATACCCGGCCGACGCTTCCGCCGGATAGATATACTGCGACGAGATCGAAACCGGGCGCATCGCCCGGTTTTTTCATGCCCGACCAGCCACTTGACACCAAAAACGGTTCGCCATTGACCCAAGCCAGTTAAATTCTTACGATCTATCGATCGATAGAGGAAAAGCAAGAATGGCAACCGCAACCCTCTCAGCAAAATTTCAGATATCCATTCCGAAGGAAGTGCGCGAACAGCAACATTGGTCCGCCGGCCAGGAGTTCGTCTTTATCCCCAAGGGCAAAGGCGTCCTTCTCATCCCCGTTCCTGAACTGGCAGATCTCCGGGGCATGGCCAAAGGCGCCGACCCCAGCAATTACCGCGACAGGAAAGACCGCCTCTGATGCGTGTCGTCGACAGCTCGGCCTGGATCGAATGGCTGACCCAGGGGCCTGCCGCAGATCGCCTGCAAGGCGAGATGCCTGGGCGAACCGAATGCATCGTCCCGACCATCGTCCAGCTCGAACTCGCCAAATGGCTGGAGCGCGAACGCGGTGAAGAGGCTGTCGATTCCTTCTTCGCCTATACCGCCACCTGCATCGTCGCGCCGCTCGACACGGCGCTCGCCCGACGCGCCGCCGAAGTTTCGGCGAAACGCAAACTCGCCCTTGCCGACGCCATCATCTATGCCACCGCCGAACTGCATGATGCCGACGTGCTGACGCTGGACGCCCATTTTACGGATCTCGACCGCGTGGTCTATCTTGAGAAGAACCCATGAGCAAAGCCTTCTACGACGACAATGCCGAGACCTACGCGAACCGCGGCCGGAAGCTCCCCACGGCAAGACTGGACGCTTTCCTCTCCGCTCTTTCCGAAAAGGCACGCATTCTCGAACTCGGCTGCGGTGGCGGGCAGGACTGCGCCTACATGCTCGCAAGAGGCTTCGACGTGTTGCCCACAGATGGCTCAGCAGAGCTTGCCCGACAGGCCGAGAAACTGATCGGCAGCCCGGTGAAGGTCATGCGCTTCGAGGAGCTTGCTGCCCGCGAGGAATTCGACGGCGTCTGGGCCGAGGCGAGCCTTCTGCATGTGCCCCGTGCCGATCTCCCCAGCATCCTTACCCTTATCCGCAACGCCTTGAAGGAAAACGGCGTCTTCCATGCGAGCTTCAAGGCCGGCAGCGCCGAAGGCCATGATAGCTTCGGGCGCTACTACAATTACCCATCAAAGGAATGGCTTCGGGAATTGCTTATTGCCGGCGGCTGGAAAGACGTCGTGATCAACGAAGCGGATGGCGGCGGTTATGATAACAAGCCGACGAGCTGGCTGTATCTCAGCACTCGCAAGTGAAGAGACTTAGCTGCCGGACTTGTATTCGAACGGATTGAAGACCGGAACACCGAACTGCTGAAAATCGCTAATATTGCGGGTCACGACAGTCATATTTTTCTGAAGCGCGGTCGCTGCGATCAGAGCGTCGACAAGCAGGTACGTGCCGATGCGATGGGCCAATGTTCCCCATCGCTTAAAAATTTCCGCATCAATGCTGACGCATTGCGCCGTATCGATAATCTGCTGCAGCCAAACGGAAAGCTCTCTGGCCTTCGCGGGATCGTTTCCCGCCGTCCGCTCGATGCCGAGCTGGATTTCTCCGATGACAACGGCCGGAACATACATGCTGTCGCTCGAGACGGACTCGATCCACGCAAGCACGCCCCCATGCGGACGCGGTCGCCTTAATTCCGAAAGAACATTGGTGTCCAGGAGATACATCGCTATTCAAAGTCCGGTATATCTCTGGTCTTCCATCGGCCACGTTCGGGAATATCGAGCTCGGCGCGCGCTTCGGGTGCCAAAAGTATATCCTTCAGGCTTGGCTTCGTCCGTTTTTGCAACCTTTCCCATTCGTCAACCGAGATCAGCACAGCCTTCGGCTCGCCGCGCCTGGAAACGAGCTGCGGTCCCTCTTCGAGCGAGGCATCCAGCATTTCGCTGAAACGCGCCTTCGCATCCTGCACTTGCCATTGACGCATCGACTTTCTCCTGACTAGTCAGAAACCTAGTCTTTTAGCGACCAAATAACAAGGCCGGAGCTTTTGCCCCGGCCTCTCATAATCACAGTCTCAGAACAGCTTAGTTGACAGACTTGTCGACCAGCTTGTTCTTGCCGATCCAGGGCATCATGCCGCGCAGCTTGGCGCCGACTTCTTCGATCTGGTGGCTGTCGTTGTTGCGGCGGATGCCCTTGAAGCGGGCAGCGCCCGACCGGTATTCCTGCATCCATTCGGAGGTGAACTTGCCGGTCTGGATGTCCTTGAGGACACGCTTCATCTCAGCCTTGGTTTCTTCGGTGATGATGCGCGGACCCGTGACGTATTCGCCCCACTCGGCCGTGTTGGAGATCGAGTAGTTCATGTTGGCGATGCCGCCTTCATAGATCAGGTCGACGATCAGCTTCACTTCGTGCAGGCACTCGAAATAGGCCATTTCCGGAGCGTAACCTGCTTCAACAAGCGTTTCGAAACCGGCGCGGATAAGCTCTACGAGACCGCCGCAGAGAACGACCTGTTCGCCGAAGAGGTCGGTTTCGCACTCTTCGCGGAAATTGGTTTCGATAATGCCCGAACGGCCGCCGCCAACGCCGCAGGCGTAGGAGAGAGCGAGTTCAAGTGCATTGCCGGAAGCGTTCTGATGAACGGCAACGAGGCAGGGAACACCGCCGCCCTTCTGGTATTCGCCGCGAACCGTGTGGCCCGGGCCCTTCGGAGCGATCATCACGACGTCGACAGTCGCCTTCGGCTCGATGAGGCCGAAGTGAACGTTGAGGCCGTGGGCAAAGGCGATCGCAGCGCCGTCACGAATGTTCGGAGCGATATCGGCCTTGTAGATGTCGGCCTGCAGTTCGTCCGGGGTCGCCATCATCATCAGGTCGGCCCAGGCGGCAGCTTCAGCAACCGTCATGACCTTGAAGCCATCAGCTTCGGCCTTCTTGACGGTCGGCGAACCGGCCTTGAGCGCGATGGCGACGTTCTGGGCGCCGGAATCCTTGAGGTTCAGCGCATGTGCGCGACCCTGCGAACCATAGCCGATGACGGCGACCTTCTTCGACTTGATGAGGTTGAGATCGGCATCACGATCGTAATAGACGCGCATTGAAATTCCTTCCCTTTTGCTTGTCTTGTTGACTGTCACTAAAGCGGTCAGCCGAGGATCGGCATCTCCGCCAGAACCTTGTCCGTGCCGTACAGGCGCAGGAAGGCGGTCACCGCCTTCTCCGCCTGACGCGCAGTATCCTTGAGGCCCGGCTCGCCGAGCAGCATGCGCACATGCAGGTCGGAAACAACAAGGCCATAAAGCGTATGATAGGCTTCGTCGGCATCATGGAAGCGCAGCAGCCCTGCCCTTTTTCCGGCATCGATCAGCGCCATGGCACGGCGGTCGATCTGCCGGCGGCCGCGTTCGAGCAAGAGCTTGCCGAGCTTGGAGCCGTCGCGGTGGGACTGGCCGATTGCCAGCCGGTTGAGCGCCAGCGACACGTCGCCGGCCAGAACTTCGAGTAGATCGCGGGCGAATATGACGAGGTGGTCGTGCAGGCTCGTATAGGTCAGCCGCTCGCCGCTGCGCTCGAAGGTACGCACCTTGCTCGCCTGATAGGCGATCATCGCTGAGAGCAGACCGTCACGGTCGCCAAACCATTTATAGAGGCTTTCTTTGGAGCAGTTGGCGGCGCGCGCCACACCCGATGTCGTCAGCGCCTTCTCGCCGCCATCGACGAGAAGCTGCAACGCCTGCTCCAGAACGGCGTTCTGGCGTGGCGAAAACTCGCTCGGCTCTGCAACATCGACTGACACGGTCTCAACTCCCCATTTACGTACCGTACGGTACGGTTCGTGGTGTTATGCGCCAGATCGCAGGCTCCCGTCAAGAAGCATCAGCAGATTTTTTCATGTCATATGAAACACCGGAATTCGGCTGTTCGAAGGCGGGCAAATAGGTGAGCATTCGGCACCAAGGAGAATCGCTCATGAAGACAATAGCTGTCGCCGCCGCTCTATCGTTAGCCCTCGCCGTTCCGGTTCTTGCTGCGGAGACGCGCTGCGGCTGGATCCAGAACCCAACGCCCGCCAACTGGTGGCTGGACGATGCGCAAAACACCTGGACGATCATGACTCAGGGAAGCGGCCACGAGCCCGAAGGCATGGACCTGATCCCCGATATTTCCGAGCATGATTATGTGAAGACCAACGGCAATTACGGCTATGCCTGCGCCTGCATGGGCGTCGAAACCGATGGCAAGGAGCGTATCACCCGCATCCTTTCCTTCCGCCAACTCGCGCTGGCGAAGTGCCGCAACGACAAGGCCCTGAAATTTCCGGGCTGAGCCCTACTCCGCTGCTACCGCATCCCGGGCGCCATCGACATCGCGGGCCGGTGACGCACCATAGAGGCGGCTATATTCGCGGCTAAACTGCGACGGGCTCTGGTAGCCGACCCGATGACCGGCTGTGCCGGCATCCAGCCTTTCCACCAGCATCAGCCGGCGCGCCTCGTGCAGGCGAAGCTGCTTCTGGTACTGCATCGGCGTCATCGCCGTCACCGATTTGAAATGGTGATGGAAGGAAGACGCGCTCATGCTGACATGGTCGGCGAGATCCTCGATGCGCAACGGCCGGGCGAAATTCTCCTTCAGCCAGGCAACGGCCCGGGCGATCCTGTTGCTGTGGCTGTCGGCCGTGGCAATATTGATCAGCCGCTCGCCGTCAGGCCCGGTCAGGATCCGATAGAGGATTTCCTGCTCGATCAGCGGCGCCATGGCCGGAATGTCATCTGGACGATCGAGCAAGCGCAACAGGCGAACGGCAGCATCCAGAAGCTCCGGCGGTGCGACGTTGACGGTCATGCCGCGCTGCCCGTCGGTATGGGAGGCCGGGCGCGGAATGTCGATGCGGCTCAGGAGCTCCAGCAGCATTTCGGAGTCGATCCCGAGCCCAAGACAAAGATGCGGCACCTCGGGGCTTGCCTCGGCAATGCGCCAGGCGACCGGCAGATCGAGCGAGGTCAGGAGATAGTCGCCGGTTCCGTAGCTGATAAACTCATCGCCGAGACGCAGGCTCTTGGCACCCTGCAGCACAAAGGCAAAGCAGGGCTTATAGCTGCTGTGCAGCGGGTCGCTCGGCTTGGAGCGGCGGCTGATATGGAGATTGCCGATCGACGTGCGGAACTCGCCATCGCCGGGCGCATAGCGCATCGCGATATCGACGATTTCCTGATAGGGATTGAAAGGCAATGTCATGCGGCAACTCTTTCTGTCTGGCGCCAGCGATACCGCTTCTATCTAAAGCGCCTTTTCTGTTTCGCAAACAGGTGGCCGGCTCACTTTTGCAGGATCGTGCAAAAAGCTGAGAGTATCGCTCTAACGCTGCTGCGCGGTTCCGGGTGATAGTCCGGCCATCCTCTCACCCACCCCTCCCAAATCGAAAAAGGATGGTTCCCATGCCTATCGCTAGAGGTTATGCCGCGACTGACGCTTCCAAGCCACTGACGCCTTTCACGTTCGAACGCCGCAATCCGAACCCGGATGACGTCGTCATCGCCATCAAGTTTGCCGGCATCTGCCATTCGGACATCCACACCGTCCGCAACGAATGGAAGAATGCTGTCTATCCGATCGTTCCGGGCCATGAGATCGCCGGCATCGTCACGGCAGTCGGTTCTGAAGTGACCAAGTTCAAGGTCGGCGACCGCGTCGGCGTCGGCTGCTTCGTCGATTCCTGCGTCGGTTGCGCCACCCGCGACGTCGACCGCGAGCAGTACATGCCGGGCCTCGTCGGCACCTACAACGAGTTCGAAGCCGACGGCAAGACCCGCACCCAGGGCGGCTATTCCGATAGCATCGTCGTCAAGGAGGGCTACGTCATGTCCATTCCGGACAACCTTCCGCTCGATGCCTCCGCCCCGTTGCTCTGCGCCGGCATCACGCTCTATTCGCCGCTGCGCCACTGGAATGCCGGCCCCGGCAAGAAGATCGCGATCGTCGGCATGGGCGGTCTCGGCCATATGGGCGTCAAGCTCGGTGCTGCCATGGGTGCCGATATCACCGTGCTCTCGCAGACCCTCTCCAAGAAGGAAGATGGCCTGAAGCTCGGCGCCAAGGAATATTATGCCACCAACGACCCCGAGACCTTCACGAAGCTCCGCGGCGCCTTCGACCTCGTCATCTGCACCGTCAGCGCCGAGATCGACTGGAACGCTTATCTCGGCCTCGTGAAGGTGGACGGCGCCTTCGTCGTCGTCGGCGTTCCGGAAAACGCGATCCCGGTCCACGCCTTCTCGCTGGTTCCCGGCCGCAAGAGCATTTCCGGCTCGATGATCGGCTCGATCAAGGAAACCCAGGAAATGCTCGACTTCTGCGGCGAGCACAACATCGTCTCGGAAATCGAGAAGATCAACATCCAGCAGGTCAACGAAGCCTATGAGCGCGTGCTGAAGAGCGACGTGCGCTACCGCTTCGTCATCGACATCGCCTCGCTGGCAGCCTGATGAAACAGAAAGGGCGGCTCCCGGAGCTGCCCTTTTTCTTTGCCGCTTGTTTCGCCCTACCCATCGTCACGCATCGTCTCGCGCTGGGTGATCAGCCGGGCGCTATGCTGGCCGCTCATATAGATCCAGAACCAGTTCCAGGCGACGGCAAAACGCGAGCGTGTGCCGATCAGGAAGTAGATATGGGCAAGGCCCCAGATCCACCAGGCGATCCAGCCCTTAAGCTTGAAGCGACCGAAATCGATGATCGCCGCACTCTTGCCGATCGTGGCCAGGCTGCCCTGATGCCAGTATTTGAACGGCCCCGGTGCCGGCTTGCCTGAGACGCGGGCGCGGATAACCTTCGCCACATAGCCGCCCTGCTGCTTGGCCGCCGGCGCAATGCCCGGCACCGGCTTGCCATCGTCACGTATCACCAAGGCCGTATCGCCAATCACGAAGACATCCGGCAGGCCGGGTGCGGTCAAATCCTTTTCGACGATGGTGCGCCCTGCCCGGTCGGCCGGCACGCCGAGCCAGCGCGCCGCATGCGAAGCCTGCACGCCGGCGGCCCAGACGATCGTCCGGCTCGGAATGAAGTTTTCGCCGACCGTGACACCGTCAGCCGTGCATTGCGTCACCGGCGTCCCCGTCAGCACCTCGACGCCGAGCTTTTCCAGCGCCTTCTGCGCATAGGCCGAAAGCTCCTCGGCAAAGGCCGGCAGCACGCGCGGACCGGCCTCGATCAGCACGACGCGGGTCTTGCGCGTATCGATATTGCGAAACTCCTTCGGCAGCGTGAAATGCGCAAGCTCGGCGATGATGCCGGCGAGCTCCACCCCGGTCGGACCAGCGCCGACAATGGAGAAGGTCAGATACGCATCTCGCGCGGCCGGATCGCTTTCCACTTCCGCCCGTTCGAAGGCGAGTAGCATGCGGCGGCGAATGGTCGTCGCATCCTCGAGGGTCTTGAGGCCGGGCGCGACCGGCTCCCATTCGTCATGGCCGAAATAGGCGTGCGTGGCACCGGTTGCCAGCACCAGCGTATCGTAATTCAACACCATGCCGCTGCGTAAGGAAACGGTCTTTGCCTGTGCATCGACGCCGTTAACCTCGCCAAGCAGCGTCGTCACCTCGGGCCGGTCGGCATAGAGATGGCGGATCGGCCAGGCGATCTCGGACGTAGACAGGATCGTCGTTGCCACCTGATAGAGAAGCGGCTGAAAGAGATGATGGTTGCGCCGGTCGATCAGCGTGACCTTCACGCCCGCGCCCTTCAATCCATTGACGACCTGCAGCCCGCCGAAACCGCCGCCGATGACGACGACGTGATGTTCGCTCATGAACCTACCCTTTCGTCATTGCGCTGCAACAAATGTCGCCTTTCGAACGAAGGATTCAACCGCCGTTTCGGCATGCCTGCCCTGCATCCAGATCGGCTTTGTTCGCTGCTGATTTGCCCCTTGCGTCAGTCCTGTCCGCACTGTCATCAAAAGCGTTTTGCACGTACATTCCGGGAATGGACGACGAAATCATTTTAGCCGGCGGCGGACGCACTGAAGTTTCTCGACGGGGCAATGTCATTTATCGTGAGAGTGGCCCTTGGTCACCAGTCATAGTTTCGCTGCTGAGGCATCTTGAGCAGGTGGGATTCGCCGCATGTCCCCATGTCGTCGGCACGGGCTTTGACGAGCGGGGTCGTGAAACCCTCTCGTTTATCGAAGGAGAGTTTGTCCATCCTGGGCCTTGGAGCGATGAGGCTCTGCCTCTCCTCGGAAGGATGCTCCGGCAACTCCACGAGGCGACATCTTCGTTCAAAGTCCCTGACAATGCGATCTGGCGCGGGTGGTTTGGTCGTGAGCTCGGAACTGGTCCGCGCGTCATTGGCCACTGCGACACCGGCCCCTGGAATATTGTCTCTCACTCTAACACGCCAATCGCCCTCATCGATTGGGAGGCTGCCGGACCGGTTGGAATAGACACCGAACTAGCGCAAGCCTGCTGGCTGAATGCCCAGCTTTACGATGACGACATAGCGGAAAGAATGAACCTTGGCTCGGCAATGGCAAGAGCGCGGCAGGTTCGATATCTGTTGGACGGTTACGGTTTTTCGAAAAAGCAGCGGGACGGCTTCTTCGGCAAACTGCTTGCATTTGCAATTCACGATGCTGCCGAGCAGGCAAAAGAGGCTCATGTCACGCCGGATACGAAAGGCCCAGAATCTCTATGGGCGATAACATGGCGCACGAGGAGTGCGTCCTGGATGCTACGCAATCGATCAACGCTGGAGGCAGTCTTGTCCTAGTTCGCTTATTCAGTTGGCGTAACCTACGGGTATCGCCGTACCGCTCTTCATAATCTCCATGGAGATCGAGGCGGAGACATCGAAGAGTTCGATGCGGCGCACGATCCGCTTGTAAATGACATCGTAGTGTTCGACGCGCGGCAACACGATCTTGAGAATGTAATCATAGTTGCCAGTCAGCCGGTGCGCCTCGACGATCTCGGGGATATCGCTGATCGCCCGCCGGAAGCTCTCGGTCCACTCGTCGGAATGATGTGCGGTCTTGATGAGCGCAAAGAGTGTGGTCGGCACGCCCATCCGCTCGCGATCCAGCACAACGATGCGCCGCGCTATATGGCCGGTCTCTTCCAGCCGCTGGATGCGCCGCGAACAGGCGGAAACCGAAAGCGCAACCAATTCGGCAAGCTCGGTCACGGAGATGCCCGCATTCTCTTGCAGGATATCGAGAATTCGCCTGTCGCGATCGTCGATCATGAAAAGCCTCACGCTGAAATTTTGCAGAAAAATCGAAAATGGTGCAAAAGCGTAGCACAGAACGATGCAAAAGAACAAACAACGCAAACACACCGCGCCCGATCTGCATCATCATCAGGACATCAGAGAACACTCCAGGGAGCGAGCATCCATGAAAACAGTCGGCCTCATCGGCGGCATGAGCTTTGAAAGTTCGGCAGTCTACTATCGTCTCATCAACGAAATGGTGCGTGAGCGCCTGGGTGGTCTCGCCTCTGCCGAACTGATCATGCATTCGGTGAACTTCGAGGAGATCGTTGCCCTCCAGAAGGCCGGAGCTTGGGATATGGCTGCCTCGCGCCTCGGCGATGTTGCGCTGCGCCTGCAGATTGCCGGAGCCGATTGCGTGCTCATCTGCACCAATACCATGCATCTGATCGCGCCCGAAGTTGCAACATACATCTCCGTGCGGCTGATCCACATTATCGACGAGACCGCCAAGACGATCCATGCAGCAGGCTGCAAGCGCCCGCTGCTGCTCGCCACGCGCTACACGATGGAGCACGGCTTCTATACCGAGCGCATGAAGAGCCTCGGTCTCGACATCATGGTGCCTGACGCAGCCGACCGTACCACCGTTCACGACATCATCTTCAACGAACTCTGCGCCGGCAAGGTGCTCGACAGCTCGCGTGAAAAACTGATGGCCGTGATCGAACGTGCCCGCGCCAATGGCGCCGATAGCATCATCCTCGGCTGCACCGAAATCTGCCTGATCCTCGATCCCGATCATCTGCCCCTGCCCGGTTTCGACACGACGACAATCCATGCCCGCGCCGCCGTCGATTTCGCCTTCGAGGGAGAAGTCGCAAACGAAGAAGAAGACGCGGCCTGAGCCATCAATTTAGTTGACTCAGTCAAATAAAGGCAGCAGGGTTTCTGTCAGGAGACCCTGCCATGACCGATATCGCCCTCATCGAATCCGCCCGCGAATTCAATCGCTTCTACACGAACTTCCTCGGCCTTCTGAATAAGGCCTATCTCGACACCCCCTTCACGCTGACCGATGCGCGCGTGCTCTTCGAGATCGGTGTCCACAATGGCGTCAATGCCGGCGCCCTTGCCCGCGACCTGCAGCTCGATCCCGCCTATCTCAGCCGCATCCTCAAGCGCTTCCGCGAAGAAGACTTCATCGAGGCGACGCCCGATCCCGCCGATCAGCGCAGCCAGATCCTCACAGTCACCACCAAGGGACGAGCTCAGTTCGAGGAGCTTGGCCGCCGCTCCAATGCCCAGATCGCCGCCCGCTTCGATACGCTCGCCGATGGCGAGCCGCAGGCCGCCGTTGCCGCCATGCGAACGATCCGCGCGATCCTCGACCCTCAGGCGAAACCGGCACCCGCCGTCATCCGCCCGCATCGCGCTGGCGATATCGGCTGGATCGTTCAGAGCCAGGGACGTTTCTATGCCGAGGAATATGGCTGGGACCTCCGCTTCGAAGGACTGGTCGCCGACGTCGCGGGCAAGTTCCTCGCCAATTTCGATCCCGAGATGGAATATTGCTGGATCGCCGAGCGCGCCGGCATCAATCTCGGCTCTGTGCTGATCACCAATGGCGGCGATGGCATTGCCAAGCTCCGCCTGCTCTATGTCGACAAGGCCGCCCGCGGTCTCGGCCTTGGCAGGCAACTCGTCGACGAGTGCATCGCCTTCTCCGGTCGCAAGGGGTACCGGCAGATTTCGCTCTGGACCAACGACTTCCTCCACACCGCCCGCGCTATCTATCAGAAGGCCGGCTTCCGGCTTGTCTCCGAAGAGAGACATCGCATGTTCGGCCCGGAAGCGAACGGCCAGACCTGGGTGCTCGACCTCTGATTTTGCTGCGTCTTAGAAATTTTACTTGATTTGGAAACGGTCATTCCCTAATTAGGCGCCATGACCGTTGACACCCTCACGAAAACCCGCAGCCGCGGCCGCCCGCGCGAGTTCGATATGGACGCAGCACTCGATGCTGCGCTGCGCGTCTTCTCCGAGCGCGGCTACCACGCCGCCTCCATCAGCGAATTGACCGAAGCCATGGGCCTTGCCTCAGGCAGCGTCTACAAGGCTTTCAAGGACAAACGCGGCATCTTTCTTGCCGCCTTCAGGCGCTATCGCCAACTCGGCCGCGGCAGGCTGGAGGCGAAGATCGCATCCGTAAAGACGGGCCGCGAAAAGGTCCTCCAAATGGTCCTGTATTATGCCGAGCTTTCCCACGGCGAAGCAGGCCTCAAAGGCTGCCTCGTCGTTGGTGGCGCAAACGACATTTCGCTGCTCGACGAGGAAGCTGCCGAACATGTGGCCGCCGCCTTTTCCGCTGACGAAAAGCTGATGGCCGATCTCATCCGCATCGGCCAGGCCGATGGCACGATCCCGTCGAACGTAGATGCCGATGCCACCGCCCTTACCTTTCTCTGCCTGACCAAGGGCTTGCGTGTCATCGGGAGGACGGGACGCGGAGAGAAAGAAATGATGGCTGCGGCCGAGGCCGCAATGCGTCTCGTAACGTGACGACCGAAATACCGTCATCCGGTCAGGGATCGGGTGGCGGCAGATGATTAAATTGCATTCAATCCTCCCAATCATTGCCTCCCGGAGTTTCTGATGAGCGTTTCAGCCACCACGCAGGATGCGGCCACGCCACGCGCCCTATCCCCCTGGCTAACCTTCCTTTTTGCAGCTTCCTGCGGCTTCGTCGCCGCCAACCTTTATTACGGCCAGCCGCTGGCGGGCCTCATCAGCGCCGATCTCGGCTTCTCGCCGGCCGCAACCGGCTTGATCGTGACGCTCACGCAGATCGGCTACGGTCTCGGCCTTCTGCTTCTGGTGCCGCTTGCCGACCTCTTTGAAAATCGCCGCCTCATCCTGACGCTGACTGTCGGCTCCGCACTTGCCCTCATCGGCGCGGCCTTTTCCTCCACGCCTGGCATGTTCCTGACGGCTTCGCTCTGCATCGGCCTCGCCTCGGTCGCAGCTCAGGTCCTCGTTCCCTTCGCAGCCAGCATGGCGCCGGATGCGACACGCGGCCAGGTCGTCGGCAATGTCATGAGCGGCCTGCTCTGCGGCATCATGCTCGCCCGCCCCTTCGCGAGCCTCGTTGCCGAAACCTCGTCCTGGCATGTGGTCTATTACGTCACCGCCGCCGTCATGATCGCACTCGGCATCGTATTGCGCGTCAACCTGCCGGTCCGCGTTCCCCACACGAAGCTGCGTTATGCTGAGCTGTTGGCCTCCATGGGCCATCTGGCGCTTAATTCGCGGGTGCTGCAGCGCCGCGCCCTCTATCAGGCCGGTATGTTCGGCGCTTTCAGTCTGTTCTGGACGACCGCGCCGCTGCTGCTTGCAAGCCCCGCTTTCGGCATATCGCAGAGCGGCATCGCCCTTTTTGCGCTAGCCGGTGCCGCCGGCGCCATCGCCTCGCCGATCGCCGGCCGCCTGGCCGACCGCGGCATGACGAAGGTCGCTTCCACGCTCGCCATGCTGCTCGGCATGGGCTCCTTCCTCATCAGCCATTTCGCAACCGACGGCTCGCTGACGGCGCTCATCCTGCTGACAGCTGCGGCGATCCTCCTGGATTTTGGTGTGACGACCAATCTCGTCTGCGGCCAGCGCGCGATCTATGGATTGAGCCCGGAACATCGCGGCCGCCTGAACGGCCTGTTCATGGCGACCTTCTTCACCGGTGGAGCCATCGGCTCCGCACTTGGCGGCTGGGCTTACGCAACCGGCGGCTGGACGCTGGCTGCCTGGATCGGCTTCTGCTTCCCGGCACTCGCCTTCCTGTTCTTCCTGACGGAAGGCCGCGAGAAGTAATCAAATCCGGATCAGGCGGCCCGGCCGCCTGATCCTCTAAAGCAATTCCAGCAAAAGTGTGCAGCGGTTTTGCGTCCGGAATTGCGCTCTATACAGCATCCGCGTCGAATCGCAGCCGTGCGGCGCGAACCTCATCATGGTTCGCCTCGGCCCAGTTCAGAAGCTGTGACAGCACGGTATAGAGCGACCGCCCGAGTTCCGTCATCCGG